>PLIR01000446.1 GCA_003139415.1 Myxococcales bacterium | reverse complement strand
CTGGTCTTGCCGAAGCGGGACTGCAAGAACAGCTTCAGCTGCGCACGCAGCGGCGCGACCTGGACGGTGAGCGACCGTTCGCTCTGGACCGCGTTGTGATAGGCGGCCTGTGTCGCCTTGGTCGAGTTGGCTGCGTTGAGAAGGCTCTGCAGCTTCGCGAGCAAGTCGGCGCGCGAGATGGTTGCATTGCCCAGAACGAAAGGATCGATGGAAGGAAGCAGCGTGTTGATGCCGGTGATGAGTGCCTGGTACTCGGCCGCGAGTCCGGCCTTCTGCGTGGTGATGTTGACGGTCGTTAGCGTTGTCATGATGGGCTCCTTGGGTCTTGTTCGTTGGATGAGGCGGGATGGCCGGGACCTTCGGTCGGGCGACCATCGCCCGCTTCGTGTCCCTTCCCCCCTTCCAAGTCCCGATCGGGTCGATCCGTGACAGGCGGGCGGTCGATTTTCGTTTTTTTCTTTCGTCGATGCCCGGTCCGGCCGGCCCAGCGCCCTTTCGGCACGCCACGCAGCACGCTGGCGAGCCGATGGAGCGCATCGGCGACCCGATCGAGCGCGTTGGCGGCGCGATGGAGCCCTCGAGCGACCCGCGTCAGCCCTTCATCGGCGACACGGAGTGAATCGCGTAGCGAGACGAGGCCCCGAGCGAGCCCGCGAGGCCCTTTGTCCCGTCGACAAAGCCCGTCAGCCCGGAGACACAGCCCGTCTGCCCGTCGACAAGGGCGGTTCGCCCGTCACGAGTGCCCATCATCTCGGAGACAACGGCGATCATCCCGCCACTGGAGCGCATGATCGCGCCGCGAACGCGCTTCCTCGCGCGCGCGGCACCCTGGATCGCGCCGACAATCGCCTTCACCCACCGGAGGAACCGCGGTCCCGCGTCGGACGAGCGGGTTCGTGCGCTCCCAACGGGGCTTGTCTCCGGGCAAACGGGCCTTGTCTCCGGGCAAACGGGGCTTGTCTCCGGGCAAACGGGCCTTGTCTCCGGGCTAGTGGGCCTTGTCTCCGGGCAAGTGGGTCTTGTCTCCGACCTGATGACGCCGCGTACCCTCGGGACCTCGGGACGCCTCTCTCTCACGCGCTCGGGTCGTAAGCCAGCAGCATCTGGTACAGCGCGAACGCCGCGTCCGGGTTCCCGTGCTCGAAGGCGACGCCCACGGAGCGCCGAAGCGACCCGGACGACGCCGGCCCGACCCAGACGACGCGGGCGGCAAGGAGCAGCGGCGTCACCGACCCGGCCCGGGCAAGCGAAATCATCACCGAGTCCCTGGGAGCCACCTGCGCCGCGTCGACGACGAGGCACGCGCCGCCGAGACCGATGTTCTCGAGCGCGACGTCCTGCACCCAGCCGCCCTGCGCGTACGTCACGAGCGCCCGGGCCCGCACGGCCTGGCGGGCGTGTGCGCGGAAGCGGCTCTGCGTGCCCGCTGGCCCTTGCCCTCCGGCTCGGCTCGACCCTGCCGCCATCCCAGGGCCGACTGTAGCAGCGCTGGCTGAGGCGGCGCTCTTGTCCTTTTTGTAGCCGGACGGGTTACGATGCTGCGGCCGCTTCGCGCGTTCGACCCTCTGGAGCCGGCGACCGATGACCCAGGACACCCGCAAAGATCGCCGCGTCAAGATCGTCAGCCTGAACGTCCGCTACAAGAGCGCGACGGTCGACGAGTTCATCGAGAACCATGCTCATGACGTGAGCCGCGGCGGCATCTACATCAAGACGGGGAGCCCCTTTCCCCCCGGGACATTGCTCAAGTTCGAGGTGCGGCTCGCCAGCGATCAGGCGGTCATCACCGGCGTGGGGCGGGTCGTGTGGAAGCGCGAGACGTCCCAGGGGACGGCCGAGCGACCCGCGGGGATGGGCGTCAAGTTCATCAAGATCGACGACCCGTCGAAGATCGTCATCGACAAGCTGATGAACACACGCTCGGACGCCGGCAAGACGTACGAGGCCGAGGTCGAAGCGTCCGGGAAGGTCTCCGAGCGGCCGCCCGCGGTGACCCCTGCGCCGCGGCCCGTCGGCTCGAAGACGCCGCCTCCCGCGGCGGCAAGCCCGCGGGTGGGCAAATCGACGATGGTCGGACTCGGCGCCGTCCAGGTGCCGCACGCCGGGGCACCGCGCCCGGCCTCGTCCGTGGCCCCGGCGCGCACGTCGGCGGTGCCGGACATGTTCCCGAAGAGCCGCGGCAGCGTCCCGCCCGACGACTCGAAGGCCGAGCCGACCGTGATGAAGCAGGCGGCCGAGCTGCTCGAGGAGGCGCTGCGCGAGGCGGTGGCCGGCTTCTGGCGGACGTACGGCAGGCGGCGCGGCGAGCTTATNNGGCCGAGCTGCTCGAAGAGGCCCTCCGCGAGGCGGGCGGCTCGATGGCCGAAGTCGGCACGAACCCGCTGTTTGCAGGCAGCCCCGACGCGGCCAGCGCGCAGACGCCAGCCGTGCCGTCGGTCGCGCCGACGCCGCAGAAGAGCGGCGCCGACGAGCTCACGGTCCACAAGCTGCTATCCCCCCTGCCGCCGCCGGCGCAGGAGGCAGACGAACCGCTCGACGAGGCCGCCAAGGCGCGGGCCATGGTGGCGGGCATGTCGCCAGGTGCGTCGGCGCCGCGCAAGCCGGTGTCCGATCCGCCGCGCACCACCCGCGACTCGCCGGTGGCGAAGGCGCCGCATCGCGAGTCCAGGCCTCCGTCGCTTCGCCCGCAGCCGCGAGCGTCGTCGAGGCCATCGTCGTCGCCGCCGCCCGTGGCCAAGAAGAGCGGGGGTGGGGGCGGGGTCATTGCCCTCGGGGTTCTGGTCGCAGTGGCCATCGCCGCGTTCGTCTTCCGCGGGCAGATCTTCGGCAACGGCGCCGCGCCGGAGCCCCCGCCGACGGCCTCAGCGGCGGCGAGCGCGCCTGCAACCTCGGCGAGCGCCGCGGCGTCCGGGGGTGAGGCGCCGTCGGCCGCCGCATCGGAGAGTGCGCCAAGCGCGTCGGCGGCATCGTCGTCCGCGCCCGGTGCCTCCGCCAGCGCGGCGCCGAAGGCCTCGGGTGGCGGTGCGGCACAGGCGCCCGCGAAACCAGCGGCAGCGACGCCCGCGCCCAAGCCTCCCACGGCTGGACCCGCGGCCACCGCGACGGCAGCATCGCCCGCCGCGACCGCTGCCCCGGCAGCGAGCA
>PLIR01000112.1 GCA_003139415.1 Myxococcales bacterium | reverse complement strand
TCGGGCGTGCCACCGTCGGGGGGCCCCGGGGGCCGGGGGTGCTTCTTGTGATGGTGGGGCGGGGGAGGGTTGTCGGGGTTGAACTCGGGCTCGCCGTCGATCTGCGGGTCGGGTTCGGAGTCTACGGGCGGCGGGGGGCGAGGGCGTGGGGCGGGTGTCCGAGGAGGCTGTGGGGGAGCCGGCTGCTGTTGGTACGGCGATGGGGGCTGTTGGTACGGCGACGGGGCCTGCGCAGGGGGAGGCGCGTAGGCGTATTGGGGCGGCGCATACGCATACTGGCGCTGCGGCTGAGGAGCAGGCTGCGGGGGCTCATCCACGTAGACGTGGCACGCGGCGGCGAGGGCGCATGCCGCGGCCGATGCGCCGAGCGCGGCGAGCCAGGCGCCGAGGGTCGTCATTCGAAGGCCCGCCATCACAAGACGTGGATGTCGAACAGGATGTCGTCGACGTTGAGTCTGCATCCGCCCGACACGCCGGCCACCGCCGCGCCGAGGACCAAGCTCGGTTCCGTGAAGTTGTCGTTCGCCGTCGCGGCCGTCAGGTCCTGCGGTGGGCCTGTCGTACCGGCGACCGTGACGCTCGCCGACTTGGCGGGGCCAAGATTGATATCCACCGTCCACGAGGCAAACGCGTCGAGGGTCAGGGCACCCAAGGTGAAGGCGTGCGTCGTCAACGCAGGCCCTCCATCGGCGCTCGCGGCGGCGGGGTTGTTCGTGCTCTCCACGATCGCCGCCGAATCCGCCAGGGCCACGACGTCGATCTCGTAGTGAGACGTCGAACGGGGAAACGCGATCTGGGCGATGATGACGGACTGCCCCGGGCTGAGGCACGTGGTCGTGCTGTCGAAGCGCACCCAGTCCACTAACGTGAAGTGGGAGCCGATCGAATCGGCCAACGTGAAGTCGTGCTCGATGAGGGCCGACGCCACGGACCCTGCCGCTTGCTCGGCCAGCGTGGTGGCGCGAGCCGACTCCGGCGGAGACCTCGTGTTCACCGTGTCAGCCACCACGGTTCCCGTGGTGGTCCCCAGCTTGTCGAACTTGTCCGGGAACGCGCCCGTCGAGAAGTCCTCGCACAGCGTGTGCGCGTCCTGCGAGGCGCAGAAGCCCAATCCCGCATCCCCGCCGCTCGTCTCGCCGGCTCCCACATCCAAGGCCACGACGTCCCCGCCCGCGCTGCCGTCGCTCCCGCCGCCCGACGTCGCCGTGAAGGCCTGCCCGCACGACGACCCCCCGAAGGCCAGAGCAGCCAGGGTGGCGAGGCCGGCCAGCCATGCCCCGGTCGCGCATCCGAGGAGAGCCGCCCGCCCGCCCGTCATGAGAGGCTTTCATAGCACCGTGCCCGTGCGAAGTGGACAGATGCTCGACGGGAAGGCTCCGGCCGTGTCACAATATGGCAGCGAGTCAAAAAGGCCATGAGCGTGCAAGACACCGATCGGAAGTCCGTGGACTCTTCGAAAAGCGACAAGCGCAAGCAGAGCCTCTACTTTCCCGAGGCGATGCTCGACGAGATCCAGAAGGAGGCGCAGCGCCTTCAGCGCTCGATGTCCTGGGTCGTGCAGCGGGCGTGGAAGCACGCGCGCAAGGAAATCAAGTCGGTGCCCGGCTCGAACGAGCCAGGGCAGTAGCGTCGCTACTTTCCGATCGACCAGGCGGCGATGACGACGAAGAGCGCCGTCGCGATCCCCAGAAGAACGAGCACGAGCGGGTCGGGTCGGGTGCGATCGACGAGCATTCGGGCTGCATCACGGGTCGCTGGATCTTCGCTCCGCTCGACGTCGGGGGCTGCGGCCCGGACGCGCGCGTAGTCGCCTCGAGCGAACGCATCGACGAGGGCGTCGACCTCGGGGGTCCGCGGGAAGTCGCGCGCGAACGAAGGGCGGCGATTGTCGGTCGCTGGGCGCGTCACCGGTCGCTTCGTAGCACGCGCCAGGCCCGCGAGACTGCTTCACGAAATGGGTATGGTCGCCCCGCGAGACTGTGGGCAATAGTCCTCCCATCGGGGGGCGCAGATGAACGTGAAGCTCAAGGTCCTGATCGCGCATAGCGGAAAGCGTCAGTACGAGGTCGCGCGACTTGCGGGCCTGAACGAGACAGAGTTGAGCCGCATCATCCGCGAGCGGCGGGCTCCGACGCCCGAAGAGAGGCAGCGGCTGGCCGCGGTCCTCGCGGTGGCCGAACCAGACTTGTTCGAGTCGCCGTCCGCACCCTGACGGCACGGCGCCCGTCCCGCTATGGTCGCGGGCGTGCGCCGGTGGCCTCGCTGGATCCCCGCGGCGGCGGGCGCAGCTCTGCTCGTGACGGTGGCCGTCGGCGCCCACGGGCAGGCTCCACCCCCGGCCCAGCGCGGCGAGGTGCACTCGGCCTACGAGAAAGAGACGATCGCGATGGTGCTCGCCTCGCTCGGCGAGACGGAGGACGAGCACCCCGAGGGCAAGCTCGTCGAGCACGTCGAGATCGTGCCTCTCGACGTCTTCGAAGAGCGGGACGCGCCGGGCCTTCTGTGGAAGCCGCTGCCCGGGATCCTCGACAGCCTCCACGCGAAGACGCGACCGTCGGTCGTCCGTCGCGAGATCCTCGTGAACGAAGGGGACGGCTACCGGCAGGTGCGCGTCGACGAGATGATCCGCAACCTGCGCCAGCTCTCGCCGCTCTCGCTCGTGCTCGTCGTCGCCACGAAGTCGCGCGAGACGGGCCGCGTTCGCGTCGTCGTCATCACGAAGGACGTGTGGAGCCTGCGCCTCGCGTGGGGCATCGTCGGCACGCCAGGGGGGCTCGAGCAGCTCGTTCTCCAGCCGTCGGAGCTGAACCTCGCCGGGACACACCAGACGATCGACGGCACATTCATCTACGAGCCTCTCGCGCTGACCTACGGTCTCGGGTACGTCGTGCCGCGGATCGCGAGCTCTCGCGTCGCCGTCGTCGCGAACGCCAACGTCATGGTGAACCGCGAGAGCGGCTCGCCCGAGGGCACGTATGGGTCGCTCGTCGCCGGCGAGCCGCTGTTCTCGGGCGAGACGCCGTGGGCCTGGGACGCGACGACGGAGTGGCAGGACGCCATCTACCGCCGCTACGAGAACGCCCAGCTGGCCAACTACGTGGATCCCGCGACGGGGCTCGCCGTCCCGTTCGAGTACCGCATCCGCGAGTTCGAGGAGATCCTGGAGCTGCGGCGCGCGTTCGGCTGGGACACGCGGCACGAGTTCACGCTCGCGGGCAGCATCGTGCGCGACGTGTACCAGATCCCGTACTCGACCCCCTCGCTGCAGGCCATGCAGACCGTGCAGAGCTTCGTCGCGAACGACGTCCCGGTGAGCGACACCGCTGTCGGTCCAACGCTGCAGTATGAGACGTACACGAAGCGGTACGCGCGCCTCATCGACTTCGACACACTGGCGTTGCAGGAGGATTACCGCCTCGGGCACGACGTCCTGCTCGCCGTCGGTCCTCGTTCGACGGCGCTCGGTTCGACGCGCAACTACGTCGCCCTCGCTGCCTCCGCGCAGTACACGGTCGCGATTCGCGACGGACTCTTTCGAGCGTCGATCTCCTCGATCACCGACATTGGCCGGGTATCTGAACGTACCAATGGTGTCCTCCAATCCCACGAGATCCCAGATGCGTACGTCCTGCCCGTCACCCACCTCGTGACGCCGACGATCGCGGGCCTGGGGCGCATCGTCCTCGACGCCCGCTTCGACTACCGCTGGCGCAACTACCTGAACAAGCTCGACATCGTCGGCGGCAACATGTTCCTCCGTGGATTCCCCACGAACTTTCTCGTGGGTGCCGACTCGGTGTCCTACAGCCTCGAGCTCCGCTCGCGCCCCGTCGAGATCCTGTCGTGCCAGCTCGCCGGCGTCGTGTTCTTCGATGCGGCGGACGCGGCGCCCACGGTCTCCACCCTGCGCCCGTTGCAGTCGACGGGCATCGGCGTTCGCGCGCTGTTTCCCTGGCTCGATCGCGTCGTCTTCCGCGCCGACCTCGGCGTCCCGCTGGTGCGGCCGATCGACCCATCGACCGGCCGCGTCGTCGCCCCCATCGGCTACATCATCTCGTTCGGCCAGGCCTTCGACATGCCGAGCATCGCCCCCACGCCGGCTCTTCCCACCGAGCAAGTCGAAGTGCCCACGGATCCCGGCAGCGGCAGTTAACCCAGAGCGCGATGGGCGCTAGCCGGCGCTAGCCGTCGACGACGATCATCGCGCCGTAGAGCTCATCGTCGGTGGGAGGCTCGAAAGCGGCGTCGAGCTTGTCGAACATCGCCGGGCTCACTTCGAAGAAGTACGTGCCCGCTCGCTCCTGGTTGCGCTGCTGCACGCGCGCCAGGCGTGTCTCACGGCCGACGTCGAGGTAGTGCATCTTGACGACGGCTCGCGTGCCCATCGCCCACGATCGAAACGCGTCGCGCTCGTCTTGCAGCGGCAGGTCGAGGTCGAGGACGGCATTGACGTCGCGCGCTACGAGCTGCTCGGCGACCTGATAGATGTGCCCGCGGCAACGCTCGGCGCGTTCGAGCGTCCACTCGAGCGGGCAAGGGTCCGGCCGGTCTTTCGCGAAGAGCCGCGCGACCCACTCGTCGCCCGTGAAGCGAACCGCCTTCGTGCTCTCCGCCAGGGCGATCGCGTACGTCGTCTTGCCGGCGCCGACAGGCCCGCAAACGAAGTGCAGTGTCGGGAGCCCCATTCTCTTCTCACCATCGGTCTACACGAAAAGGTCGTCGATCGCTCCCGCTGCGCGAGAGCTTGCGCACGCGCGAGGTCGCATGACGTGACGGCGGGTGGCTCGTGGTGGGCAAATGGCCTTGCCCGATCGCCGGGGCGAGCCCAAGATGCGTCGTCGAGCGCCCCATGCGAACCGTTCTGTCGCGCCTGCATGCCGCCGCCCTCGCGGTGTACGTCGCCTTGGCGCTCGTCGGGTCGCTGATGATGGGGGCGGGCAACGGGTTGCCGGGGCTGGTGCAGGCGCTGTCGGGAACTGACGGCCATGTGTGCACCTGCGCCAGCGGCGGGAGCCACGCGTCCTGTCCCGTTTGCAGCCATGCGCCGAGGGCGTCCGCAGGTTCGCGCCTCGCGTCTGCCCAAGGTGTGCCGTGCGGTGAGCGTCGCTCGGCCACGGCGGCCTCGTGTGATCCGGGCACGCTCCCAGCGCCATTCGTCGTTCTCGCCCAGGTCGTGCGTCGCGTCGACGCACCGCTCGCCGACGAGGCGCGTGCTCCCGAACGCCACGTCGAACCTGCGACGCCTCCTCCACGGATCGCCCTGCCGGGCTAGCGCCCGGTACCGGTCAAACCCCGCATCCGCCGTCGTGTCCGCAATGGCTTCCGCGGGCCGACGCGCCGGCGATCGCGCGGGGTTTGGCTGAACGAGAGGGCTATCCGTTCATCCAAAACTCAGAGCAGGAGCACCGACATGAAGTCGTTCGACGATGTCCGCCGTCCGGGCGGGTCCTTTGGAGTCTTGTTTTCCAGGCGCGGCATGGCCGCGTCGGCGGTCGTCGCCTTGGTGGCGATCGCCGCGTGCAGCTCGAACAAAAGCACCACCACCGCCGCCACCCCGCTCCTGTGCCAGATGCCCGTTGCGAACATCGCCGACGCGGCGGCTTGGGTCGATGCCGGAGCGGCGACATGCGCGATGGCCAGCAACGGCATCACGAACGGCCCGACGGACATGCACTGCGACACCGCGGACGCCGGTGAAGTGCGCCAGGTGACCGAGGTGGCCGGCTGTTGCGGGACGACCACCGTCGACGCTGGCGGCCCTCCCGGAGAGGCCTGCACCGAAAACGAGGCAGGCATCCCGGTGTCCATCGGCCCCGACGACGGGACGTGCTGCGAAAGTGACTACAACCCGACCATGTACGGGCAAGAGGGCAGCGACGACGACTGCAAGTACGACGTGAGCTGGACGTCGACCCCGATCTGCGAGGGCATGGACGTGTACTTCACCGTGCACGCCACCCTCCGGGTGGGTGCCACGACATTCCAGAGCGGCGCGCCGCTGACGGGCGCGGGTCCGTACATCCAGGCGAACCTCAACTGCTCCGGCGTCGCGAGCGCGAGGCAGCCACCCCCCATCGAGTTCAAGCCGGGCTGGTACGAGGTCGGGCCGATCAACTTCCCGGACCCGGGCATGTGGAGCGTGCGCTTTCATTTCAACGAGAACTGCAACGACGAGCTGCCCGACTCGCCCCACGGCCACGCGGCCTTCTGGGTCACGGTCCCGGGCGCGACGGACGCGGCGTCCGGTCCTTTGCCCGAAGCATCCAGCGAAGCGTCGCCGTCCGGGGCGTCCGACGCGTCGTCGGACGCGAGCGAGCAGTGAACCAGCCGCAGACGCCGCTCGCGGGGCTCCTGCTCGTTGTCGCCGCGGGGTGCTCGAGCTCGGCGCCGCTGGAGGAGCTCCCGCCGGACGGCGGATTTCTCGCGACACCCTTCATGACACTGAAGAGCGCCAAGGGGGATCTCTCGGTGGAGCTTCGTTCGTGGCCGCAGCCCCCCGCCCAGGGGATAAACAGCGGCGAGCTCACCGTCACGCAAGTCGATGGCGGAGCGCCCGTCGACGGCTTGACCGTGTCGATCCAGCCGTGGATGCCCGCGATGGACCACGGTGGGACCTATCCCACCGTGACCGCCGCGGACGGCGGACGGTACGTCATCACCAATCTCGACCTGTACATGCCCGGGCTATGGCAGCTGCGCACCAACCTCGTGGGGCCTACCCAAGACAATGTCGCGCCCGAGTTCGAAGTCCCTTAGCGTCACGGCGTGGGCGTGCCTAATGGCGCTCGCCGCGTGCCTGACGTCGGCCCGCGCGCGAGCGCAGGCGTGCTGCGCGGGCGGCAGCGCCGTGACCCCCGCGCGCCTCGAGCTGCACGAGGACTTCCTCGCGGGGGTCGAGGCGCACGCGGGCGAGATCCTCGGCTCGTACGACGTCGGTGGCCACTACGTCGGATCCCCCGCGGGCACGTCCGAGCTCGATCTCGAGGAAGACCTCTTCGCCGCGGCGCGCGTGCTGCGGCGCGGTCAGGTGGCCCTGCTCGTACCTTTCCTCGAGACGCGCCGCTCGGTACCCCCGTCGGTCGGGGGCACGCACCTCGGCGGCGGCATCGGGGACATCAACGCGAGCGCGCGCTACGACTTCATCCTCGCCGGCGAGTCGCTCTATGTGCCGGGCGTCGCGCTCCTTGCAGGCGTCACGGTCCCGACGGGGACGAGCCCGGAGCAGGCCTCGCAGCCGCTCGCCGTCGATGAGACCGGAATCGGCGCGTGGCAGATCAACGGCGCCGTCGCCTTCGAGCAGACGTACGGACCGTGGCTCGTAAACGCGACCGCCATCCTGGCCGCGCGCACGCCGCGCTACGGCGAGACGCTCGCCCCGCAAGTGACCTTGCTCGCCGCGACGGCGTACACGCTGCCCAACGACGCCGCGATCGCCCTGTCCACGTCGTACGCCTTCGAGGGCGACGCGACCTCGGGCGGCGCGTACGTCCCTTACAGCGCCAAGCGGCTCACGACCTTCACGCTCTCCGGCCTCTATCCCCTGACCGACGCCTGGCGCCTGCTCGGTGGCCTCTATGTCGAGCCGCCCTTCTCGCAGCTCGGCAGCAATCAGCCCGCATCGGCCGGCCTCACGCTGACGGTGATCCGCTCATGGTCCTAGCAGCGCGCACCGTCGTTCTCGCGTGGCTCCTTGCCTGTATGGCTTGCGCGGCCCATGGTTCAGCCCAGCCGATCGTGCCGGCCGTGCCTCTCGCGGGCGGTCACGGCATGGCCCTCGATGCGCGGGCGCTCTCGGGCGATGCCGCGTTCACCGTGTTCGTATTCTTCTCTCCCGACTGCCACTGCCTCGAGCAGCACGAGCCGCGCCTTCGCGCGCTCGACGCGGCGTTCCGTCCGCGCGGGGTGCAGTTCTTCATGGTCGACTCGGAGGTGCGGGCGTCCGTCGAGCGCGACGACGAGGAGGCTCGCCGGGGGGGCTATACCTTCCCCATCCTCGTCGACCGCGGCGCACGCCTGGCCGTCGCCCTGGGCGCGCAGTACGCGACGTACTCCGTCGTCGTCGACCGTGCGGGGCGCCTTCGCTACCGCGGCGGCATCGACAGCGACAAGAACCACCTGCGCGACGACGCCGTCCCGTACCTCGAAGACGCGCTCGACGATCTACTGGCGGGACGAGAACCGCGCATCGCCGACGCCAAGACGCTCGGCTGCGCGCTGCAGGAATGGTGACTTCGATGATCCGACGGCTTGCCTCGTTCAGCCCTCTCCTTGCCGGCGCATGGGTGGCCGCGTGCTCGTCCGGGGCGAGCGCGCCGAACAGCGACGTCGGATATTCGTCGTGCCCGACCGACGCGCCGACGACCTGCCCCGCCACCGTCCCGAGCTTCGCCAACGAGGTCGAGCCCATCATCGAAAAGACGTGCGCCCTCGGCGGCCAGTGCCACGGCCCCGGCGGCGCCGAAGAGTCGATGTACAACTACACGTCGTACGCCGGCATCAAGACGAACTACCTCACGATGGAGACCGAGCTCCTCGCCTGCGCGATGCCCCCGTCGGACGCCGTCGCACCGTCGCCGGCCGACTGGCTGACGATGGCGACGTGGTTCGTCTGCGGCGCCCCCAACAATTGACCGCGACGACCGGTCCGTCGCGGGCTCCTGAACGCGCTGCTGAAATCAAGGGAGCCGTGCGCGCGGCTCGTGGGTGCTGCCGCGGCATTCGTCAGCCACAACCATCGGTTCGTACGTACCGTGCTGCCGAAAGGTCGCGGGCAGGCGATGTTAAACCCCGGTCCGGTGCCGGCGTGACAACCTCCTCTCTCCCCATGCCTACGCCGGCATCGGGCCACCTGATTCCTCAGGCATGACGTCTGAGAAGGCGTGACGTCTCAGAACTTCAAGCCGACCTGACCATGGATGGTCACGGCGATCTGCGAATTGTCGAGGCCGGGAAAGACGAGCAGGTTGGCGTCGGCGCCGACGTACCACCCGAAGAACGACAAGAGCACGGTGACGCCCGGCTCGACGTAGAGGTTGCTCTTGCTGTCGCTCACGCCGCCGCCGCTCTCGGTGAACGTCGCGTTGCCGATGCCCACTTGCGGGCGGATCGTGAGCAGGCCCACGACGGGAACGGAGAACCCGTAACCGCCCTCGACGCCGTACATCAGCGTATGCGAGCTGTAGGATACGCTGTCGACGGTCTGGCTCGAGCCGAAGTAGTACATGATCTGCCCGCCCCCGTAGAAGCCGAGGACGGAGATGCCGGCGCGTCCGCCGACGCCGAAGCCCATGGGGTTGTCGCCGCCGCCAGTAGACGGGTTCGTGGCGACACCCGCCTTTGCGCCGATCTCCAAGTCGACCGGGCCGAGGGCGTGCGCGGGGCGAGTCGTGATGAAGGTGAGCACGCCGGCAGCGGCGGCCGCAACAAGGATAGGAGCGCTTTTCATGAAAGCGGATCCTACACGGATCAGCTCAGGTCGCCGAGGGTTGTTGTTCAGCAGGCGGGGCTGTGGGAGGCGCGGTTTTCGACGGGCCCGAGGGCTCTGTCGTGGGGGGTAGCGGCGCCTTCAAAGGCGCCACGTACGACGGCGGCGCCTTGTAGCGGAGCACGGGGAACCAGCGGCCGAGGAAGCGCAGCGCCCCGTGGTCGTTCATCCAGAGCGCGTACTCGACGTACGTCGGATCGCGCGAAAGGTGCGCCTCTTCGGTCTTGGCGCGAAAGAAGTAGATCGAGTTGACGCAGCCGAGCAAAAGCGAGTGCCGGATCGCGTCGATGATCCCCGTGTGCGGCACGAACGGCACCGAGACCAGCCACCAGGAGAGGTTCTTCGTGACGTAGGCCGGGTGCTTCGTGAAGCGGTAGGGCCCGTTCGTCAGGATTCCGCGGTGCGTGAGGTTGGAGAAGCGCACGCCAAAGGCCACCGTCCCGAGCGAGTAGATGGTGATGAGCGCGAGGATCGCCCCCGCCCACAGCCAGCGCACCGCGATCGGCGCGCCCCCGAGCCACGCGCCGAAGCCGTAGTCCTGCGAATAGCGCACGTACTGCGCCTCCATCAGGCTGTAAAAGGGCTGGTAGCAGAAGAGCGCGACGACCCACCCGTACATCGTCGGCTCCGCCGACCGCACGTGCGTGTCGATGACGCGGAACGACAGGATGTAGCCGCACGTGCAGAAGAGCAGGTCGACGCCGAAGATGAGGTCGTAGAGAAAGTCGTATGCGCGCAGGTTGCTCCACTCGGCGTGCGCGAGATCGAACGAGATGAGCTTGGACGCCTCGCCGTGCATCCACACGACCATGAGCGGGATGAAGTACGCCTTGACGAGCCAGGAGCGGAAGTGGTTCGCCACGTCTGCGGCGCGCGCGTCGCCCGGATGCAGGAGCACGACTCGGCCAAGCTGCCAGTACGCGTCGCGCGGAGCGACCATCTGTCCGTCGACGATCGAGACGTACCCCACCGCCGCGATGACGAGCGGAAGCCAGAACCGCCGCAGCGCCGCGTAGAACGGATCGTAGAACGAGCCGTGGTACTCGGAGAAAGCCCAGTACGCGAGCGCGATGACGCCCAGGGTGAGGCCCAGGCCGAGCAGCTTCGTCACGACACGGCCGAGGTCGAAGCTCGGCGCCGCGACCCAATCGAGCCCCGTCGTCGCGCGCCGGTGCACCTTGAGCACGACGATATCCATGAACACCACGGGGATCGCGACCGATCCGAGCAAGAGCAAGATCTCGCTCTGACGCGGCAGCTGCCCGGGCCCGGTGCCGTAGAGCTGGTGGCGGTACCGCAGGTAGGCCAGCATCACGAGCAGGCATCCGAGGGCGATCGTGTTGAGGCCCATGTTCGTCACGGACGCGGGCGGGCGCGGCTTGTCTCGGGAGATCACTCCGTCGGTCATAACGCGCGCGAGTGTACCCGATGTCGCCGCTCGGACCCCCACCCATGCGCGGCTCGACCGCAGGCGCTATGTGCGGCAGCCCGTGCACCGCCGCCTCGCCGTTCTGATGTTCGCCGTCGCCTGGGGCACCAACCATTTCGTTCCGCTGCTGCTCGTCTACCGGTCGGCCCTCGGGCTCACGCCGCTCGACCTCGGGGTCCTCTTCGGCGTTTACGCCGTGGGCCTGCTGCCAGGGCTCCTCTTCGGCGGTCCGCTGTCCGATCGGTTGGGCCGCAGTCCTGTCGTCATCCCCGCCGCCATGGTCGCCCTCGCAGGGACGGCGATCCTGTCCTTCGGGGGCAGCGGGGGATTCGCCGTCCTTCTCGTCGGTCGCCTCGTCGTCGGCCTCGGCTCCGGGGCCACATTCAGCGCGGGGACGGCATGGGCGCAGGACCTCGCCCACGACGCGCCTGCCGGCACGGGCGCGCGCAGGGCCGCGGTGGCTCTCTCCAGCGGTTTCGGCGGCGGCCCCCTCGTCACGGGCATCCTTGCCCAGTGGCTGCCATGGCCCATGCGCCTGCCGTACGCCGTCCAGGCCTTGCTGCTCGCGTCGTCCATCGCGTCGTCCGCGGCGGCCTCGCGTGGCGGGCCTTTGCCGACCCGGCCGCGAGACGTGTCCCCGTTGCAGGGTGCCGCGCACGTCGTGCCCTCGGGGTTCGTCCGCGAAGTGGCGTTCGTGGCGCCGTGGGTGTTCGTCTTCCCGTCGATCTCGTTCGCCGTGCTTCCGGGGCTGGTGCGCGAACAGGTCGGGGTGCTGCGCGTCGTGTTCGCGGGCCTCGTCACAGGCATCACGCTGCTCTCGGCCGTGCTGGTCCAGCCGGTGCTGCGGCCCTGGAGACCTCGATCGGCCGCGGCGTTCGGCCTCGCCGTCGGAACCGTGGGGTTGCTCGTCGGCGCCGCCGCGGCGGCGGTTGCCCGGCCGGTAGGGGTGCTGCTGGCCGCCCCTTTGCTCGGCCTCGGCTACGGCGGTTGCCTGATCGCGGGCCTGCGCTTCGTGGAGGCGAACGCCGCACCGGGCGCGCGCGGAGGCCTGACGGGGATCTTCTATGCGCTGACGTACATCGGCTTCGCGTCGCCCCTGGTGATCGCCGCCATCGGCAAGCGCACAGGAGAGGTGGGAGGTGTGCTGGTCTGCGCCGGCCTCGCAGCAGCGACGCTCGCCTGGACGGTGCTGGACGACAGGGTCCAGAGAGTTTCTGGCCGCCCGTCAGGATGACGCCGAAACATCGGTGCCGAAACGATCCTGTAACGGGATAGGGCCTAGACTGGATACCGTGAGCGCGCTCCCTGTCCCCAGGCCCGCCGAGGCGCTGACTCCTCGCGACTTCGCGCTCCAGTTTCGCACCATCCACGGGCACCGGCGCGCGTTCGTTCGCGCCGGGCGGGGGCCTGCGCTGCTGCTCATCCACGGCATCGGCGACAGCTCGCACACGTGGCGGCGCTTGATCCCCGACCTTGCCAGGGACTTCACGGTCCTCGCGCCGGACTTGCTCGGGCACGGTGGATCGGACAAGCCGCGCGCAGACTATTCGATCGGCGGTTACGCCAACGGCATGCGCGACTTGATCAGCGTTCTCGGGATCGATCGCGTCACGGTGGTGGGCCACTCGATGGGCGGCGGCGTCGCCATGCAGTTCGCCTATCAGTACCCCGAGCGTTGCGAGCGCCTCGTGCTCGTCAGCACGGGGGGCGTCTCGCACGAAGTGCACCCTCTGCTGCGTCTCGCCGCCGCGCCCAACACCGACTTCGCGCTCCCGCTCATGACGCTCTCCGCCACGCGCATGGCGGTGCGGAGCGCGTTCTGGCTGCTCGAGACGCTCGGCACGGACCTCGGCCGGGACGCCGACGACATGATGCGCGTCTTCGACACGCTGCCCGATGCCACCTCGCGCCGCGCGTTCGTCCGCACCCTGCGCGCCGCCGTCGACTGGCGCGGACAGGCGATCACGATGCTCGACCGCTGCTACCTCACGAGCGGGATGCCCACGCTGCTCGTCTGGGGCGCCCACGACGCGGTGATCCCCTACCGCCATGCCAAGGTGGCCCACGAGGCGATGCCGGGCAGCCGCCTCGTGACCTTCGAGGAAGCGGGCCATTTCCCGCACCACAGAGACCCTGAGCGCTTCACCGCCGTCCTGCGCCACTTCATCGCGACGACCACGCCCGCCGTCTTCTCGCCGGAGCCCTGGCGCGAACGCCTGCGGCGCGGCTGTTAGTTCGCGGGATACCCCAGGCGGCGGAACACGCCGTCGCCGGTCGTCGTCAGCGCGACGTCGCCATCGCGCTCCGTGGCCCAGAGCGAGTCGCTCGACGCCACCATCGTCCAGTCCTGCGGGCGCGCGCGAGCACAGCGCTCGCCGTCGAACGCCTCGAGCGTGCGGCTCGCGGAGCCTCCGAGCACGCGCGCGAGACGCTCGACGATGATGGCGCGCGGGTGGCAATAGGCGCGGTTCAGCCCCTGGCCCGGACGCCCCGCTGAGATGACGGCATAGCGAGGCCGCACCTTCGAGAGGAACGCGGGGCTCGTCGAAGTCTCGCTGCCGTGATGCCCGACCTGAAGGAGCGTGACCGGCGCGAGCGGCTCGAGTTGCATCTCCTCTTCGTGCTCGGCGTCGCCCGTGAACAGCACGGAGCTCGCGCCGAAGTCGATGCGGAGCGCGATCGAGCACTCGTTGGCGTCGTGGGAGCAGGTCGAGGGCCACGCCGGGGGCAGCACCGGAGTCACGGTGACACCGGGTGAGTCGAGCCCACCGAACGCCCGGTGATCGGGATCGACGACGACGACGGCGGCGTGATGGTCTTCGGCGGCGAGGCGCGCGAGTCGTATCTCCGCGCGGCGCCCATCGCGTCCGTTGTCGACGAAGGTCCCGACGGTGAACGAGGCGAGAACCTCGGGGGCGCCGCCCACGTGGTCGGAATGGCCGTGGGTGATCCAAAGCACGTCGATCGGCGCGCCGGCCAGGTCGCGGCGCAAACTCGAGAGCAGGTGCCGGTCGGCCCCGTTGCACGACTCGCCGCAGCCGGGGCGGTTCGGGCGGTCGCCGGCGTCGACGAGCAGGTGCCGTCCGTCGGGCAAATCGACGAGCGCCGCGAGCCCCTGACCCACGTCGTAGAAGTGCACCGTCATCGCCCTCGCTGGCGCCGCGGCGACGATCGCGGCAAGCGCAGGCACCCATGCCGTCCCGCCCTCGCGCGGAGAGCTCGAACAGCCCGTCGCGAAGAACAGGGCCAGAGCTATCTTGTTAATGGTGCCCGAAGCCGGTCATCCGACCGACTAAAGCACCATCGGTCCCAGAGGGACAAACCTCCGGCCGCCATTTCTCGCTCCCGCCTGACCCCTTCATTGGCCCGGGCGAGCGCGAGACCGTAGCGTCGGGCCCGTGCTTTCGACATCGCCGCTGGCGTTCACCACCTCGACGGTGTCGCAGTGGGCCAGGGCGATTGGCGCCGGCGCCTCGATGGCGGCTCCCTTGGCGTCGTGCCAGGCGGCGGGCGCATACCAGAGCGTTCCGTCCGGCGCGCGCGTGAATGCCCAGGGCGAAAACGTGGCGCCCGCCGGGGCGACGACCCAGCGGCCCGGCGACCAGGCCCATCGAGCCCGGCGCCATAGCCACTCGCCATCGACCCAGACGGCGCCGGGCGGCATCGGGGGGATCGCTTCGACGCGTCCCGGTGGCGGCGGAAGGTCGACCGCCGTCAGCGCGCTCGTCGTCTGGGCCACGTACTGCGGATGCGGAAGCGACCAAGAGCACCCGATCGCGGCGGAGAGCGCGCACGCAAGAAGAGCCATGGCGAGCGCGGCGACGGGCGACCGCGGCGCCGAAGGGACCGCCGAGCCGATACGCATACGGTACGAACTTGATTGGAGCACTACAATCGGGCGCCGACGAGCGTGATGCGTTCCGCCCCTTCCCTCGCCTTGGTTCTTGGGGCCGCGCTGCCCGAGAGACTGGCGCTGGTCCTGTGCGCGTCCATGGCCGGGTGCGCCGCCTCGATCCCGCCCGGAAGATCGTCGGTCGACTCCGTCGGCATCTCCGGCGACGCGAAGATCGCGTCCGACGACGTCACCGACAGGCTCGCCACGTCGGCGAGCCCCAAGTTCCTCGGCCTGTTCCGCGGCATCGTCTACGACTACGCGATCTACGACGCCGCCGTGCTCCAGCGCGACATGGCTCGCGTCGAGCGCTACTACCGCGGCGAGGGCTTCCTCGAGGCGCACGCCCGCGTCGCGCGCGTCATTTCGGTCAAGGACGGGCACGTCCGCGTCCAGATCGTCGTCGACGAAGGACCGCCCACACTCGATCGCGACGTCCGGCTCGAGGGGATCGACGGGTTGCCCGCTGACGACAAGGCCGCCTTGCGCACGGCCGCCGACTCGGCCATCCCGAGGGGGCATCGCTTCGACGAGGACGGCTACAAGGCGGCCCAGGCAGCCGTGCTGCGCGCGCTGACCGATCGCGGCTACGCGTACGCGACCGTCCAGGCGAGCGCCACGGCCGACCTCGGAGCGCACGCGATCGACTACGTCTTCACCTTCGATCCGGGCATCCAGGCGGTGTTCGGTTCCCTCTCCTTCAAGGGCCTCGATCCGGACGGCGCGGGTCCGCTGCCGCCCG
Source organism: Myxococcales bacterium (assembly GCA_003139415.1). GTDB lineage: Bacteria > Myxococcota_A > Polyangia > Polyangiales > Polyangiaceae > Palsa-1150. The sequence continues at coordinate 3,402 of PLIR01000112.1, read as the reverse complement.
TCGTCGACGACGCTCCGCTGCGACGCACCGTGCACATTCACGAAGGCAAACCGTACTCGACCGCCGAGATCGACGCGTCCACGCAAGCGCTACTCGACCTGGAGATCTTCAGCGCCGTCCACATCGTGCCCACGCTGTCGAACCCGCCGTCGCGCGTGGTCCCGCTCGTCGTCGAAGTGCAGCCGAGCAGCCTGCGCGCGCTCAAGGTCGGCGGCGGCCTCGAGTTTGACGCCATCAAGACGGAGGTGCACGCGCTCATCGGCTGGGAAGACCATGACCTCCTCGGGGGCCTGCGCGACTTCAGCATCGACTTCAAGCCGGGAGTTGTGCTGTACCCCACGGCGGTCGGCAACTTCGTCGCGCCGGACCAGCTCTTGCCCGAGGAGCGCACGCGCGTGCAGCTGCGCGTGCCGGCGTTCATCGAGGCGCGGACGACGGGCTTCATCCGGCCCGAGTTCAACGTCTATCCACTGCTCGTCGAACCGAACAGCGCGAACATCCACTCGAACGTCGTCGGCTACGTCGAGCCGAAAGTCTCCGCCGGCATCGAGCGCCGGTTCGGCAAGCACTTCTTCGCGAGTCTTGCCCAGAACCTGCAAGGGGAGGACCCGTTCGCGTACACCCCGTCTTCGCAACCGGTGCCGCAAGACATCCTGCTCTGGTACCCCCAGCTCATCACGAGGCTCGACTTCCGCGACGACCCGGTGCACCCGCACTCCGGGTTCTATCTGTCGAACGACTTCCAGGTCGCGCTCGGGGCGACCGCACGCGACATCCGCATCGCTCCCGAGGCGCGCGGCTACATCCCTCTCGCGCGGGGCGTGACGCTCGGCGTCCGCGGCGCCCTCGGCTTCGTCCTCTCGCCCAACTACGGCAAGTACCTGCAGGCCGACGTCGAGCAGCACTATGCCGCCATCCCGTCCGCGCCCAACGACCTGCGCCTCGACAAGGATATCGAGACTGTCTATTTCCGCGGCTTCTTCTCGGGCGGTCCGACGTCCAACCGCGGCTTCCCGCTGCGCGGCGTGGGGCCCTACGGGACGGTCCCGTTCCTCAACCCCGCCACGGCGACCAACCAGGTCGCCGTCTGCGATCCGAACGCCAGAGGGTACGACCCGGCGGACTGCCTGCTCCCCATCGGGGGTCTTACGCTGTGGGAGTCGACGATCGAGGTCCGGTTCGACGTATCGGGGCCGCTCGGCGTGGCGGTCTTCTGCGACGCGAGCGACGTCTCCGCCTTCGTGACGAACTTGCGGTTCGATCACCCCCACGTGTCGTGCGGCTCGGGCGTGCGCTACGCGACGCCCGTCGGCCCCATACGCCTGGACATCGGCTACCGCATCCCGCCGCTCCAGGTGCTCGGCCAGCCGGACGAGTCGCACGCCTACCACGCGGACCCGTCCAACGGCTTGCCGGGGCGCCTCGTGACGAGCATCCCGATGGCGCTCGCCTTCGGCATCGGGGAGTCTTTCTAGATGCGCGCCGTGCTCGTCGCGGCCCAGAGTCTCGCGACGACGGTGGTGTTCCTCCTGGCGCTCGCCGCCGGCGTCGTCGTGCACCTCAGCGCCCCCGCCGTCCGACGCATCGTCGCCACGCGCGTCAATCAGGTCCTGGCAAAGCCGTTCGAGGGACGGATCGTCATCGATCGGATCGGCTTCATCGGCGCGCAGGGCGTCACGGGCGTCGACGCGCACGTCGACGACCCCGATGGGGTCACGGTCCTGCGCGCACGCGGGACAAGCGGGCGGATAGGGCTCCGATTCCTCGTGCGATCCCTTCTTGCCGGCGACGGGATCGACATCGAGATTCCGGAGGCGACGGTCGCCGAGGCCGAGGCGGACCTCGATGCCGACGCCGCGGGCGTCCTGCGCATCGCGAAGGCGTTCAAGCCACGGGCCGCTCTGCACGACGACGGCCTCCCGGGGCCGAAGGTCCGCGTGGCCTTGCCGATCGTGCACGTCGTTCACGGCGCGGTGCACGGGCAGCCATCGGGCGCTCCGCCGATCGACGGCGAGATCGACGACGCAGACGCGAGCCTCCTCGTGACGCCGCCGAACGTCCGGGTCGACGTGCGCCACGCGCGGGTCGTCGAGCGGTCGCCGCTTCCCTCGGGCAACGACGCGCGCGGCGACGTCGAGGGGCGCCTGACCGTGCCCTCGGGGTCCGGCGGCGCGCTGGGGCTGAGCGGCGAGTTCCACGGAACCGTGGGCTCGATCGATACGCGCGCCAACGCGACCTACGACTCCGGGGTCCTCGAAGCCGTCCTCGACGTGCCAGCCGCAGCCCCGGATCGAATGCGCGCGCTGCTCCCTTCGTGGCCGCTGACGGCGCCACTGGCCGTTCACGCCGAAGGGCGCGGCACCCTGCCCGAGCTCGACGTCCACGTTCACGGGGTGCTCCAGAGCGGATCGGTCGACGTGACCGGTCCCGTGGTCCTCGTCCCGCTGCAGGCGCAGCTCCACGTCGATGTCCGCGCGATCGACCCGCATGGCATGCTCGCCTCGATCCCCGCATCCGATGTCACGGCGGCGGGGGCGGTCACGATCGTCACCGCCCCCGGCGGCGCCATCACGGCGCACGCCAACCTCGACGTCGCGAGCGGGCGCATCGGGACGGTTCCGACGCCCCCCTCCCACGTGACCGCGGAGTTGGTGCGCGCCGCGCCGCCTTCGACGGACGTCTCGGCGCGCGCGACCGTCGTCATCCACGAGCCCGGCGCACCGGTGGAGATCGCCGCCAGCCTCGCGTCGTCGCGCGGCACACTGATGCTCTCGTATTCGGGGCGGGTGCGGGCCGAACGACTCGAGGACGTTCCCCTGCTTCGCGCCCTTCGCCGTGACGTGCACGGGCGGGCCGTCGCGTCGGCGACCGGAACGCTGGACCTTCGCACGGCGCGCATCGACGCGAAGGTGAGCGCGGCGGTCGAGACCATCACCGCCGGGGGCGTGTCCGTGGCCGCCGTGCACGGCGAGGCGCACGTGTCGGGCCCGATCGTCGAACCGGTCGCCGAGATTGCCATCGCCGGGGAGGAGTTCAGCGCTCCCGGCCTGCACCTCTCGACGGTGCAGTCCCGGGCGAGGTTCGAGATCACGCGCGGCGCGTTCCACGACCTGGATCTCCGCATCGACGAGGCCGGCGAGGAGATGCTGGTGCATGCGGCGCTGGTGCGCTTCGGCTCGGGTGAGGTCCAAGTCGACGACGCGGAGATCGAGGGCTTCGGCGAGCCGGTGCAGGCCAGCGTTCGCGCATCCTCCGGGAGCCTGTCCATCCATCTGGCCGCTCCCGCGATCGATCTCGAGCGAGTCACACGGTTCGCCCATTGGACCCGGGTGCAGGGCCGCGTCCGGCTCGACGTGGAGGCCACGATTGACCACGGCCGCACGGACGGCCGCGCCACGGTCG
>PLIR01000419.1 GCA_003139415.1 Myxococcales bacterium | reverse complement strand
TCCTCGTCGTCCACCACCAGAATCCGTCCCTGGCTGCGCCCAACCGGCGAGGCGTCTTGCGAAGGCGGCATCACTCGAGCGCACCACTGGTCCGCGGGCCCGCCACCCGACCCGCGGCGACGCCTGCCGTACGTTCGGTCGTGCAGCCGAGTGCCCAAGGGTCGCAACTCCAAGATCCGTCGTTTGCAGGTTCCCCAGGCGCGCCGNNGCGATGAGGGGAGTGTCGCTATGTGACCGGCGAACCATGGCCCTCGAACACCTCCCCTCCGCGGTTCCCTCCGCAATTCTTGGGCCCGCGGCCTATCCCTGGTCGCTGGGCGTCTTCGGCCGAGCGACCGTTTGTTTGGACCGATATGCATCGAAGACGGGGCGTCGCCGCCTTTTGCAGAATGCCTCTCGGGGCCACGCGCCTGAGGGGGCTACCGTGGCGATGTTTGCGTGCGCGCCATCCCGCCGAGGCTCGTGGCCGCTCGTTGACGCTACTTTCCGCCGGCATCTCCGGCCGGCACATCCGGTGCTTTGCACGGGGCGAAGCGGTGGCGAGCTTCTTGAATGGCATCGGCTTCGATGGGCAATCTCCTCGAGATTTCGAACGGCCACTCCCTCCAGGCGCTCCCGCCCCGGCAACGGGCCGTCCCTCGTGGTGCTCACGCGATTCGTCGAATCCTCGTCTGCATCGACCGCTCGCCGCTCTCGGTACCCTGTCTGCAGCACGCCATCGCGATCTCCAAGAGTCTGGGGAGCGCCATTACGCTGCTGAACGTCGTCCAGCCTCGGGCCGAGCGACCCGGGCAGTCCATGGATGTGCTCGACTGGGAGGTCTCGCGTCAAGAGGCGAGCGCCTACATGGAGCGGCTCGAGCGGGACGGAACGACGGCGTCGGGACAGCACGTCGAAACGAGGCTCGAGCAAGGCCACGCCTCCGAGCGCATCACGGCGGTGGCACGCGAGATCGGCGCGGATCTCCTGGTGCTCGGGACTCACGGCGGGCGGGGTGCAGCGGCATGGAACCTGGGCAGCACGGTGCTGCAGGTTCTGGCCGTGACGCGCGGCTCGGTGCTGATCGCGCGGCCGAACGTGGTGGGAGCGGGCGAAGTCTCCCCGAAACGCATTCTCATCCCGCTCGACGGGTCGGTCCGAACCGAGAGCGTCTTGCCAACCGCCGTGCGCATTGCCAAGAAGTGCGGGGCCGAACTGTTGCTCGTCATGGTCGTCCGCGACCTTGTCCCGACGGCGGTGCTCCACGCGCAAGAGGATGTCGACGTCGCGCGAGACCTCGCCGGGCGCCTCGAAGCCAGCGGCAACAGGTATCTCGAAGGCCTGCGCGACCAACTGGTCCGCGAGGGGGCGTCGGTGCGCACCGTCGTCCTTCGAAGCGCGGACGAGAAACAAGCCCTCCTCGACTTCTCGCAAAAGGAGCGGAGCGATCTCGTCATCTTGTCTGCGCACGGCGCCACCTGCAACCCGGCGGTGACCTTCGGGAGCGTCACGGCGCATCATCTCACGCACTCGCTCGTGGCCCTGCTGGTTCTCCAAGACCTTCGCGACGCGGACTTCCGGCAACAAGAGAAAGACGACCGTGCACCACCTCTCCGGGCGTCGTTTCCTCCGTCCGAGAACGTTTGACCGCCGCGGCGGCGGGAGACGCGGCGGCAGGGGACCCGCGGTACGCCGCGCTGAGGGCCGAGGCGCGAGGGCTCGCGGAAGACCAACGGCATCTGCGGCGTGCCGGTGCCGGGATTGGGCGCCTTCTCGACCTCTCGCCGTCGGTGACCGCGCGCGCGCTCGAGCGTGCTCGGAACTTCTTCTCTTCGAGGCACTTCGAGGACGCCACCCTGCAGAAGGCCGCAGACTGGTTTCTCGACAACTTTTACTTGATCCGCCGAGTCGCGCGACAGACGTCGCACGATCTTCCGCTCGGCTTTCTCCGGCGCCTGCCCGAGCTCGCCGACGGAGCCGCCAAGGGAGTGCCGCGCATCGACGCTCTCGCGCGGGCTCTCGTGGCGAGGAGCAGCATCGAGATCGACGTCACCGCCCTGCAAGGCTTCGTGCAGGCTTACCAGGAGGTATCACCGCTCACGATCGCGGAGCTCTGGGCGCTGCCGACGATGCTGCGGGTCTCGGTGCTTCATGGCCTGCTTCATTTTCTCGACGAACTGGGGGTCCCCGTTCATGGTCGCCTCGAGCGCGCGCCTGCCCTGCGAACCCCGCCGGACGTCGAGCCCTTCGGGCCCGGTCCGGGCCCCGGCGTCGCGCGGTCGATTCGCGCCCTTCGTCTCCTCGCCGAGATCGACTGGAAGGCTTTCTTCGAGAAGACGAGCCGGGTGGAAGCGGTGCTGCGGAGGGATCCGGCCCGCATCTACGAGCGAATGGACTTCGAAACCTGTGATGCCTACAGGAAGTCGGTCGAGGATCTCGCTTGGGTCACGGGAGCCGCGGAGGAGCAGGTCGCGGAGCGTGCTGTCGAGTTCGCGGGCGCGAACGTCCTCGATCCGCGTTGTGGCCACGTTGGCTACTACCTCGTCGATGGGGGCCGGCGCGCACTCGAGCAGCGGCTCGGTTATCGTCCTCCGCGAGTAGCGCGCCTGCGCCGGGCACTCACCCGCCGGCCGACGCTCACGTACCTCTCCGCGCTCGCGTTCTTGACCGGCGCCCCCATCCTCGCTCTCGGATGGGGCCTCGCGCGCATCGGGACCGGTTGGTATTCGCTCGCGGGAAGCGCCTTGGCTCTCGTCCCCGCATCGATCGTGGCCGTCACGGTCCTGCAATGGACGCTGGCCCGCGTGCTGGTGCCGCGCCGTCTGCCCAAACTCGACTTCACGAAAGGACTGGCCGACGATCTACGGACCCTCGTCGCGATCCCCACGCTTCTCGGCCGGCGCGAGGACGTGGACTGGATGCTCGGTCAAATCGAGATTCACTACCTGTCCAACCCCGACCCGCGGCTCGAATTCGCGCTCCTCACGGACGACATCGACTCCGAGACGTTGACGGAGAACGCGACGCTTCTCGACGGCGCAGCCGCGGGCATCGAGGCACTCAATGCGAAGTACGGAAAAGGCCAGCCGGGCCCATTTCACCTTTTGCACCGCACCCCACGCTGGAACCAAGCCGAGAGGCGGTTCATGGGCTGGGAGCGCAAGCGGGGAAAGCTCCACGAGCTGAACCGGCTGCTGCGCGGGGCGAAGGACACGAGCTTCGCGCGTCATGTCGGGCACCCGCCAGGGCTGCTCGGGATTCGCTTCGTCATCACGGTCGACAGCGACACGCAGCTCCCGATGGGGACCGCGCGCCGGCTGGTGGGCGCGCTCGCTCACCCGCTCAATCGCGCGACGTTCGACGATGCCACCGGGCGAGTCGTCTCGGGGTACACGATCGTCCAGCCGCGCATCGAGATGTCTCCGTCGAGCCCTCGCCAGACTATCTTTGCGCGCATCTTCGCCGGCGACATCGGGTTCGATATCTACACGCACGCCGTATCCGAGTCCTATCAAGACCTCTTTGGCGCCGGGATCTACGTCGGCAAAGGAATCTACGACGTCGACGCATTCATGCGCAGCGTGGACGGCCTTGTCCCTGAAAATGCTCTCGCCAGTCACGATCTCTTCGAGGGAATCTACGGGCGAACGGCGCTGGCCACCGACATCGTCCTTTTCGAACAGTACCCGTCGCACTACGCCGCGTACGCACGACGCATGCACCGGTGGGTGCGCGGGGACTGGCAGCTCCTCCCATGGCTCTTTTCCAACGTGCCCTCCGCCGGCGGTCGGCGCGCGAAGAGCCGTCTCGCCGCCATCGACCGGTGGAAGATCTTCGACAACCTGCGCCGGAGCCTGGCGAGTCCGCTGCTGTTCGTGCTCCTCGTCTCGGGTCTGTCCTGGCTGCCCGGGGCGCCGCTTTACTGGACGCTCGGGACGCTCGCCGTCGTTCTCATACCCAGCTTTCCGGCGCTCCTGCACGACCGCCGGAGGCGCTTTCTGAACCTCGCACGCGGGGGGCTGGCGATCGCGTTTCTCGCGCACGAGGCGGTCGTCGTGGCGGATGCCGTGATCCGCGTGGCCATCCGGATGACGATCACACGCAAGTATCTCCTTCAATGGACATCGGCTGCGGATACCGCGTTCGGGCTCGGCGCGCGGTCGCCGCGCGCGCTCCTCTGGCGCGAGATGGTCGTGTCCCCCGTCCTCGCGGTGGCGACCGCGGCGCGCGTCGCGCTGGCAAGGCCGTCGGCCCTCTTCGTGGCCGGCCCGCTCGTGGTTCTCTGGTTCGCCGCGCCCGAACTCGCGCGGTGGGTGAGCCAGCCGTCCAAGTCTCGCGAGGAGCGGCTACGGCACGACGACCGCCGCAAGCTGCGGCTCCTGGCCCGCAGAACGTGGCGCTTCTTCGATGTGTTCGTGGGCCCGAACGAGCAGTGGCTGCCCATCGACAACTACCAGGAGGAGCCGCGCGAACAGACGGCCCACCGCACCTCGCCCACGAACATCGGCATGATGCTCCTCTCGACGCTCGCGGCATACGACCTCGGCTACCTCGGTCCGAGCGAGCTGTCTCTGCGCGTACGGAGCGCGTTCGAGAGCATCAAGCGCCTCGCTCACTATCAGGGGCACCTCCTCAACTGGTACGAGACGACGAACCTTCAGCCGCTCTTGCCGAGGTACGTCTCCACCGTGGACAGCGGCAACTTCGCCGGATGCCTGGTGGCGCTCGAGCAAGGGTGCCGGCAGGTGACGGGCGCGCCCGTACTTCGCGCTGCCGCGTGGGAGGGCCTCGCCGACTCGCTCGGTCTCCTCGAGGAAGCCGTGCGGCCGGTGTCCGAGGCCAAGTCGGCGCTACGGTCTGTCATTTCCCGTATGCGCTCCGGGGTCGAGGAGGGATGCAGCAATCCCGACGACGCCTATGCCACCGTCTGTGCCCTCTCGGGCGCCGCGTCCGCCGACCTTGATCGCGAGATGCTGGCACTCCTCGAAACCGGCGCGCTCCGCCACGATGCCGCCGCGCTGGGCGCGCTTCGCACCTCGACGGTTCGCTTTCATCGTCAGCTCGTCCAGATGCGGCACGAAATCGACCTGCTCTTGCCCTGGCTGGCGCTGAAAGACGAACCGGTGGTCGGCGCTCTCGTCCTGCCCGCAAAGCTCCGACTGGACCAGGTCCCAGCCGTATCGCGCGGTCTTCTCGTGGATGTCGACCGATGGGAGGGGGACCGGCGCGAGCGGGGAGAGCTCTCCCCCGACCTCCAGGGGTCCGCAGATCGCGTCCGGGAGGCTCTCCGGCGCTCCGAAACGCATGCCCGGACGTTGATCGACGAGCTGCTTGGCCTCGCCACGCTGGCGGAAGAAGAGGTTCGCGGGATGGACTTCAGGCTCCTCTACGACGGCGAGCGCAAGCTCTTTCGCATCGGATACAACGCCACGCAGGATCAGGTCGACACCAACCACTACGATCTCTTGGCGTCGGAGGCGCGGCTCGCGAGCTATCTGGCCATCGTGAAAGGGGATGTTCCCGACGCCCATTGGGCCACCCTCGGCCGGCCCATGACCCAGGTCTCCGGGGCTCCTGTGTTGCTGTCGTGGGGCGGCACGATGTTCGAGTACCTCATGCCCTCGCTCCTGATGCGCAGTCGGGAGGGGACATTGCTGGCTCGCACCTGCGAACTCGTGGTGGAAGCGCATATCGCGCATGGCAAGAAAACCGGGGCGCCCTGGGGCGTTTCGGAGTCTGCTTACGCACGGGTCGACTCGCACCAGACGTACCAGTACCAATCCTTCGGCGTGCCGGGCCTCGGGTTCAGGCGCGGTCTCGAGGAGGACCGGGTGATTGCGCCGTATGCGTCGGTGCTCGCCGTGTCGATCCGGCCGCGCGCGGTCGTCGACAACATCCGGCGCCTCGAGGCGATGGGGATGCTCGGGAAGTACGGGCTCTTCGAAGCCCTCGACATGAATCCCGAGCACGCACAACCAGCTGGGCGTCCGTTCACAGTGGTGCGCTCGTACATGGCCCACCATCAGGGGATGCTTCTCGTCGCGCTCGACAACCTGTTGAACGACCAGATCATGGTCAAGCGATTCCACGCGGACACGGAGAGCCAGACGGGCGAGCTCCTGCTCAACGAGCGCGCTCCTGCGACCGCGCCCCGCGAATGGCCCGTGGCCAAGGTCGCGGAGAGCGCCGACGCCGTGACCATGGAGACTCCGGCGGCGGCCCCGCCTCCCTGGCTGCCCGATGCGCAGGGGCGACCGCAGGCCTTCGTTCTCGGCAACGGTCGCCTTTCGAGCGTCTTGACCGACTCGGGTGGCGGCGGGCTGCGGTTCGAAGGCCTGGCGATGACGCGCTTCGAGCCCGACGTCGTCGGTAGCGGCGGCGGCACATCGATCTATCTCCGTGACGAAGAGACGGGGCGCCTGTGGCTCGCGACCTCGGATCAAGGTCGAACGGCGTTCGCGGCGCACAAGGCCGAGTTCCATCTGCGCGATCAGGGGATCTCGGTGCATCTCGATGTCGCCATCGCCCCCGCCGACGACGTCGAGGTGCGCCGCGTGACGCTGCACAACGAGACGGCTCGGACGCGGTACCTGGCCGTGACGAGCGCGGCAGAGCCCGTGCTCCTGCCGTCCGGCCAGATGGCGACCCATCCCGCGTTCACCCGGATGTTCATCGAAAGCGAGTTCGTCCCCGACCTCGATGCCCTCTTCTTCGAGCGACGGCCGCAGGCGATGACGGACGATCGCGCCGTGCTCGTGCACCGACTCGTAAGGGAGGGCGACGCGGTGACCTTCGCCGGCTACGAGACGGACCGCGCGGTCTTCTTCGGGCGCCAGGCGAACAAGCGCGCCCCCGACTCTCTGGCAGGTGCCGGCCGGCCCCTCCGTGGCCGCGCGGGCGCCGTGCTCGACCCCATCATGAGCCTGATGGCCAGAGTCGAGCTGAAGCCGAAGCGCACCGTGACGCTGGCCTTCGTGACCAGCGTGGGCCGTACGCGCAAGACGGCCTTGGAGCTCGCCCGGCAGTACGGCTCGATGCACGCGGTTCGCTGGGCTCTCCAGGACGCCGAGCAAGAGAGCGGGAGACGCCTTGCACGGGCGCGTCTCCGGCCCGAGGTGTTGCCGGCCGTTCAGCAGCTCTTCTCCGCGCTGCTCTTCGCCGATCCCACGCTGCGGGCGCCCGCGGACGTGGCTGGGGATGCGCGCCCATGCAAGCGTCGCCTCTGGGGACGAGGAATCTCCGGCGACGACCCCATCCTGCTCCTGCGCGTCCATGACACGCAAGCGCCGATCCTGGGCGAGACGATCGCCGCGCAGCGATACCTGCGTTCCTGCGGCGTACGCCTCGACCTCGTGCTCGTGGACGAGCAAGCCACCGGGTATGTCACGGACGCCGAGGGAGCGCTCCAGACCGTCCTCGCCCAGAGCGATCTGGGAGAGTGGATCGACCGGCACGGCGGCATCTTCGTGCTCGCAGCCGACCAGCTTCACGGCGACGAGCGAAGACACCTCGAGGCCAGTGCACGCGTCGTGCTCGACACCCGCGACGGGTCCCTGCGGTCTCGGATGGGCCGTCCCGTCGGAAGTCCGCCGAAGCTTCCTCTCTTCGAGCCTACCCTCCAGGAGGATGGGGTCCCGCGCATCCCGCAGACACCGCCGTTGCTCTTCGACCACGGGATCGGCGGATTCACCGAGGACGGGCGCGAGTACATGATCCGCGTGCGGCCCGGCGCCCCGACTCCGGCGCCGTGGTGCAACGTCCTGGCGAATCCGAGCTTCGGCTGTCTCGTCAGCGAGTCGTCCCTCGGCTCGACCTGGTCGCTCAATGCGGGCGAGAACCGGCTGACGCCCTGGAGAAACGACCCGGTCTTCGATACGCCTTCGGAAGCCCTGTACCTCCGAGACGAAGAGACCGCCGCGGTGTGGTCGCCGACGCCGTTGCCTGCGGGCGGCGACGCCGAGACGCTGGTGCGCCATGGCGCCGGCTACACGACCTACGCCAGGGAGAGTCACGGCCTCGTGCAGGAGCTCACCGTCTTCGTACCGCCCGACGCGCCGCTCAAGGTGGCGAGGCTCAGGGTCAAGAACACGCTCTCCCGCCCCCGACGGCTGACCGCGACCTACTACGCCGAGTGGGTTCTTGGCGGCCTGCGCGAGGAACAACGACCGTACATTGCGAGCGAGTTCGACGCCGAGCACGCGTGCCTTCTGGCGACTTGCAACTGGAATACCGATTTCGGAGAACGCGTCGCATTCCTGGCCTCCGCCAGCAACGCGCACGGGTTCACCGCCGACCGCGTCGAGTTCTTGGGTCGCCGCGGCGACTATGCCCGACCGGAAGCGCTGGAGCGCTGGGGCCTCTCGGGCACGGCCCGCGCGGGCGCCGATCCGTGCGCCGCCCTGCAAGTGCACATCGAGCTCGGACCGGGCGAGGAGCACGAGACGCACTTCGTCCTCGGGCAGGCTTCCGATCGCGACGCGGCGGTAGCGTGCGTGGCTCGCTTTCGCGATCCCGCGGTCGTCGAGTCCGCGTGGCGGGGATTGGCTGCATTCTGGGATGGACTGCTGGGGAGCGTGCGCGTCAAGACTCCCGAGCCGGCGATGGACCTGCTGGTCAACCGATGGTTGCTCTACCAGACGCTGTCCTCGCGCTTCTTCGGGCGCACGGCCTTCTATCAATCCAGCGGGGCCTTCGGGTTCCGGGACCAGCTGCAGGATGTCCTGGCGCTACTTCATGGGGCCCCCGCGCGGGCGCGCGCGCACATCCTCGAGGCCGCCGGGCACCAGTTCGAGGAGGGCGACGTGCTTCACTGGTGGCATCCGCCCGTGGGGCGTGGCGTGCGTACCCGGTGCTCCGACGACATGGCGTGGCTCCCGTTCGTCACGGCGGAATACGTCCTCGCCACGGGCGATACGTCGATTCTCTCCGAGCGCTTGCCATTCTTGACCGGTGAGCCTCTGCGCCGGGGCGAGCACGATCGGTACGCCGAGTTCCCGGCTTCGACACATGCCGAATCGCTCTTCGAGCACTGCCGCCGCGCCCGCGATCGCGCGGCGACCGAGGGCGTGCACGGTTTGCCGTTGATGGGCGACGGCGACTGGAACGACGGGATGAGCCGTGTCGGCAGCCAAGGACGTGGCGAGAGCGTGTGGCTCGGGTGGTTTCTCTGCGCGACGATGAACCGATTTGCCATGCTGTGCGATCGCCAAAAGGAGAATGCCGAAGCGGCGTCATGGCGGAGTCGAGCCACGGCCTTGCGCGCGAAGATCGACGCCAGCGCATGGGACGGCGCCTGGTATCTGCGCGCATTTCACGACGATGGGTCCCTACTGGGTTCCGCAAAGGAACGCGAGTGCCAGATCGACTCCATCGCGCAATCGTGGGCGGTGCTCTCCGCGACGCCCGGCGCGTTCGACAAGGGAACGGCACTGGGCCGCGCGCGCAGTGCGTTGCAAGCGGCCGACGCGCGGCTCGTCCGTGAAGCGGACAGGCTGGTTCTCCTGCTCCAGCCGCCGTTCGAGAGCATGGAGCACGATCCAGGGTACATCCGGGCCTACCCCCCGGGCGTTCGCGAGAACGGGGGCCAGTACACACACGCCGCGACGTGGCTCGGCTGGGCATACGCAGCCCTGGGGGATGGGCGGGGCGCCGAGCGCATCTTTCGCCTTCTCAATCCGATTCTGCGAGTCGGCACCCGCGAAGACGCGAGCCGCTATCGCGTCGAGCCATACGTTCTCGCGGGCGATGTCTACGGCGCTGCACCTTGGGTGGGTCGCGGGGGATGGACTTGGTATACCGGCGCCGCGGCGTGGGCTTGGAGGCTCGGCGTAGAAGGCATCCTCGGGCTTCGGAAAGAGGAAGGGGCGCTACGTATCGATCCGTGCATTCCTCCGACCTGGGGCGGGTTCGAGGCGTGGGTTCGAATGGGCGGGCAACGGATCCACGTCGTCGTCACCAATCCAGACGCCGTTGGGAGGGGGATTGCGGCCATCACGCTCGATGGGGAGCCGCTCGACTCGAGCTGGATAAGGCTGGATCCGAGCGTGACGGGGGAACATGAGGTCCGCGTGCGACTCGGCAAGGGCGGGCTTGCGCTCGGAGGTGGGCGCGACGGCCGCGAGCCGATGTACGAACTCGCGTAAGGCGCCGCGCGTGACGCTTGCACGCCCAGGCAGCCGTCACGGGTGGAGCTACGCGGCGCGTCCCGCTTCATCCGCGCAGTGGTTCGCGACGGAGGGCCTCGCTTCGTAGGACAGCGAAGCGATGTGCCGTAGCGCCTTGCGGAGCGTGGTGCCCCAGGTCTCCCTCCGGTAATCGACGCCGTATCGCTCGCAGATCTGCTGGACCCGCGGCGCAATCTCCCGAAGACGAGGCGGAGCAAGCGTGGGAAACAGGTGGTGCTCGATCTGATGGTCGAGCCCGCCGCAGAGGATCGAGAGCGGCAGGATGACCTCGAAATCGTTCGACGCTTCGACCTGCATCGCGTACCAGTCGCCTCGCCCCTGGGCGCGTGTCCCGGCCGGCCAGCTCTTCACGTCTTGGCCGACGTGCCCGCAGATGATCGTGGCCGCCGAATAGACGTCGCGGCACAGCTCGGCGAGCGCATTGCCGAGGAGCACTTTACCGAACATCGGCCCCGCGAGCGCCGGGAAAAAGAGGTAATTCTTGAGATAGTACGGCACGTACTTGCGAAGCGCTCGTTCCCAGGCGCGACGCACGGATTCCGGGGATCGATCGCCGAGGGTCTCGTCGTGGCCGAGGACGAGGTCGTTCAAGCCCGTGAAGTGGGAGTTCATCACAAAAGCAAAGGCGGGAAATATGATGCCGAGCAGTACCGGGAGCTGGTGCTTCTGACGCGGCGTCCACGCGCTTTGCTCGGTGAGTCGAACATCGCCGAAGCACATGTCCGGGTCGCGACCGGCCACGTTGGTCGCCCCGTGGTGCTTTACGTTGTGGCCCTCGCGCCAGGCCGCTTCGTCGATGGGGATGTCCCAGCGGAAGGTCCGCGATGCGAATTGCGCCGCGCCTGCGAGCCCGTCGTAGGCGCCGTGAAGCACGGTGTGGCCGATCTCCGCCGCTTCGAGCTGCTTGTGCAGCCAGAGGGCTGTCACACCGGCCGCGAACGTCACCGGATCGAGGCTCCAATGAATCGCCGCGCGACCGAGTACCTCCATGGCCACCGAGAAGCGGCGAACGCGCTTTACGTGCACGACGTCGTCGCGGCCCACTTTTGCGAAGGTCTCCAAGCGGAGAGCCTCGAGCTCCTCCGCGAAGAGTCGCATGCGCTCTTCATCGGAGAGGCGCGGTTCCGGCGCGGTGCCATTCGGAAGTGGCACGTGGACGCTCGTAGCGGACATAAGTGGCCTCCGTGGAGAGGCGCGTACGGCGTGCACGCCGCGTGCCACTTGAGGCCCGCTTCCGATCGCGCGGAAGACCAGCACGGGCGAATGGATAATTCGCAATTTGCAACCGGGCTCGTCGCGCCAAGCTGATTGGAAGAACCCGGAAACACGCCTTCACGCAGCCAAACCCCACTCGAGCGGCGTCGGTCAGCACTGACGATGTCGAACCGGAGCGTTCACCCCGTCGAAATCGTTTGTCCGGGATTGGCGGCTGCGATGAGGCGCCGGGCCGTCCGCAAGAGCGCGTCTAGGTCGAGCGGCTTGTGCATGAACGTGGCGCCGTGGCAAGCCGCCGATGCGCGGACGTGGGGCGAGTCCATGGCGCTTATCAGGATGACCGGCGTTGTCCAACCCGCCGCGCGCAGAGCTTCGAAGACCGAGAGACCGCTGCACACCGGCATGAGGACGTCGGCCACGATGAGGTCTGGAGCGCGAGCGGTGTTGCCTTCGCGGTAGAACGACCCGATCATCACGAGGAACCGGCCGCCATCGGCGACGGTGTCCACCTCGGCGCCGATCTCGCGCAGTGCGACTGACAACGCCTCGCGGCCATCGTCGTCGTCTTCGGCGACGAGGATACGCGCGACGCGCTTGCTCCCGGGCGACTGTGCGTGAAGCATCGGATTTCCAAGCGCCGGGGTCCGTGATGGTTCCCGGTGCAACATTGTGGCCGTGCTCGTCCAAGGCGCGCGGGGTCGGATCCCTCAAGGCTTGTATCTTGCGTGTACCGATGCCGGTGGCCCCCGATCGAACGGCCTGGCCCGATGGGCTCTCGAGCAACGAAGCGGGAGCGCGGCTGCAGAAGTTTGGCCCCAATGAGATGCCCGACACCGCCGTGCCGCCGTGGCGGACGGCGCTGGCAAAGTTCTGGGCGCCGGTGCCGTGGATGCTCGAGGCCGCGATCGTTCTCCAGGTGGCCCTTCACGAGTACGTCGAGGCGGCGGTCGTCGCGGGCCTGCTCCTCTTCAATGCCGCACTGGGGTTCTTCCAGGAGGGGCGCGCGCAGGCGACGCTCGCGGCCCTGAAGTCTCGCCTGGCACTCACGGCCTCGGTGCGACGCGCCGGCGCTTGGAAGAACATTCCCGCGAGTGGGCTCGTGCCGGGTGACACCGTGAAGCTCTCGCTCGGCGGCGTGGTGGCCGCCGACGTCAAGCTCGTCGACGGTTCGATCCTGCTCGATCAGTCGATGCTCAC
>PLIR01000481.1 GCA_003139415.1 Myxococcales bacterium | reverse complement strand
GACAGCGCGTGCAAGGCCGGCTTCTATCAGGGCAACTTCACGGGCAGCTACTCGTCACACCTCGCCCTCGGCATTCCGCTCTCGGTGACCGGCAATGTCGAGCTCACGCTCAATCAAGAGGGCACCTCCGACAAGCAGTGCACCGTCATGACCCAAGGTGAAGGCGCGATCACCGAGAGCTGCAACAACATCTTCACGCTCTCGGGCGGCACCATCACCGGCGTCGCGAACAAGGCCGGCATGATCGGGGACGCCACTATTGGCGGCTTTCCCTATTACTGCATCCTGACGGGCACCCTCGACTGCGCCAAGGAGGAGCTGGTGAACGGCTGGATCCAGTGCACGTATTGCGTCGGTGCGCTCGCGGACGGCGGAGGCTCCTGCGAGCTCTTCGGCGGCAACTTCGCGGGCCCGCTGACCTCCGGCTACAGCACGTCGATGCTCGCCTTCACCGGCGGCACCTGGAACGGCGCCGAGTCCCTTGCCGGCAACGACGGCGGTCCGCCGTACCCGGAGGGCGGTTCCCTCGACATGTACCTCGCGCTCGACGGCGGCTACGGCTTCCTCGGCAAGTACGGCGGCAGCGGCGACTGGGGCGCCACCTGCCAGAATTGCGAGTAACGGAGCCGCCCCGGGCAGCCGCTCTGGCCGGGTCTCCGCGTGCTCCGTAGACGGGTGGCTTATCGCCGCCGCCCCGGACCGCCGCCCCGCGGTGCCGCGGGGCGCTCGTACGTCCTTCGTTGGAAACCGGCGCCGCCCCTTCGTCCCGCGAGGTACCCGGGCTCGGAGCGGTAGTAGCCCCAGCGCCCTCCACCGTCGCGATAGACCCAATGCCCGTTGTACCAGTACGACGCGTGCCCCTCGTAGAACACGGGCTGGGACGTGGCGATGTACGCGGGCGGCGGGTAGTAGGCCACGTCGGCATCCCCGTCGACGCCGGCGTAGCAGCCCGGCAAGAAGACGGCGGCGCCGACCAGCGCGAAGGCGGGGACCAGCTTGCGAAGCGTGTCGACCATGGAGTTCGTCGTGCTCATGATGGCCTCCGTCAGCTTTCCTTGTGTTCTGCGTGTTCGCGCACCTGGGCCGCGAGCTTGGCGCGCTGGTCGGCCGTGAGCACGGGCGTCACCGACTCGAACATCAGCGCGACGCGGGTCGCGCCCCAGCTCGCCAGGTGGGCGTTGGCGGCGCCGCCCGTGGACAGCGTTTTGGCGTCGAAGGTCTCGGCCTTGAAGGCTGCCCCGAACGCCTGCACGTGGGCCTCGATCTTCTGAGGGTCCGGCTTGACCGGGGTATCCCGGATCGCAGCGCTCAGGTTGGCCCTGATCTTGGCGATCTGGTCTGGCGTCAGCGCCAGGTCGGCGGCGAGGGCCTTCAGGTGGCCGCCCGCCGGCGCGCTGGGGGTGACGTCCACTTCGTCGGCGTTGGCTTGCCGCCAGAGCGCCCAGTGCGCTTCGACCTTGTCGACGAGGGCGGCGCGTTGCTCCGGCGTCAGCGCGGCGTGAAGCTGGTTGAGCGCGTCGGCGGACGCGTCGTGGATGCCGGCGGAGGCGGCCGCGAGCTGCGCCAGCGCGGCGTTCACTTTGCCCGGATCGATGGCGCCGGCGGCGATCCCATCGGCCAGCGTCTCGAGGACGGCCTGCTCTGCGGCGCGCGCCGGCTCCATGCGCGCATAGAGGTCCGCCTGGATCTTGTCGACCGCCGCGCGCTGCTCCGGCGTGACGCCGAGGGTGTCGAGGCTCATCGCGATGAACATCGAGACGCCCCCGTGATGATGGTGGCGGTGGTGCTCGGTGACGTCCGCGGCCGCCTCTTCGTCAGCCTGCGTCGATACCGGCGCCTGCGCCTGCCCCGTCCCGCTGGCCGACGCCCCGCCGCCGCATGCGGCGACCGCCGTCGAGCCCGCCGCGGCACCGAGCGCGAGGATGACCCTTGCCGTCCAGCTCCATCTCAACGCTTGCTCTCGCTTCATGGTTTGCTCCGGCCTCTCGCGTCTGCCCTCTACCCCGCGCGCAGGGTAGGCGGCCCATACGACGACCGTCAACTCGCGGTGACGCGCCCGTCGAGGCTAGCGGCACCAGCGACCCGTGCACTGGCAAGCGGCCGCTACGGGCACGACTGCGGGAGGGACACGTAGATCTCGCCGAGCGCGGTGAGCCCGCCGTCGCTGCTCGCGAGCAGCGCATTCGGGATCGGGCTGGCGCTAAACCATGCGTACTTCATCACGTTCGGGTTGCCTTCGAGGTAAGGCACCGCGGCCTGCATATAGGCCTCCTGGTCGGCCACCGACGACGAGCCGCCACACGAGAACTCCGTCAGCCAGATTGGCTTGCCGAACTGCAGAAAGCCCTCGAGCCCACCGCCCGCGTCTGTATTGCCCTCGATATACGCCTTGAGCGATGGAAGGTCGCAGTTATACCAGTGCACCGCGACGTAATCGACCTTGCACCCGACGCACGCGGCGAAGAAGTCCTTCAAGTACGTGTACGGATCGGTCACCGCAGGATCGGAGCATCCGGACGTATCCGTCGAGCTCCCGCAATAGTTCACCGCCGGCGAGACGATCGGAAGGTTCTGCGAGGCGGCGATCGCCTCGACCGAAGGCCAGTCGTCGGCGGCCTGCTGCGGCGTGAGATCGGATTGCCCCGAGAAGTTCGGCTCGTTGAAGCC
>PLIR01000310.1 GCA_003139415.1 Myxococcales bacterium | reverse complement strand
GAGGCGAGCATCGTGATGTTCCTGGGCTCGAGGCGGGCTCCTCGGCCACCGCCGGGGCCGCCGTAGAGCCCGACCCGGCGGTTTCTCCCACTTTCGCAGTGGGTTGGCTCCGACTGCTGGACTCGAACCAGCGACCCGGCGGTTAACAGCCGCCTGCTCTACCAACTGAGCTAAGTCGGAATCTTGATCGCCCGCCCTTCTAGCGTTCGCCCCCTACCCGGTCAAGCACCGCTCCCAAGGCAACTCGGGCCTGTCCCTAGATCGGTAGCCTGCTAGACGGTGGCGAAGGCGGCGTCCGAGATGTCGAGGGGCGACTTGTCTTCTTCGCCCATGAGCTTGGCCTTCAGCTCGACGCCGGGCAGCACGTTGCGGGCGAAGTACTGCGCCGCCGCGACCTTGCCCTCGTAGAACGCCTCGTCGGGGTGCCCGGCCGGCACCGCCTTTCTCTTCTCGAGCGCGATGGCGGCGCCGTCGAGCAGCATCCAGCCGACGGTGGTCTCCGACATCATCTCGAGGAAGCGGTTGGCGTGGAGCGGTACGAGGCCCACGTTGCCCGTCTGAAACCACATGAGGAGCTTCATCGCGCAGCCGCTGAGGGCTTCCTGCGCGAGGCCCAGCGTCTTGACCGCGGGGCCCAGCGTCGCGTCGCTCGCGTGTTTCTTCACGAACGCGCTGACGTCGCCGAGGTACGCCTGCAGGTTCTGCCCGCCCGACTGGCCAAGCTTGCGGCCGACGAGGTCCATCGCCTGGATGTGATTGGTGCCCTCGTAGATGCTGAAGATCTTCGAGTCGCGGCAGTACTGCTCGACGGGGAAGTCCTTGGTGTAGCCCACGCCGCCGAACGTCTGCATCGCCGTCTCGCAGATGCGAAACGCCTGGTCGGTGCTGTAGGCCTTGACGAGCGGGACGAGGAGGTCGACCTGGCCCTGGTGGTAGGCCATCTTCTGCTCGTCCTTGCCGCGAAGGACCCGCACGCGGTCGTTGTGGTGGGCAAGCTTCACGATGAGGGCGCGGATCCCTTCGACCCGCGACTTCATGTCGAGCAGCATGCGGCGCACGTCCGCGTGCTCGATGATGGGGACGCGCGGCGCCGTCGGGTCCTTCCAGTGCATCATGTTGGAGCCCTGCTTGCGCTCCTTCGCGTACTCCACCGCGTTGAGGAACGCGGTCGACGCGACGCCGAGGCCCTGCAGACCCACGCCGATGCGGGCGCCGTTCATCATCCTGAACATCTGCGGCATGCCCTGGTTGAGCTTCGTGTCGCCGCCGACCGGCCAGCCGCGGCACGTGCCGGCGTCGCCGAAGTTGAGCACGCACGTCGCCGAGCCGTTGATGCCCATCTTGTGCTCGATGTTGGCGACGGCGACGTCGTTTCTCTCGCCGAGGGTGCCGTCGGCGTTGGGGCGGATCTTCGGCACGATGAACAGCGTCAGGCCCTTGGTGCCCGCAGGCGCGCCGTCGACGCGCGCGAGCACGAGGTGCACGATGTTCTCGGCGAGGTCGTGGTCGCCCGACGAGATGAAGATCTTGGTGCCGCGGATGATGTAGCTGCCGTCGCCGTTGCTCGACGCCGTGGACTTCGCGCTGCCGACGTCGCTGCCGGCCTGCGGCTCCGTCAGGCACATCGTGCCCGACCACTGGCCGTCGAGCATCTTCGGGTAGTAGATCTTCTTTTGCTCGTCGGTGCCGAAGGCGTGGATGACCTCGGCGGCGCCCACGGTGAGCCCGGCGTACATCGAGAAGGCCGTGTTCGCGCCCGTCAGCATCTCCTCGACGAGGGCTTGCAGGGTGATGGGCGCGCCGGCGCCGCCCCACTCTTCCTCGGCGCTGAGCTTCTTCCAGCCGGCCTCGTAGAGGCTCTTCCAGGCCTCCTTGAAGCCCGTCGGGGTGAAGACCTGTCCGCCCTCGAGGCGGCAACCCTGGTGGTCGCCGACCGCGTTGAGCGGACCGCTCACCTCGCGAACCCACCGGTAGCAAGCGTCGAGCGTCGACTTGCACTCGTCGACGCCCCACGCCTCGTAGGGCGCCTTGCCGAGGAGCTCGTCGAGGCGGAACTGCTCGAACAAGAGGAACCCGAACTCGCGAAGATCGGCCTTGTAGCGGTTGATGGCGACGATGGGCTTGGACACGGCGTAGCTCCTGCGGGTTGGCGACGGACCCCCGACTGAATCGCCATTCATTCTAGTGCCGTCTTCCCGGCACCGCCAGGCCTCACAGTTCCGTGCGCACGAGCACGAACTTGTTGCAGAGCGCCTTGTCGGTCATCTCCTTGAAGACCTTGGCGCCGACCTCGTTCTTCAGGCCCCCGACGCGTCCGTGCTCGGTGATGAAGAACATGACCTTCACCCCCGCGTCGCGCTGTTTCTTCAGCCACGTGGTGAAGGTCGAGCCGGTCGAGACGAACGCCGGCACGTGGTTGCCGGTGTAAAAATTCTCGCCCTTCCAGTTCATCTGGTACGCGACGAGCTGCTCGTCGGGCGACGCACGGTCCGCGTAATACGCGGCGATGATCTCGTGCTGGCCCCAGTGCTGGGCCGTTTTCTCCATGTACACGTCCGTGCCCCAGATCCCCCAGAGGAACCCGAAGGCGCAGATGGCCACGACGGCGTGCCGCCGCACGCGCCGGACGGCGAGCGCGAGCGCGAGCGCGATGCCCACGGCGGTGAACGCCGCGAGGGGCGCCGCGAAGTCGAGCGCGTCGGGCCAGCCGCGACGGTAGTTGTACGTGAAGAGCTGCAGCAGGCGGATGGCGCCGGGCTGGTCGGCGCCCTCGGGCTTGAGGAAGAGGTCGCGCCCGACCACGATGAGCAGCAGCGCCCCGCCGACGGCGCCCGCCGCGAGCATCCGCGAGACGTGGGCTTCCGAGGCCTCTTGCTCGGAGGCGGGATCGAGCGGACGAAATCGTCGCGCCGAGAAGGCCGCCACGGCTACCCCCGCGACGATGAGCGCGACCCCCAGGCCGAGCGAGGCGTCGGGTATGTGACCGTCCGGCTTGGTGCCGAAGAACGAGCCCGGCATCGTCCGGGTCACCCCGTAGACGACGAGCGTGATCCCGGTGAAGAGGCCGACGAGGTACGCCGCCATGCGCGAGCGCGCAGGCCCGACCCCGGCGTCGACCGGCTCGGGACCGAGCATCTCGTCGAGGACGATGCCGATGAGCATCGCGATCGGCGGCACGGCCGGGAAAATGTAGTGGTGAAACTTGGTCCCCATGAAAGAGAAGAGGGAGAACGCGATGAGCGCCCACATGACGAGCAGCACCGAGACATCCATCCGCTCGGCGCGGTCGCCTTGCCCGTCGGGCGCCCCGCGCATCCACCACATGAGCCCCAGCGGCGCGAGCGCGATCCATGGAAAGAGCGCGTACCCCAGCTGCCAGACGTAAAAGCGAAAGCTCGTGTCGTCGCCTTCGTTCGTGTCGTGCACGTGGGAGAACGCGCGGTTGAACATGTCGTGGAAGATGAGCCGATCGGTGAACGGCGCGCCGTGGCGCACGTACATCGCGACGTACCAGGGCATCGCGACGGCCAGGATGACGAGCAGCCCCGTGACGATCTCGAACTCCGCGAGCTCGTTCACGACGCGCACGACGCGGGCGACGACGTCCTGGCGCGGGCGCGACGCGACGAGAAAGAGCAGCGTCGCCAGCACCGGAAGGCCCACGCCCTCGGGCCCCTTGGAGAGCGTGGCGAGCGCCGCGCAAAACCATGCCGAGAGGTAGAGCAGGCGGCGCACGCGCCGCTCGCCCCAGCTGAGGTAGAGCGCGGCGCCGAGCGCCCCAGCCCAGACGACGCCCTGCACGACGGGCTCGAACGCCCCGAAGAGGCGCATGAGCCCCTGGCCAAACGACGTCGGCATCGCCGGTAGGCCGTGCGGGATGCTCGCGGGCGACGCCGCGTGGCACGCCTCGTTGCCCGGCAGCGCACAGTCCCCGCCGCCCGATCCGCTGCGAAACTCGTCCCAGTGCCAGTTGAAGCCGTACGACCCATGGCGCCAGAAGAACGAGGCGTTGCGCGAAACGAGATAAAGGATCTGCGGCAGGGCGCAGACGAGGATCGCGCCGAAGACGAGGTGCCACGCCGTGAGGCGCCAGCGCGTCTTGCCGGGCCCACGCACCTCGAACGAGCGCGTCGTGACGTCGCCAGGCGTCTGCAGGCCGAACAGGACGAGCCCCATGCACGCCGTCATCGGCGCGACGCAGGGCATGTCCGTCATCGTCTGGTGGGCGAGAAAGAACCAGTCCGGCATCGTTGCCAGAACGAGCGTGCCGAGCAGCGCGGCGCGGCGGCCGAACGTCTTCGCGACACCCTTGTAGAGCACGTACATCGCGAGGATCGTCATCAGCACGACCGGCGCGCGCACCGCCCACTCGGGGTGCATGACGGGCGCCTGCCCCGAGCCGATGAGCATCTGGTCGGGCTGGTAATGCACGCCGAGCGTCGCCATCGCGATCGCCTGCATCCACATGTCGAGCACCGGCTTGCTCCAGAACCAACCGTCCTGGGCCCACCACAGGCTGATCCAGTCGTCGCGCGACAGCATCCCGCGCGCGACCTCGCCGTAGTGCGTTTCCCACGGGTCCCAGAGCGACGAGGTGCCCATCAAGGGCAGGTACAGGGCGGCGGCGGCGACGATCACCCAGAAGCCCTGGCGACGCCACAAGGGGCGACTGAGGCCCTCCTCGTCGACCTTCCACACGCCGAGCGCCTGGCCCAGCTTGAACAACGACGCGATGAACACCACGAACGTCGCGGTCACGAGCAGGCCCCACACCGGCTGGGGTAGGCCCCGCCCCGCCACCGCGAGGCCCAGAAAGAGGCAGAACAGGACGCCCAGCGCGACGGACGCCGCGAGAGGACGCCCGATCGCCTCGAGCGTCGTCGAGGCGGCGACGGTCGCGTCGGCGTCGTCGAACGTCCCGAGCAGGTCCATCACCCCCCACGCGGCCACGAAAACACAGAGCGCGCCGAGCGGGACGCCCCAGCGAAGCTGCCCCGATTCGCCCATGAACATCAGGGCGACCACCGCGCCGACGAGCGCCGTTACGCCCCCGCGGACCCGGAGCGGATTGCCCTTGGGCAGTAGGGGGGCATCGGCCGACGGGGCTTCGGCGCGCGGCGCAGCGGGGGCATCGGCGGCCCTGCCGTTCGACCCGGCGTCCTTGGGCTCGGGCCCCTTGGCGTCCTTCGGATCCGTGGCGGCGGTGGCAGGGGCTGACGCCGCCTGCACCGATTCGCTGGGTTGGGTCTCGCTCATTGAAGGAACGCGGAAGTGTACGACGCGGTGGGTCGCGGGGGACTCCGGAGGGGGAACGCGCCCGACGGCTTAGCAACTTTGAGCCTCCGGGACTAGCGTTAGTCCGGAGATGCCCCACGCATGGGGCGGCGCTCGATCACAGCTCGTCGACGAGCTTGCGGGCCATCTCGAGGCGGCCGAGAGCCTCCAAGAAGGACGCGCGCTGCGCCCGCGCCTCTTCCACGACCTCCTTGGGCGCGCGGTCGACGAACCCCGGGGCGCCGAGCTTCTTGTCGAGCACCGCCAGGTCCTTTTTGATCTTCTTCTCGTCGCGCTCGATCCGCGTCCGCTCGGAGTCCGCGCTGACGAGGCCCTTGAGCCCCACGAGCACCTCGATGGGCCCCCGGGCGCTCGGCACGACGCTGACCGTCGTCCCGGCTTCGCGTGGGCCCCCGGGCGCCTCGAGCACCGGCTCCCCCTTGGACAGGACCAGGGTGCGCACCGTCTCGGATTCGCTCCGCAGGAACGCGACGACCTCGGGGCTGGCCGATCGCACGCGGAGCGGCACCTCCGCCTTCTTCAAGTCGTACTCGCTGCGCACGGAGCGCACCGCGGAGACGACGGCCTTCAAAAGGCCCATCCAGTCCTCGGCGTCGGCGTCGACGGCGGCGCTCTCCTCGTCCTTCGACGGGTACGGCCCGAACGCGATCGTCGCCTTTCGCGACGCCGGGCGAGGCAGGCGCTGCCAGAGCTCCTCGGTGAGAAACGGCATCAGCGGGTGCAAGAGGCGCAGGCTGCCCTCGAGCACGTACGCGAGCGTCGCCCTCGTCTCCGGCACCACGGCAGGGTTGGCGAAGGTGCCGTCGGCCTGCTTGCGCAGCACGCGCTTGACGATCTCGAGGTACCAGTCGCAGAGATCGGTCCAGAAGAAGCGGTACGCGGCGTGCGCCGACTCGTCGATGCGGAAGGCGTCGAACCCCTCGTGGACGGCCGCACACGCCGCCGCAAAGCGCGAACGTATCCAGCGGTTGTAAATCTGCGCGGGCGCGCCGCTCGGGGCCGCCAACCCGTCCGGCCACGCGAAGTCGCCCAAGAGATCGAGCGCCAGGCGCGTCGCGTTCCAGATCTTGTTGCAGAAGTGGCGGTTGCCCTCGATGCGCTTGGGCGCGAGCGCAATACGCTTGTTGCTCGGGGGGTACGTCGCCAGCGTGAAGCGCACCGCGTCGGCGCCGAAGGCCGGGAACCCGTTGCCCATCGCGGCGGCCGACGGGTACGCCTTCTTGAACTTCGCGAGCGCTTCTTCCGCGGACGCCCCGGTCGCGCCCCTGCCGATCATGTCCTCGAAGGTGGTGCCGTAGACGAGATCGAGAGGATCGATCACGTTGCCCTTCAATTTGCTCATCTTGTCGCCGGTCTCGTCGACGACCATGCCGTGCAAGAGCACGCGGCGGAACGGCACCTCCCCCGTAAAGTGCAGTCCGAACATCATCATGCGGGCGACCCAGAAGAAGAGAATGTCGTAGCCCGTCTCCAGGTCGGTCGCGGGATAAAATTTCTTCAGCGCGGGCGACGCTTGTGGCCAGCCGAGGGTCGAGAACGGCCAGAGCGCGCTCGAGAACCACGTGTCGAGGACGTCTGGATCCGGCGTCCAGCCCGCGCCGCACTCCGGGGGCCGCTCGCGCGCGACCTTGATCGCGCCGGTCGCCTCGTCGTGCCACGCGGGGATCGGGTGGCCCCACCAGAGCTGCCGCGAGACGCACCAATCCTGGATGTTCTCGAGGAAGTGGTCGTACGTCTTTTCCCACTCCGAGGGCACGATGACCGTCTTGCCCGCGCGGACGGCCTCGAGCGCTTTTTCGGCCATCTCCTTCATGCGCAGAAACCACTGCGTCGAGATCATGGGCTCGACGACGCCGCCGGACCGCTGGCACCTCGGGAGCGTCAGCACGTGCGGCTTGGCCCCCCGAGCGAGGCCCTTCTCGGCCAGCGCTTTTTTCACCGCGCGCCGCGCCTCCTTGCGGTCGAGACCCGCGAACGGGCCGGCGGAGGCGTTCATCGTGCCGTCGAGGTTCAGGATGTTGATCTCCTCGAGGCCGTGGCGCTTGCCCGTCGCAAAGTCGTTGAAGTCGTGAGCCGGGGTCACCTTGACCGCGCCGGTGCCGAACTTCGGGTCGACGAGGATGGCGTCGGTGATGATGGGCAGGGTGCGGTAGGCGAACGGGTGGCGCACGCGCTTGCCGTGAAGGGCGAGGTAGCGCGGATCCTCGGGGTGCACGGCGATCGCGGTGTCGCCCAGCATCGTCTCGGGGCGCGTCGTCGCGACGACGATCTCGCCGCCCCCTTCGACCTCGTAAGCAAACTCGAAGATCTCGCCGTTGGCGCCCTCTTCGTTCTCCACTTCGAGGTCGCTCAGCGCCGTCATGCACTCCGGGCACCAATTGATGAGGCGCGTCGCCCGGTACATCAGGCCCTGCTCGTGCAGGCGGACGAAGGCCTCGGTGACGGCCCGGGTCATGTCCGGGTCCATCGTGAACTTGGCCCGCGACCAGTCCGGGCTCGCGCCGAGCACCCTCTCCTGCACGAGGATCCGGTCGCCGGTTTCGCGGCGCCAGCGCCACACGCGATCGACGAACGCGTCGCGTCCGAGGGCCTGCCGCGTCGTGCCCTCGCGCGCGATCAGGCGCTCGACCACCGTCTGGGTCGCGATGCCGGCGTGATCGACACCCGGGAGCCAAAGCGCGTTGTAGCCGCGCATCCGGTGCCAGCGGATGAGCGCGTCCTGAAAGGTCACCATCAGCGCGTGGCCCATGTGCAGGCTGCCCGTCACGTTGGGCGGCGGCATCGGAACGACGTACGTGGGGCGCGCGTCGGCCGGCGAGTCGCTGGTCGCGAAGACGCCGTGCCGCTCCCAGTGGGCGTACCAGCGGGGCTCGACGACGGCCGGGTCGTACGGCTGGTCGAGCGTGGGGAGGGCGGGCGTCGAGGCGTCGGGCATGGCGACGCCGTTGGTTAGCACCTCGGGCAAGCGCGGGCGCGGGCGCACAC
>PLIR01000382.1 GCA_003139415.1 Myxococcales bacterium | reverse complement strand
CGTGTGCGGTCCGCCGCCGATGGGAAGCTCTCTACCAGGCTTGCGCTCTGCGACGACGCGAATGTTTTGGTCTCGGCGATGGGAGACGCGAACTCCGCCCTCTTGCCTTGAGCCGGGCCATACGAAATGGTAACTCGCCATCGCCGTGTCGAGCCCAGAGCAGAAGCTTACGATGTTCGTAACCACGGTCGTAGCGAGCCTGGCCTGCATCTTGTTCGGCAATCAAGCCTTGTACCCGATCGCCACCGGGCTTTCGGCGCACGGTGAAAAGGGCCAAATCTGGGCCGCGCTTCAGCGACTTCACGCTCTACCCAGCGAGTACAGGCCGGCCATGGGGCTCATACCCGGCGAGGCACTCGAGCGCGCCATTCGTCGCGCGGAGGTCCACTTCCTGAACCATCCCAAGGTTCTGGTCCTCGGGCAGAGCCCCGTCGATCACTTTGGCTCGACGGCGTTCCGGGAGCCGTCGCGCTTCTTCAATGGGTACATTTCCAGCTCGACTTTCGGCGACCAGCGCGAGCTCTTCAACGAGAACGCCCTCGCCAACGGCGTGCCGGATCTCGTTCTCCTCGGTGTCAGCGACCTGGTGCTCGCGACCACCAGCCGGTCGGAACCTCCGTACGAAGAGGCTTCAGCTTCGAAGGACGACGGCGTCGGCCCCTGGTACGAGAACGTCGACAGCCTTCTCAGCTTCCCGCAGACCAAGATGAGCTTCGTCGTCCTCTCGGGCATGCTCGGTAAACCGGCCGTGCAGGGAGATGAGGAGAATACGCCTTTCCCCATCAGCTTCGCGACGAGCCCCAGCGACACCTGGCGCAATTTGCAGGACGGAAGCCGCGTTTTTCGCCTCGAGGAGCCGGATGGGAAAGTCAATCCCATTCCAGGGTTCGTCTTCGAGTGTATCTCCGCGGGGCGGAGTCTGAGCCGTCCCTACGTCCAGATCTTGGCCGACACGCTGGACGCGATGCGCGCCGCGGGCGCACGAGTCATCGTGTTCGCGCCCCCGCGCTTCCCCTCGTCGATCACCTGCGACAACTCGAAGGACGCCTTCTTGCACGCCATGGAATCGGCGGTACGTCCCGTCGTGGAGGCCCGAGGCTTCGATTACTGCAATCTCACGACAGAAGCCGTGGCGATCGGATGCGACCTGAACGATTTCATCAATAGCCCGCACTTCGGGCGACACTGCGCCAACAAGGTTCTGAAACGTCTCGCCGACGGCTGCGCGAAATCGTATGGGCCACTCCTCCGGTCGCTCTTGAGGCCGGAGGTGCTCGAGCGGTAGCCAGTCCTCTCCTTTGGCTCCAAGTCGATCGAGCGATGACCATCACCTTCGGCCAGTTGAGAAAGAACGCGAAGCGCGACTACGCGGCCTTTCCGCTCGTGCGATTGGCGCTCCTCGGCGACTCACCCACCCAATTTTTCGCTTCTGCGCTTCGCGGATACGCTTACGAAGCGTCGCTCGATCTCGACGTCTTCGAGGCCGACTTCGACCAAGTCGATCGCCAGATCCTGGACCCGTCCTCCGAGCTCCACGAGCGTTCCTCGCAGTACGTCGTCGTGTTCGAAGCCGTTCCGAAGCTGTACGCGACGTTCGCACGACAAGAGCCGTCACGACGGGCGGGTTTCGCGCGAAACTACATCGAGCGGGTGCGTGGGCTCGTCGAGCAGCTGGCGTCCCGCAAGTGCCACGTCATCTGGTGCAATTTCGCCGGGCCGGCCTCCGACGTCTTCGGGAACTTCGCGAACAAGACCGAGTTTTCCTTCACGTACCAGCTCCGCCTGATCAACGTCGAGTTGATGAGGCTGATCCTCCCCCGTTCTCACGGNNGTTCTCGCCCACGACCTACGTGACCACGGGGGTAGTGTTCGAGCTCGAGGCCTGGGTGCCCATCGCGAAGAGCGTGATCGACATCGTCGCTACGCTCTGCGGGCGCGTTCGCAAGGCGCTCATCTTGGATTTGGACAACACGGTGTGGGGTGGGGTCATCGGAGACGACGGCGTCGAGGGCATCCAGATCGGCACGCTGGG
This sequence comes from Myxococcales bacterium, assembly GCA_003139415.1. GTDB lineage: Bacteria > Myxococcota_A > Polyangia > Polyangiales > Polyangiaceae > Palsa-1150. Next base: position 4,022 of record PLIR01000382.1, on the reverse strand, counting down.
GGTCGGGCGGGCGTTCACGGATCTGCAGACGTGGGCAAAGCAACTCAAGGAGCGCGGCGTTGTCCTGGCCGTATGCAGCAAGAACACCGAGTCCATGGCGAAGGAGCCGTTCGAGACGCACCCCGAGATGGTTCTACGGCTCGAGGACATCGCCGTGTTCGTGGCGAACTGGGAGAACAAGGTCGACAACATTCGGTACATCCAAAGCGTGCTCAATATCGGCTTCGATTCCATGGTTTTTCTCGACGACAATCCGGTCGAGCGTGGAATGGTGCGCTCCGGGATTCCCGAGCTCATCGTCCCAGAGCTTCCGTCCGATCCGGCCGATTATGTCCCCTTCCTTGGCGCATTGAACCTGTTCGAAACGGCCACGTTTTCGGAGGAGGACGCGCTTCGGACGCAGCAATATCGTGAGGACGCCGGTCGTGTGGCATTCCAGAAGACTTTCGCGAACGAAGGCGAATACCTCGCGAGTCTCGACATGGTGTCCGAGGTCAGCGGCTTTACCGCCTTCAACACGCCGCGTGTCGCCCAATTGTCGCAGCGGTCGAACCAATTCAACCTGCGCACGGTCCGCTATACGGATCGCGACATCGAGGAGATCGCGCGCGACCCGCGGCAGACAGGCCTCGCCTTCACCCTTGACGACAGGTTTGGCGCGCACGGGCTCATCTGCGTGGTGATCCTGAAGTGGGAGCCCCTCGGTGCGGCGTTCATCGACACGTGGCTCATGAGTTGCCGCGTACTGAAGCGAGGCATGGAACAGTTCGTCCTCAACGCCGTCGTCGATTTTGCGCGCGCACACGGCTGCTCCGAGCTCGTCGGCGAATACGTGGCGACGCCCAAGAATGCCTTGGTCAAAGACCACTATCGCCATCTTGGATTCGCACCCGCGGGGGAGCGCTGGGTGCTCCCGCTCGGTTCGTTTGTGCCGGCACGGGTCCACATCCGCAACAAGGACGACAATGACTAAGGACGAAATTCTCTGGGAAGTCACGCTGCTATTTCGCGACACGCTCGACGTTCCGAACCTCGTCCTGCGCCCGGAGACGACCGCGAAAGACGTCGAGCAGTGGGACTCGCTGACGCACGTGGAGCTCGTCGCAGCCGTCGAAAAGCACTTCAAAATACGGTTCGATTCGAGAACCGTCCAGCGCTTCAAGAACGTCGGAGAGATGTGCGACGCGATCGCGCGCGGCAGCTGAGATGCTCTTCAATTCTCTCGCGTTCCTTCTCCTTTTCTTCCCGGTGACGACGCTGGTCTACTGTGCGCTGCCGCACCGCTTTCGGTGGGCGTGGCTGCTGGGCGCGAGCTGCTACTTTTACATGAGCGCCGTTCCTGTCTACATCTGCATTCTCGGACTCACGATCACGGTCGACTTCGTCGCGGCGTTGAAGATCGAGGCATCGCAAGGGCACGCGCGGCGCGTTTATTTTGGCATCAGCGTCGCCTCGACGGTCCTCATTCTGTTCGTGTTCAAGTACTTCAATTTCGTGAACGACAACGTCGCGGCCTTGGCCCGTGCCATCGGGTGGAACTATTCAATCGGGGCGCTGAGGCTCGCGTTGCCGCTCGGCCTCAGTTTCCACACGTTTCAGAGTCTGGCCTATGTCATCGAGGTCTACCGGGGCGAACAAAAAGCGGAGCGGCACTTCGGGATCTACGCGCTCTACGTGATGTTTTACCCGCAGCTCGTTGCAGGGCCCATCGAGCGACCCCAAAATTTGCTCCACCAGTTCCGCGAGGAGCACGTGGTCGACGCGCGCCAGGTGCTCTTGGGTATCCGGCGAATCGTGTACGGGCTGTTCAAGAAAGTCATCGTCGCCGACTCGCTGGCGCGGTACGTGGACGCGGTTTACGCCAACCTTCCCAAGCAATCGGCCCTGCCTGTGGCGTTGGCGGCGGTGGCCTTTTCCATCCAGATGTACGGCGACTTTTCCGGATACAGTGACATTGCGGTCGGGACGGCGCAGACGATGGGCTTTCGGCTCATGGAGAACTTCGAGCGGCCGTTCCTGGCGAGCTCGTTGTCCGAGTTTTGGCGACGCTGGCATCGGTCGTTGTCGACATGGTTCAACGACTACGTCTTTTTGCCGCTGCACACGAGCTTGCGCGATTGGGGGAAAGCCGGGCTCGTCGTCGCCATCATGACGACGTTCGTCCTGAGCGGCGTTTGGCACGGAGCCGCGTGGACGTTCGCGGTGTGGGGGGGCCTTCACGGGGTGGCGCTCGTGTGCGAGGCGCTCACGCGACGATGGCGCAAGCGGTTCGCCTCGCTCGTCGGCAAGAAGGCAGACGAGTGGATCGGCCTGGTTTCGACGTTCGCGTTCGTCACGTTCGCCCTCATCTTCTTCCGGGCGCGGAGCTTTGCCGAGGCGTGGAGGGCCATCGTGACGATCCTGGAGCACAAGGTCACGCTGAGCGCGAAGGTCCTTTGCGCGGGGCTCGAACCATCGACGCTGATGTTTTCGCTGGGATGCATCGGTGCGCTCGCGTTGTCGTATCGGCTGCCGAACGCGTTTCGCTCGCAAAGCGAGCCCGCATGGTTGCAAACGGCGACGCTGGCTGTCGCCTTTGTCTTCGTGGTGCTCCACTTGAACCTGACGTCGCGCTTCATTTATTTTGCATTCTAATCTAATCTGACGTGCTGCACGCTTGGTCGAGTGCCGTCAGGAGCTTCGCGTTTGCCGTCGCTTGGCCCCACCCGCGTCGACCGCGTGCTCGGAGTCTCATCTCCGGGCCCTTCTCTTTGCGGCGATTGTGCCGATCGTCGTGAACCGCACGGCCTGGGGCCGGCTAGACGGGGCGGGCTGGACCGTTACGCATCGGCTGACGTCTTTCTGCATCCCCCGGCACTGCGCTACGCGCGTGGTGGGAGGGCCGTGACGTCGAGCCCCGCGCACTTGCAGGGCACCGAGTAGCACGCCGCCCTAGACGCAGACGACCGAGCGCTGCGCACGTGAAGGGGGCCTTCACGACGCTGACGGAGCACATGCCGAGCGCTCACCGCGCGCACGCCGAGTGGACGCCCTCGCGCATCGTGTCGTGGGCGGGCAAGGTGGGCGCGGCGACTCGCGACCTGTGCGAAGCAATCCTCGCCGAGCGTCCGCACCCCGAGCAGGGCTCCGCTCCTGCCTGGGCATCCTGCGGCTCGGCAAGCGCTACGGCGAGGTCCGCCTCGAAGCGGCATGCAACCGGGCGCTGCGCGTGAAGGCGCGCTCGTACTGGCACGTCGAATCGATCCTCAAGAATGGACTCGATCGCGTGGCGACGCTCGACGAGCAGACGACGCTCTCGCTCACGCACGAGAACGTGCGCGGGCGCGACTACTACCACTGAAGAAGGAGAAGACATGCTGACCGAACCGACGATCGAAAAGCTTCACGCGTTGCTTGCGCGCTCGCCCAGCAAGCGTGCCGCACCGGCTTCCGCGCTCTACCGGCGGATGCTGCGATTGCTCGAGGAGCTCGCCCTCGCGCACGCGGACGGCACGTACAGCCGCCTGCTCGGTCGCCTCGCGAAGATCGACGTGCTCTTGCTCGACGACTGGGGCGTCGCGCCGCTGCGGGATCAAGAACGGCGGGACATGCTCGAGATCTTCGACGACCGCCACGGCGTGCGGTCGGCAATCCTCACCAGTCAGTTGCCCGTCGAAAAGTGGCACGACCTACGTTGCCGATCCGACGATCGCGGATGCGCTGCTCGACCGCGTCGTCCACAACGCCCACCGCATCAAGCTGAAGGGACCGTCCCGAAGAAAGCCGGACGGCCTGACCGCCCCCTCGAACACGCCAACCAAGCCACGTCGCTTCGCTCCGACTGGGCGACCACGATGGCCGATCCGCGCGATCACGATGCGCCGATCTGGGCGATCACGATGGGCGGAATCCGCACCTCGGACTGTGAGCGGCTTCCGGGATGGTCCCGGCGGGGTCCCCCTCGACCTTCATGCAGCCCTTTTAGGTCACGCGGTAGAAGGAGCGCAGGATAGCAATTACGTCGTGACACCGGGAGTTAACTT
>PLIR01000475.1 GCA_003139415.1 Myxococcales bacterium | reverse complement strand
AACCCGGCGCCTCCGGGCGGCGAGAACGGCATCCTCGCGCTCATCCTCTTCGGGTCGGCCGATCAGGGTGCGAACGGCAACAACGCGAACAGCGCGACGCCCGCGGCTGGCTTCGCCGGGTCCGAGGCCACGGCGCCCATCAACAAGGCGCTCGGCGGCGTCNNCAGATCGCGCGCGACATCTCCCTCGAGGTGGCCTGGGTGCTCGGCCTGCCGCCCCCCGGCATGCCCGACACGACCCTCGTGACCTTCAACTGGAGGTTTTTGCGCAAGTGGTCGCTCTTGACCACGGTGGGCAACACCGGCACCTCAATCCTCGACGTCGTCTGGCAGCACCGGTACTGACGGGCTTCTTCGACATCCTGCTACAAGGCCGAGCCACCGCCGGGCAGGCGGACACGGAGAAAGTGCGTGCGCTCGAGCATCGGCCGGGCCAAGAGGCGCCGGATCTGGTCGCGCAGCGCCCACGACGCCGTCGCCGTCGTGGGTCTCCTAGCGGTAAGCCAGCCAGCGGGAGATGGCGTACGCAACGGCGCTTGCCACCCAGGCGACCGACCGGGTGTGCATGCCCGCGCGGCTTGCCCAGTACGGCGCCAGGGGGAAGACGACGGCGGCCGCTGGGGCGCGCCAGCGCGGGGAGCGCGCGGCGAGGCCGGCGATGATCGTCACGTGCGCCGTGAGCAGCGACGCGAACGCCACCACGAGGGACAGGGTCACCCACTCGTCGTGCGTCATCGAAGGCTCACGGTAGCTCCACCCTATTTGAAAAGGGTGGGGCGCGAGCCCGATGCGAGCGCGTCCGCTTGCTCTTGAGCCGCCCGCGACTCGTCGGCTCGGCCCAGGTGGCGAAGGACGATCGCGAGGTTTGCATAGGCGCGCGCGTAGCCGGGCTGCAGCTCGATCTCGGCCCGTAGCTCGCGTTCGGCGTCGGTCCAGAGGCCGGCCGACATGTCGATGACGGCGATGTTGTTGTGCGCGACCTCGGCAGGACCGAGGGAGAGCGCGGTCCGGTACTCGGCGAGCGCGCGGCTCGGCTCTCCGTCCGCCTGCAGGACGCGGCCCAGGCACACGTGGGCCAGCGAGGAGTTCGGCGCGTCAGCCACCGCTTGCCTCGCGAAGGCCCCCGGGTCGCGAAAGGAGCTCTCGAACGCGACCGTTACTGCCGCCATCGTGGCGATCGCCGTCGCTCCGATCGCCGCCGCGAGGCCGCCCTCGCGACCCGGCGGCGATCGCAGGGCGGCCCGTGCGACCTCGACGACAGCGATGAGAGCCCCGCACGCCGGCCACTCCAGACGGCAAGCTTGCGCGGGCCCGTCGCCGAGCGCCAGCGTCGGAGCCAGGGTCAGCACGAACGCGGTCGCCCCAAGGACGACCACACGCCGCCTCACGCCGGGGATCCGCAGCGACGCCGCCGCGAGGACCGCGACGGCCAGGATCCCCGGCCAGACCGAAAGGTCGGCGGCCGATGCGAACGCGCCCGGCGAGAACGGGACGAGGAGCTGCCCCGCGCTGGCCAAGAGCACGATCGCGCTCTGCCGGCCGACGTGCACCGCAGGGACGCGCAACCAGGCGTGCAAGACGGCGAACCCCGCGAGGCCGGCCGTCCATGAGACGACAAGATACGCAGCGCGCCGCGATCGAAGCCATGGCCCCCACTCCGCCGGCCGCGCGAGCGCGAGGTAAGCGATGCACACGAGCGGGATCACGACCGCCGTCTCCTTCGTGAGCAGCGCCAGCGCGAACGCCGCGGCGTGCGCCCCCCGCCACGCCCAAGACGGCGAAGCGGCGTCCCGCGCGAAGGCGATCCAAGAGGCGAGCGCGAAGACGGCGAGCAGCGAGTCGTTTCGCCCCGGGATCCACGCCACCGCGGAGGCCAGCGCCGGGTGCACCGCGAACGCGACGGCCGCAGCAGTCGCGAGCCGGGCGCCCATCGCCAGATCCCGCAGCAAGACCAGCAGCAGCAAGCTCGCGGCGGTGTGCACCGCGACGTTGGTGGCGTGGTAGCCGGCAGGATGAAGGCCGCTCCAGCGCGCGTCGAGGGCGAACGACGCCGTCACGATCGGGCGGTAGTAGCCGTGCGAAGCGTCGACCACGTGCATGTACGATCGCGTGAAGGCCCGCAGCACGCTCCAGGGCGCCGTCAAGAAGGCGTGGTCGTCGACGATGAGGTCGCGGTCGTCGAGCCCCGTGAAGCCGAACCACACGCTCCGGCCGTGCACCACGACGGCCGCCAGCGCGGTGAACACCCCCGCCGCGACGCGCGAGTCGACTCGCTCCAGAGCGCGTTTCATCACCAAATCCCGGGGGGGGCCAAATCCGGTGGGGAGCTCGACGGGAGCGGAGGCGTTCCTCTGACCGCGACTACGTACGGAACCGGACTTCCTGGGGGTAGGGGAAGACGTCGTCCTGGATGTTCGATCGGATTCGGTCCTGCGTCGCGATCCAGAACGCCGGATCCGCCAGGTCGCCGTGCAGCTCCATGAACTGCTCGCGCGCGCCGTCGGTGAAGAGAAACTTTGGCAGCTCCTCGGGGAAGACGTCGTTCGGGTTCACCGAGAACGAGGGCTCGGCGCCGTTGTCGTCGTCGTCGTCCGAAAAGGTGGGCAGGCGGCGGAAGTTGTACTCGGTCAGCAGGCCGATCTCGTCGTAGTCGTAAAAGACGATGCGGCCGTAGCGCGTCACGCCGAAGTTCTTCAGCAGCATGTCGCCCGGGAAGATGTTCGCGCTGGCGAGCTCCTTCACCGCGTCGCCGTACTCGCGCACGCAGTGGCGCAGGCGCGCCCCTTCGGCCCCTCGCAGGTAGATGTCGAGGGGCACCATCCGGCGCTCGATGTACACGTGGCGGACGACCAGCTTGTCGCCGTCGAACTCGATGCTCGACCCCGCGACGCGGCGGAGCTCGTCGACGAGGGCCGGCGCAAAGCGCGCCGCCGGAAGGGCCACGTACGAGTACTCGAGGGTGTCGGCCATGCGACCGACGCGGTCGTGGTACTTGACCATCAGGTACTTGCCCTCGACGTCCTTGCGGTCGCTCTGCTTCGGCGGCTCGAACCAGTCGCGGATCACCTTGAAGACATACGGAAACGACGGGAGCGTGAAGACCGTCATGACGAGGCCCTTCGTCCCGGGGGCGAGGACGAACGTGTCCGTCGAGTGCTTCATGTGATCCATCAGATCGCGGAAGAAGAGCGCCTTGCCCTGCTTCTGCAGGCCCAGCATCGTGTAGAGCTCCGCCTTCGGCTTGCTCGGGAGCACCGTCTGAAGAAACGCCACGTAAGCCGAGGGCACCTCCATGTCGACCATGAAGTACGCACGCGCCAGGCTGAAGACGCGGCCGATGTGCTCGGGCCTGAGGAGCAGCGCGTCGGCGTAGATGCTGCCGTCGGCGGCCTTGAGCAGCGGGATGACGAAGGGATACTCGTCGGTCCCGTTGATCGCGCGGCCAACGAGGTAGGCGGCCTTGTTCCGGAAAAAGAGCGACGAGAGCACCTGGATCTGGAAGTTTGGCAGCATCTGCCACTTGCCGGGGAAGCGCTTGCGCATCGCGTGAACGATGCTCCGCACGTCGCGCTCGAAGTCCTGGAACCGGCAATCGAGGCCGAAGCTCGTCAGGCACGCGCGGATCGTGCTGCGCAGGCCGTCCCGCGTCGGGTAGTAGCAGCGGTAGGTGGGCTCGTCGCCGTCGAGGTGCTCCGTGGAGACGGCCGGGCGCCGGAACAGGTAGTCGTTGCGGTAGTAGCGCCGATCGAGGATGCGGCAGGCGACCGAGTTGTAGTACGTCTCCGCGCATTCGGGCTGCCGGTGCTCGTGCAGAAGGCCGATGTAGGCGAGCTTCACCTGACGCCACAGCCCCTCGTCTCGGACGTACGGGAAAGCGATGCGCAGCGCCTCGACCCCCTCGGTGACGCGCTGGTCGTACATCTTGATCCGCTCGGTCGACGCGGCGCGCACATCCGCCCAGTCGCCCCGCTCGAAGCGCAGCTTGGCCAGGGCGCTCGTCTCGCGGAACAGCCGGTAGTGCTTGTCGAATCCGTCGCGAATGGTGCGCGCGATGTCTTCGGCGGGCGTCATGGAATCGAAGGGCGGGTTCCCATCCGCCCGGCGTCGCGCGTTAATAGTCTGGAGACCCGCGAATCGCCATGACGCATCACCCCGCCTCCCTTCTGCTCGCGGCGGCGATCTCCTTGGTCACGGGCGGCGCGCTGGCAGACACCGCGCCGACCCCTGTCATCGCGGCCCCGCACCCCCACGCCTACGCGATCGTCGTCGGCAGCAACGCGGGCGGCCCGGGGCAGGGTTCCCTTCGCTTCGCGGAGGGCGACGCGCAGCGCGTGGCGGAGGTGCTGCGCGAGCTCGGGCACTTCGACGCACGCGATGTCCACGTCCTCTTGCACCCCGACGCCTCCCAGGTCTTCGCGGCGATCGACGACATCGGCGCCGAGGTCCAGGCGAGCGCCGCGCGCGGAGAGCAAGCCGAGGTCGTCTTCTACTACTCGGGCCACGCGCGGGCGACTGCGGTCAACCTCGGGAGCGACGAGCTGCCCCTCGCCTCGCTCCGCGCCCGCCTCACCGCCCTGCCGACGGCCCTCACCATCGTCGTGCTCGACGCGTGTCAGAGCGGCGCCTTCGCGCGCGTCAAGGGCGCCGCGCCCGCGGCGGACTTCACCTACAACTCGGTGTCCAAGCTGACGCAGAAGGGCCTCGCCGTCATGGCGTCGAGCAGCCAGGAGGAGCTCAGCCAGGAGTCCGACGAGCTGAGAGGCTCGTATTTCACCCACCACCTGGTGAGCGCCCTGCGCGGGGCGGGCGACGCGGATCACGACGGTCGCGTGTCGCTCGACGAGGCCTACCGCTATGCGTTTCGTCGCACCCTGGCCTCCACGGCGCGCACGCAGGTCGGCGAGCAGCACGTGACGCTCGAGACGGACCTGGCAGGTCAAGGCGAGGTCCCCCTCACGTACCCGGCCGAGGCGCGCGCGCAGTTCGAGCTGCCGGGCGCGCTCGAGGGGCGCGTTCTCCTGCAGCAGCGCGTCAGCGGGTCGGTCGTCGCCGAGGTGCAGAAGGCGCCCGGCGCGGCGGTGCGCCTCGCGGTGGTCGCCGGAGCCTACGACGCGGTCATCGGCGAGAAGGACGCGATCGTCGAGTGCCACGTCACGCTCACCGACGACCACGTGACCGTCATCGACCCGTCGACGTGCACGCCGGTCTCGGCGGAGCGCACGCAGCCCAAGGGGGACGCCGACGCGCCGCGCCGCGAGCTCGACCTCTGGGAGTTCGAGGGATCCGTCGGCGTCATCACCCGGGAGACGAGCGCCTTCACCGATCGCCTGCAGACGTTCGGCTACACGGACAGCGCGCCGCTCCTCGTCCCCGCGATCAAGGCGTCGGTCGCCGTGTCGCGCCTCATCGTGCCGCACGTCTCCGCCGTCCTTCAGCTGGGCACGCTCTCGTCCGATTCGTACCAGCGCTCGATCGCCAACAGCACGGACACCGTCACCTTCATGGGCTACGGCGCGGCGGCGTACATTCGCACTTCGGCGCAGTTCGGCCCGATGTTCGGCATCTATGGGCAGGCCGGCGCCGGGGTCTCGCTAGGGGTCATGAACTTCCAGACGCAGCAGACGGGCGTCCCGCCGTCCACGACGAGCACGTACGGCGGCTATCTGCTGAGCGGCGCGGTGGGTGCATCCTTGCGATTCCGGCGCGTGCCGCTCACCCTGTTCGGTCAGGGCGGCTACGACACGGCGCCCGCGATCCGGGATCTCATCGGCGACACGCACGACAGCGGGGGCTTCTCGCTGGTCGTCGGGGTGCGCTTTCGCACGGGAGATGGGCAATGAATCGGCGAATCGGCAACCGGGGCGCTGTGTGCGCCGCGCTGGCGCTGGGCTTCGCGTCGCTCGGCGACGACTGCGACGGCGACCTCGTGCAGGACCCGACGTTCCGCGACTGGTGCGGCGACACGCTTTGCTCCTGGACGCTCGTCGCGGGGCACATCGCGCGCGCGCCCACCTGGAACGCCAACGACCTGGGCGTCTCGTTCGTCGACCAGGGCACCGAGATCTCTCAGGCGACGACGGAGACGAGCGCGACCTGCATCCTCTTCACCAGCGTCGCCGACATCGATCCCAGCGCCGAGCTGACCCTCGGCGTCGACTTCAACAGCGACGGAACCATCGACTACTCGGCCCCCCTCGGCGCGACCAACTGGCAGAGCGTAGAGAGCGAGATTACGGCCCCTCTCGCGTACCAGGGCGTCACGTTTTATCTGACCAAGGCCGGGACGGGCACCGCGGTCCTCGCCGAGATGCGCATCCAGTCGTCGAGCGGCTGCACCGCGGCGCCCGTCACGGTGAAGGACCTTCAGTTCGGCGAGAAGTGCGATCCCGACGGCGGGAACGTGTGCGCGAGCGGTCTGACGTGCTTTGGCGTGTCGGGCGACGCGCTCTGCTCTCAGTGCTCGGACGCCGTGACGTGCGCGAACGGCGCGACGTGCAGCACCCGCAGCGTGTTCTTCCCATCGCAGTGCGGGCCCGGCCAGGGGCTCGGCGACGCCGGGGCCCCGTGCCTCGTCGGGACCGATTGCGCGAGCGGGACGTGCAACGGCGCCGTGCCGGTCGCCCTCGCAGACGAGGCGGGGACCTGCGACCTCGACGCCGCCCTCGGAGGCGACGCGAACCCGTCGAACTGCCAGTGGTACGGCGCGCGCGGCGGGACGTGCCGGTGACGCCGGCCAGCTGAATCCACCCTCTCATCCATGGAGGCCTACGAACGTTATGGTCGCACGCTCATCCGCCGGGCCGCCCGCATCGTCGGCAACGTCGAGGACGCGCGCGATCTCGTGCAGGGCCTCTTCGTCGATCTGCACCAGCGGGCTGCCGCGCCCCTCGAGCTCGCGTACCTCTATCGCGCGATCACCCACCGGGCGATCTCCTTTCTCCGCGACGAGTCGAACCGCGCGCGCCTGCTCGAACGGCACGACGCGGCCCTCGCGCCGCCGGCGCGCACCCGCTGCGACGACCGCGCGGTGGGCCTCGATCTGCTCGCGAAGCTCCTGAACGAACTCGACGAATCGGAGACCGAAGTGCTGACGTACCGCTACCTCGACGACATGACGCAAGAGGAGATCGCGTCCTTGCTCGGTCTCAGCCGCAAGACCGTCGGCAAGCGGCTCGAACGCGTCAGCGCCGCGGTTCGTCGCCTCACGGGCGGCCCGGGGTCGCCGTGAGCGGCGCAGCGCAGAGCCCCGGCGTGGGGTGCATCGGCGAGCCTGTGTCGTGGCTGCGTCTCGAGCGCTATCACCTCGGCGAGGTCGACGGAGACGAGCGTCGTCCCATCGCCGATCACCTCGCGGCCTGCGTCGCGTGCTCGGCGTGCCTCGCGCGGATCCGCGAGGACGACGCGACGCCGCTGCCTTCGATGGGCGCCGCACGACCGACAGGCGGTCGAGGGCTCACGCTCTTGCCGGGAGGCGCGCTCGCGTCGCTGGCGGCGCTCGCCGCGGCGGCGGCGTTGGTCCTCGGCCTGCGCGGCAGTGGGACGTCGGAGGTCCCGGCACGGGGCACGGCTCCGATGGCGCGCATCAAGGGCGGCGCAGTGGCGTTTTCTCTCGTTCGCGACGACGGCGAGCGCGTCGAGGGCTCGTTGGGCGTCTATCGCGACGGCGATCGCTTCAAGGCGATCGTCACGTGCCCTCCGGGAGGAGGCGTCGGCTTCGACGTCGTCGTCCGCGAGGGCGCCCGCGAGTCGTTCCCCCTGCCGCCGGCGGTCGACCTGACATGCGGCAACGAGGTCCCGCTGCCGGGCGCCTTCCAGCTCACGGGAAGCGCCGACGAGACAGTGTGCCTCGTCTGGAACGAAACAGGAGTCGTCGACCGCTCGGCGAACGCGCAGGTCGGGGACCGACCAAGCCTCTGCAAGCGCCTCTCCGCGGCCCCGCACCAGTAGCCGGCAGGTGCGGTCAAACGTCCTTCCGCTGTCGTTCTTCCGCTGTCATCCTGAGCGAAGCGAAGGACCCCACGGGAGCGCGGTTCGCATGGGTCCTTCGCTTCGCTCAGGATGACAGCAAAACCCTCGACGGCGGCGCGCTAGCCGAACGCGACGCTCGCGATGGCGACTCCCATCGCTTCGCCGCGGAAGCCTAGGCGGCCGCGGTCGGCGCCGGCCGCGCCTGCGGCGACCATGAGCGGGAGCAGGTGCTCCTCGCGCGGGTGGCATTCGCGGGCGGAAGGGGCAGACGTCCATCGGGCGAGGGCGGCGTCGCGCTCGGGCTGCGGGGCCTGGACGGCCCCTTCGAGCCAGGCCTCGAAGCGCTTCGACGCGGGGAGCGACGCGGGCGACATGAAGCCGCGCATGTTGTGGTAGCTCATCCCGCTGCCGACGATCAGCACGCCCTCGCTGCGGAGCGGCTCGAGCGCGCGCCCCATGGCGAGGTGCCGCGCCGGATCGAGCCCGGCTTGCAGAGAGAGCTGCACCGTTGGGATACCCGCGTCGGGGTAGGCCACTTTCAACGGAACGAATACGCCGTGATCGAACCCCCGCCGGCCGTCTTCTGCCGAATCGATCCCCGTGGTCCCGAGGAGGGCCCGGACGCGCGCCGCGAGCGGGACCGATCCCGGCGCCGGCCACGTGAGCTCGTACGTGTGCGCCGGGAAGCCGTAGTAATCGAAGAACAGGGGCGGCGCCGCCGCGGACGTGACCGTGGGCACCGGCGCCTCCCAGTGCGCCGAGACGACGAGCAGCGCCTTGGGCGGCTCGGGCAGGGCCTCCGGCATGCTTCGAAGCCATCTCGCTAGGGCGTCCCACGTGTCGCGCGGGCCCATCGTCCAGTCCATGAAGAAGCACGGACCGCCGCCGTGGGGGATGTAGAGCGTCGGTTGCTTCGCCTGCGTCGCGGCGGGGGTGATCATCGTCCTTTCAGGTAGGAATAACCACGGACCGCGGACGTCGCCAATGGAAGGGCGGCTACAGCGGCGGTCGGAACGTGTCGAGCACGTCGTAGCCGCCGAAGACGACGATCGAGGCGACGGGCGACCAGATGGCGCGCGCGTTTCGAAGGACGCCCGGCGCGGCGTCGGTTCCCTGATACGTGGGCAAGGAGACCTCGACCGCCGTCCCGAGCGCGACCGCCGCGGCATCCTCTTCGCTTTCCGCGTCGCTCGACGTGACCGACGCGTCGCTCGACGAGGTGGTAGCCGCCGTCGTGCCTGGCGGCGCGGTGAGCTGGAACGCGTGCGTGATCCCCGTCAGCGGCTCGTTGCCGATGACCATCGCGGACGTCGCGGAGAACGTGAAGGCCTGCGCGGTGCCGATGGCGGTCGGAAGCGGCGTCCAGACGGTCGGCGTGCACTGCGTCGTCCTGCACGACAGATCGCTCCCTCGCGCCCCCGCGTCCTG
>PLIR01000195.1 GCA_003139415.1 Myxococcales bacterium | reverse complement strand
AAGGCGGCCGCGGCAGGGGGGCTCAACGGGCTCACGGTGGGGATCCACCTTCGCTCGGGCGATGTCGTGCGCGAGATCGTGCAGCTTGCCGCCGAAGTCGACGCCGACGTCGTGGTCGTCGGCTCGCACCGCGGCCCGCACCTGCGTCACTGGATCGTCGGCTCCACGGCGCAGCGCCTCCTGGGTAGCTCGTCATGGCCCGTCATCGTCGCCAGTCCGTGGCCGAGGGAGGTCGAGCACCACGACCCGGTCATCGAACCGCCCTGCGCGGAGTGCGAGCGCATACGGGCCACGAGCGGCGGGTCGCGATGGTGGTGCGTTCGGCACGCGCACCGGGCCGCCGCGGCCCATCGTTATTCGTACCAGCGCGAGATCCCCTTCGCGACGCTCGACCCGCAGGTCTTCCCTACGGGCATCGAATTCTGAGAGGCTCGGTCGAGGGTCAAGGCGCGGGGATCGCGCAAGGGCCCGTACACCACGCGCGTTCGCACGCGACGCGCGCCGCCTCGACGTTCCCCGTAGCCGTGAACGACGCCCAGCACGAGGCGGTCACCTTCGGGCTGGCGTTCGCCGAGGCGAGGCACACGTCCATCGCCATGTCCGCGCACACGCAGACGGGATCCTCGTAGCAGGCCAAGCGGGTCGGGCAGCACCACTTGCTCTCGCAATCGTCGCAGGCCGAGCCGGCGTCGATCGAGCACATGTCCGACGGGGGGCCGTTCGCCGCGCCGCTCGTGTCGTATCCGTCGCCGGCGCTCGCGCCGTACTCCGATCCACCCGTGGAGCCGACGTGAAGGGGTTCGACGCCGCACGACTCCTGCGAGGGGCCTACCTGGGGGTAGAAAGACGAGCAGGCGGCCGCGCCGAGGGCGAGCGCCGACGCGATGCGGCCGGAGATGCCCGGGCGGAGCGCTCGCCTTCGCACGTCAGAAGCTCCCCACGGCGCCGAGGTGAAAGCTGAGCTCCGCCTCGCGTCCCGCCATATCGGCGTAGCTGAACTCCCAGAGCTCGACGGATCCCTTGAAGCGGAAGTTTCGCTCGACCGAGAACGCGAGCGCGAGCGTCTCGCGGGCGACCCAGGACTCGTACGACAGAGGGCTGTACCCGGGCGCGTCGCTGCCGCTGCCCACGACGGCGTTGCTGACGTTGCCCACCCGGTACATGCCGTCGCCGCGCGCGAGCACATCGAGCGCATTGGTGAGGGGCTGCTCGACCTCGACGTAGGCGCCGTGCTTGGCGAAGAGGTCTCCGCCGACCGGGGCGATGGCATACTTGAAGATGTCGGGGTTGCTCGTATCCATTTGCTGCCGGCGGACGAGGTACTCCATGCGCACCGCGGTGCGCCCGACGCGGAGCGAGAGGTCGCCTCCGACGATGGCGTAGGTCAGTCGATTGTTCGGGTCGTAGGTGCCGAACATCCCGCTGCCGCCCAGCGTCATGTCGGACTTGTCACCCGCCTTGAGCGTCAGCGCGATGCGCGAGCCCGCCGCGGGTCGCGGGTCGCTCGTGACGTAGTAAGGCAGGTGCGACTCTTGGAGGTTGAAATCCGTCGGGTTCGGGTCCGTGTCGTTCTTGAATCCCATGACGACGTATCCCGCGTAGTCGAGCTGCGCGACGTCGCCGATCCAGTGCGTGCCATTGAGCTCTGCGCCGTTGGTGGGGAACGGCGAGGGCAGGACGCCGTTGTACCAGTCGCCTTTACGAAGCATGCGACCCATGTCGTACGGCAAGGGCTTGTCGCTCGTCATGTGATTGGCCGGGTCGTGGCGCAGGTTGAAGGCGCCGAAGCTCGGACTGAACCGGCCGACGCGCAGATTGAGCTCGTCGGCGGCTCGGAGGTCGAAGTACGCCATGTCGAGCTCGAAGCCGTGGCAGCCGTAGCAAGCCTTGACGTTGGCCGAGAGGTGGTCGGAGATGTCGACGGCCACCTTCAAGGCCGACTCCAGGGTGAACCCTTGGAACGTCGTCGCGGGTCCCGGCGCGGCGACGGCGCCCGGCTCGCTCGGCACGAAGTCGTAGTCGAGCTGCGCCGACCCGGCGAAGTTGCGCTCCTCGTCGAACGCGAGGGCGGGGCGATGCGCGACGAGCGCCATCACCGCCACGATCACGATCGCGAGCAGCAGTCCGCGGCTGCTCATCTCAGGAGCCGCCTGTCTCGGACGGCGCGGGCGACGGAGCGGTGAGCGCGGGAGAGTCCACGGGCTTGCCCTTGCGACGCCGCTGCTCGATCGAGTACTGGTGCAAAAACCTGAGGATGGCGACGGAGTCCTGCGCGCTGATGCCGCTCCCGGGCTGGCGGCGCATCTTGGCGACGTACGTCCTCCAGTAGCCGTCGTCGTCGATGCCGCTGTTGAGAGGACGCGCGAGCGAATGGCACTTCGAGCATCTCAGCGCGAAGACGTCGTAGTCGGCGCGCGAAGCGGCCGACGCCGAGGCGACCTCCGGGTCCATGCTCGGCCCCCCGCAGCCGAGGAGCGCGGTCGCGACCAAAAGAGCGAGGGCGCGCACCTTCAACGGGCCCTGAAGGCGAGGGGTATGTCGGCCCTCGCGCTGCCGGTGTCCACGTTGGCGACCCGTCGTCCGGTCACCGCGGCGGCGAGGCATCGCGCGATGTCGCCGTCGAACGGCCCGCTCCAGCGCGTGTCCGTGATGACACCTTCGCCGTCGGTCTCGATGTGCAGCACGCCGACCCCATCGATCACTCCCGTCAGTCGTGGCAGCTCGGCCCTGTAGCAAGCCGTCATCTGGTTCGCGGCCTCCGAGAGAGTGCGCGTGACGCTCGAGGACGTCGCGCCGACCGCGTTGCGAGCGAGCGCGATCTCGACGTGGGCCGATTGGAGGTCGTACGCGGGCTTCGATGGTTCGGGTGGTGCGGCTGCGGCGGGTGTCGACGGGGGCGCCGCGGGGGTCGAGGCCGGAGGCGTCACGGGCACGGGGGCCGCTTGGACGACGGGCCCCGGCTCCTCGGGAGGAGGCAGGGCCTGCGCCGACCCCTCTGTCGTCTCCGGCGCGGCGACGACGCCCGGCGCGATCATCGCCGCCTTGGTGCGTCGGGCCCGGGTTTCGCGACCCGATGTACGATCGGCGTTGCCATCGAGGGCCGCGCCCGAGGAGGGCGGCTGCGGCGCAGGGACGGCGGCCGTGGCGATTGGCTCCCGGGCTGGCTCCACCTCGACGGTGGTCGGCCGCGACATCGTCGGGACGAGCGTCGCGGTGGCCAGCACCGGGCGAGGAGGAGCTGCGCGACGACCGAGGACGACCGTCGCCCCCGCGATCGCGATGAGCGTCGCGACGGCCAGCCAGGGCCGCGTCCGTCGACGAGGCGGAGGCGCCGCCGGCGTGAGCCCGTAGAGGGTCGACTTGTCCGCATCGATCGTCGCCCGATACGGCCTCCCCGACGAGACACGCGCCCGAGCGATGGCGAGTTGTATGGCCACGGGCGGACTCGGCGCGACGGCCGCGCGGACGGCCTGACGCATCTCGCGGGCGGTTTGAAATCGATCCTCGGGCGACTTCTGCAGCGCCCTCATGCAGATCGCCTCGAGCCCGGCGTCGATGTCGGCGCGTCGCGTGGACGGCGGTTCCGGCACGTCGTTCAGGTGCTTGATCACGATGCTGAGCGGGGTGCTTCCCTCGAAGGGGGCCTGTCCGGTGAGAAGCTCGTAGAGGACGATGCCGACGGAGTAGAGATCGCTTCGGCCGTCGATCGCTTTGCCCTGCGCCTGCTCCGGCGACATGTACTCCGGCGTTCCGACGACGAACCCTTCCGTGGTGCGCCGCCCCGGGCCCGCGCCCGGCGCTGGTTGGGACCGCTCGATGATCTTCGCGATCCCGAAATCGCACACTTTCACGACGTCGGCGGGCTGCCCGTCATCCCCGCGCGCGCGCACGAGCATGATGTTCTCGGGCTTGAGATCCCTGTGCAGGACGCCGAGGTCGTGGGCGACCGCGAGCGCGGCGAGCACCTGGCCGAGGATGTCTGCGACGATCGGGGCGGGTAGCGGGCCGATGTCCGACAGCAGCGCGCGAAGGTCCCGGCCCTCGACGTACTCCATCGCGAGGTAAAGCAAGCCGTCCGGCTCCTCGCCGAAGTCGAAGACGCGGATCGAGTTGGGGTGGTCGAGCCGGGAGGCCGCCCTGGCTTCGCGCCGGAAACGCTCCGCGTAGCTTGCGTCGTTGGCGTGATCGCTATGGAGGACCTTGATCGCGACGTATTTGTCGAGGGCGAGCTGCCGAGCACGGTAGACGGCGCCCATCGCGCCCTGTCCCAATCTTGTTTCGATTGCAAATTTGCCCGCCACGATCCGGCCGATCAGGGGATCGGCCACATCGTCCGGCGGGACGCTCGGCGGAGTTCCTGGAGACTCTTGGGGCATGGATCTCTCGTGCGACTCCGGTGCCGCCCGAGGGCATCCTCGATGCTATCACCCGCTTGCAGCCGCGGATTTCGTGCACCTTTGCCTCACCGGAAAGGAAAAAAGCGGCCCCCCGCGACCGTCCATCGGGTGTCGCAGGGTCGGTGACGCGGGTGGGCGATGGGCGGTGCGCCGAGAGCCGCGAACGCTCCGGCATGCTCGTTGCCTTTTCGTGGCCTTTATGAGGGCAACGAGGGCAAGACTCAACTCCTCCCCATCGGAGCGGATCGAAGTCTTACTCCGGACGCTGCGCGGTGAGCGCCACATGCGACGTGCTCTCCTGGCAGAGGTCGTCGATCGTCTCTGGGAGGCCGGAATGGCCGGCCCGGCGATGACGGCTCACGAGCTGCTCGACGCCCTCGAGCGCGAAGTCCCAGACTTCGAGATCCGCGTCGGCCGCCTCGAAGCCGCCATCCACACCCACCCCCGCGTGCTCGGCGAGGCCGTCTAGTCCCGTCTAGTGCACCGCCGTCGAGATGANNTGACGTCATCACGACGGCGCTGCCCTAGTCCTTCTTCGAGGGGGTGTTTCTTGGGGGGACGTCGGCTTCGATGACGGAGAGGACGGCCTTGGGGTCGACCGCTTTGCTCATGGCCGCGGCGACGGGGTCGACGCGATCGCGGACAGTCGGGAGATCGCGGCGTAGTTCCTCGAGGAGGGCGACGAGCTTTGCGGTCTTCTGCTCGGCGAGCAGGTTGACCTGAAGCTCGAGGTCTCCGCGGCGAGCCGCGCGTTGCGCCTGATGTCGCTGGGTGGCAAGCACGATGATGGTCACGAGCAGCGCCGACAGACTCAGTACCCCTTGCAGCCACGGGAATGGCGGCGGATCCAGGCGCGGTAGCCCCGCGTTCGCCCCAAACGTGTTGAGGCCCATCCACAAGGCGACCAGGATGAGGACCGTCCAGATCGACGACGGCCTGCCGATCGACGCCGTGAGGCGATCGATGAAGCGCTGGCTCATGCTCACCTCGGCGGCGGCATGCAACTGCGCGATGGCCTCGACGTTTTGCACGACCCGTTGGGCCATGTTGCTCGTCGAGACGCGGCTGGAAGCCATTGCGCGCCTTCTCGAGGCTGCAACCGCAGTGCCGGGGACGGTAACGCCCCGGCGGGTCGCTCAGCTCGCTCGCGTCGCGCGCGCGAGCTCTTTGGCCGTCGATAGCAGCGCGGCAAGGTCGACGGGTTTGGGCAGGTGCCTCTGGTAACCCGCGTCGTTCATCCGTCGCACGTCGTCGGCGCCCGCGTATCCGGTGAGGGCAATGGCCGGAACGTTGTGCCCTCGCGCGCGGATCTCGCTCATCAGCGTGATCCCGTCCTGGTCGGGCAGGCCGATGTCGCTGAGAAGGAGATCGAAGGACCCTTTCGCGATCGCGTCGAGCGCGCTGGCGGCGGATTGCGCCACGGTGACCCGGCAGCCCGCGCGCTCGAGAACGTACCCGATGAGCTCGAGGTTGTCGGCGTCGTCGTCCACGAGCAACGCCGATACGCCGTTCAACCACAACGTTTCCTCGGGAATTGTGTTCACCAGATTCGGCTCGGTGCGGGGAGCAGCAATGGGACGGCGAGGGGGGCCAACCTGGGCACGGGGTTCGTCAAGCAAGGCCTGAGCCAGCGGGGGGTGCGCGACGCTCAGCTTACAAGCTGCCAAGCGCAAGTTGGTAAGAGGGGAGCCAGGCCGGACCTGAGGAGGCGCTCTGCACGGGTTGGGGCGAAAGTGAGCAGCCTCGAGGATGGCGCGTTGCAGCAGTGGCGCCGCGGGAACGCTGGTAGGGGTGGCGTCCGGTTCTTGCAGAGGTCCTTCCTCAAGCGCGTCGTGCCTTACACTTCCAATAGCAATAATAGCAATAGCGAAACCCTCCCTTGCGACGGCACCCCTCCGTGGTCCGATGCCAACGAGGTGCCCGACGTCGGGCAGCTCATCGACGGCACGTACCGCGTGGTCAGCCGGCTCGGCGAAGGCGCCATGGGCGTCGTTCTTCTCGCGCGCGACGAGGTGCTCGACCGTCGGGTCGCCATCAAGTTCTTGCGCGCCGACCTCTTGAACGAGCGCTTTCGGCAGCGCTTCGCCGAGGAGGCCCAGGCGATGGCGCGGGTAAGCCACCCGAACGTCGTGCAGGTCTACACGTGCGGCCTGCACAAGGGCTTGCCGTACTTCGTGATGGAGTACGTCGAGGGCGAGACGCTCGATCACTGGCTGACGACCCACGCCGAGCCGGACGACCTCGACGACGCGCTGCACGTGCTAAACGGCATCTGCGAGGGTCTGGCCGCCATCCACGCGGCCGACACCGTGCACCGGGACTTGAAGCCGACCAACGTGCTGCTGAGCGGACAGCTGACGCCGAAGATCGCGGACCTCGGTCTCGCGTTCCTGTGGCGTGGCGTGCAGACGGGGCCGCGCGAGCTCGTCGGCACCCCGGCGTACATGGCGCCGGAGGTCATCTTCGCGGACGACAGCGATCCGTCTCACCAGTCGCGCGCCGACATCTACTCGCTCGGCTGCATCGCGTACGAAATCGTGGCGGGCAAGCCGCCCTTCGACTCGCCGGGGGCGACCACGACGCTCCTGCGTCACATCACCGACGAGGTGCGGCCGCCGAGCGAAGTGCGTCCGTGCAGCTTCCCCGAACTTGACGGCGTGATCCTCCGTGCGCTCGTCAAGGACCCTGCGAAGCGAACGCCGACGTCCGAGGCGTTCCAGCGTGAACTTGCCGCTGCTCGCATCGGGACGAAGGAACCCGTCCGCATTCTCGTGGCCGACGACGACGAAGACTTTCGCTGGACGATGGCCACGGTCCTCGAGCGTGCGTTCCCGGGCGCCGCGGTCGAGGGGGTCGCCGATGGCGCGCAGGCGCTCACCGCGTTCGATCGGAATCACCCGTCGGTCGTCATCGCGGATCTTCACATGCCCGGTATCGACGGTCTGCGCCTGACGCAGAGCCTTCGCGAGCGGGATCCCTCGTACGCCGTGCCCATCATCATGCTCACGGCTTCCGGCGGATCCGAGGACTGGCGACAGCTCGCGGCGGCGGGGGCCGACCGCTTCCTCGTGAAGCCGGTGGTGGCGTCCGATGTCGTCGCGATGGTCCGCCGGTGCCTCTACGAGCGCTCGAGCCGTCCGCCGCGCAGCCCCTGAGGGGCCCGCACGAGCGCGAGTACGCGCGCGGGCACGAGCACGAGCATGCGCCCGAGCGCGAGCATGCGCGCGAGCACGAGCACACGCGCGAGCATGCGCCCGAGCAGCGTGGGCACGCGCGCGAGCACGAGCACGCGCCCGCGCGCCATCACGAGGGGATCACGCCAGCAGCGCGCTAAGATGCTCTGGCCGAAAGCCCAGGCCAAGCAGCCTCGCGGGAACGCCCTGCAGGAAGGTCGGCAGACGGTCGATGAGTCGGAGTGCGGTCCCGGGGCGAGCCGGGTGCCCGCTCTTCAGAACGCCCCGAAGGAAGAGACCTTGGATGGTCGCCTGGACCGTCTGTGTCACGCGCGTCGGCAGCTCGCGCCGCTCCTGGACGCGGGCCAGCAGGCCGTCCACCGGCTCGCCCCGCGACAGGGGACCCGAGAGGATGTTGGCCGCCGCCACGGCGTCCTGGATCGCGAGGTTGATGCCGATGCCCCCCACCGGCGACATGGCGTGCGCGGCGTCGCCGAGGAAGAGCAGCCCTTCTCGCCACCAGCGCTTCAAGCGATCGATCGTCACGACGAGGAGCTTCACGTCCTCGAACCGGAGCGCGTGGACGCGATCGCCGAAGAAGGGCGCGGTGTTCACGATATCGCGACGAAACGCGTCGATTCCGGCCGCCTTCAACGCGTCGAACCCGCCCTTTGGGATGACGAACGCGATCTGCCAGTAGGCCCCGCGATCGAGCATCACCATCAGGTGCCCCTGCTGCACCCACCCGAGACTCTCGGTAGGGTCGCCTTCGCGGCGCGGCAGGCGAAACCAGAGGACGTCGATGGGAGAGCCCACCGAGCGTGGATGAAACCCGGACGCCTCCCGCAGCACCGAGCGCCTTCCATCCGCCGCGATGACGAGATCCGCGATGACGTTGATCGACCCCCCGTCGGTCTCCGCCCGGACCCCGGCGACGCGCCCCTCGTGCTCGATCGGCTCCACCACCTTCGTGTTCATGCGGATCGAGAACGTCGGGAACACGCGCGCGTGGTCGAGGAGAAACGTCAGGAAGTCGCGCTGGGGCATGAGCGCGATGAACCGCGCGCGCGTCGACAGATGGCTGAAATCCGCCAGCGTCACCTCCTCCGTGCCGATATGGGCGCGGATGCGTCCGAGCTCCTGGTGGGGGCGCTGCAGAAAGTCGCCCAGCCACCCGAGCTCTCCGAGCAGATCCATCGTCGAGGGGTGCACGCTGTCCCCGCGGAAGTCGCGGCGGAAGTCGCCGTGCTTCTCGAGCACGAGCGTCTCGATCCCCGCGCGGGCCAGCAGCGCCGCGGTCACCATCCCCGCGGGGCCGCCGCCCACGACGCAACAACGAGTCCGGGTGATCGGGGACGGCGTCACGAGGGTCCCATTTTCGAAGGGCGTCAGCTGGGCTGCGCCTTCGGTGACGTCCCGTTGGACCCTTCCTCGTGGTCCTCCGAGAGGCTGGTGACGTACTCGGCCAAGCGGGGGCCGATGCTCGTCGCCAGGAAGTGCTGGATGCCGAAGGGGATGAGTGCGGAAATGACGATCCGGCCGAGCCGCGAGCCGACCGCGGCGCCGGCGACGAAAGCCGCTGCCGCCACCGCCGCCAAGACCGCCTCGGGCCGGTCGTGTAGCTCGCGCTTCACCCGGCGCTGGACGCTGCGCGCCGTTTGGACGATGTCTTCCACGGAACGCGGCACCTCGGCGCCGACGGCCATCGGGGACCGCGTGCTGCGCGCGCGGCGCGATCGGGACGCTTCGACGCGCTCAGCTGTGCTCATGGGCCACCTGCCGTTCCGCGATCGTCGCGCCGAAGGGCTCGTTCTTCATGCCGAAGTCGTCCTGCGACGACATCGAGGGCTCCGGCACCGCGTCGTGGGCGATGCGCGCGATGGCCCGTCCACGAGGGATGAAGAGGTACGCAGCCGCGCCGGCCACGAGGACCCCGCCCGTGATGCCGAGAAGGGGCAAAGTGCGCTGCCAGAAGGGCTTGCGCCGGCCCAATCCCGCAGCCGCGAGCAAGTGGTCGAGCGTGATCGCCTTGGCGACCCACTTCGACGTCGACGCCCCGGCGGAACCGACGGCGCGCGCCGCATCCGCGAGCTGGTCGCGCATCACGACGCCCGTCGCCACCGCCGCGCCGCCCGCGGCGATCGCCGCCGCGATGGGCAAGTTCTGCCTGACTTTCTTCCGCACCGTGGGCGATACCTTCGACGTGAGGTCGACGGTGCCGGCGCGGAGCAGCTTCATTGCAGGGGAGCGAGGCGTCTTCTTCGACGTCGCGCGAGTCACCGTGATCTTCTTCGTCTTGGGCATTGTGCGCTCCTTGTTCGTTCGTGACGGGTGTCGTGGAGAGTCGATCGAAGCGCCGGTCACTTTTGCGCCTGCTGACTCATCTTCTGGGCGACTTTGCGCGCGTGCTCGAGGTGCGCGGCGACCGAGACGCGCACGTCCTCGAGGTACGCCTTGACGTCGGCGTTGGTGACGTCGGGGACGAGCTTCTGGTCGATCAAGTCGAGGACCTTCTGGTGCTCGTGGATCTGGGTGTCGACGTACCCTTTGTCGAAGCCGGCCCCCGCTTCGCCCTGCAGCGCGGTCGTCGCGTCGCTCGCGTCGGCGCGCAGCGCCTCGCTCGTGGGGCTCGGCTGCAGGGTCAAGTTGTCTTTGGCGGCGAGGGCCTTGCCCTTCGCGTCCGCGTCGGAGTGATCGTGGATCATCATCGCCGCGAGCTTCTGGACGCGGCCGTCCTTGCTCTTGCTCACCGCGAGGCGGGCCTGCGCGATCTCGCCCTCGTTGGCCGTGTGGGTGACCTCGAGGATCTGGTCGTTCGTGAGCGTCGACGAGTCGCTCGTCGCCGCGGCGACCGGCGATACCGGCGAGTACGAGGTCGACGCGGGATTTGGCGTCGTGGGATCCGGCGTCGTGGGAACCAACGGCTCAGCCGAGGCGGCGGGAGCCGGGTCGGCGGTCGTCGGCGTTTTGGGTTGTTCGTCGTGACTGCACGCGACGAGGCCCATCGCCACGACGACCACGAGACCCCTCGCGAACGGATGACGTGTGTTCATGCCGCGGACCAACGCAAGGCACGTGCCGCGCCTCGGCGTTGCGGCCGCGCTGGACGTCCGTCAGCGTCAGTGCGCGCCGGGCGGCGTGACGACCGTGGCGCGCCAGCTAAGCTTCACGATCAGCCAGAAATTGTATCCAGTCACGATGGCGATGGCGATCGCGTTGGCGATGTAGCGGTTCATGCCGAGATAGTTGAACTGGACGTTCAAGAGCACCGTGTTCAAGATCAAGCCACTCAGGCAAACAAGCTGGAACTTGGCGAACCTCACCAGCCGAGGGCGGGGGCCCGTTTGGTCTTTCGCCACGTCACGGAACGTCCAGGCGTCGTTCCACCAGAAGTTGTTCATGATCGCGGCCTCGGCGGCGACGAGCTTGCTCCGCGTGAGGCCCCACGCCAGCGTGTGCGGATCGCTCAGCAGGTAAAGCAGGCCCATGTCGACGACGACTCCGCTCGAGCCGACCGTGGCAAAACGGACGAAGCGATCGATCGGCAGGCGCGAGAGGCGGAGCCGGACGAGGTGGCGCAGGTACTCGATGTAGAGTCTCCAGGTGACCTTGCTCTCCCCCTCGACGCGCTCGCGAAAGACGTAGGGCACCTCCGCGATCCAGCGGATTTTGCCCCGTCCCAGCACCTCGATGAGGATCTTGTATCCGAGGGGGTTCATCGCCACCCCCTCGATGGCCGCGCGCCGGACCATGAAGTAGCCGCTCATCGGGTCGCTCACCCGCCCGACGACGCCGGGCAGCAAGAACAGGCCGATCAATTGCGCCCCGCGCGACAGAATTCTCCGAAAGGCGCTCCAGTCGCTCACCCCGCCGCCCTCGACGTGCCGGCTGGCGACGGCCAGGTCGGCGCCGCGCGAGACCTCCTCCCAGAGGCCGAGCGTCACCTCCGGCGGGTGCTGCAGATCAGCGTCGATGACGGCGATCACCTCGCCGCGCGCGGCCTGCCAGCCCCGGATGACGGCCGTCGAGAGGCCGCGTTCCCCCGTGCGACGGATGACCCGAAGGTGCGGGTAGTGGCGCGTCAGCGCCTGGGCGGCCTCCCATGTCCGGTCGGGGCTGTCGTCGTCGACGACGATCAGCTCGTAGGCGCTGCCGAGCGGGGCATCCAGCAGCTCCGTCAGCCGCCGCACGATCTCGGCGATGTTCTTGGCCTCGTTGAACGTCGGGATGACGACCGAGAGGCGGATGGGGGAGCGCCCGGCCAGCGGCTCGACCCGGAAGGCACCGCCTGGAGGGGGCTCGACAGGGGCGACGGCGTCGAGGCCGTCGGCGGCGCGTGGCGTCATGGCCGGCCCCTCCTTACTGCACAGAGGCACAAAAGCAAACGGCGCCGTCCTCGCGAAGAGGCCGGCGCCGCCGCCGTCAGCCGGTTGGCCGCTCGTCCGTTACCAGGGGAATCCCTCGCCCGGCCCGTGGTGTCCGAAGTCGAACTCGTCGGCGAGGTCGCCGATCGCCGGGCTGTTCAGCGGAACGTACGGGTTGACCGGCAGCGCGATCGGGTTCGGGTAGTTGTCGCGGCTGCGGTTCGTGATGGGCGGCAGGCCCCAGTTCTTCTCCACGAACTTGAGGATCGAGACGTGGTCGCCGTACTCGTGCGACACGTGCCCGCCGGTCGCGTAGGGCGACACGGTGATGAGCGGGATGCGCGTGCCGTCGCCAAAGAAGTCGAGCGGCTGCACGTAGCCCGAGTCCCAGTAGCCGCCGCCTTCGTCGAACGTGATGAAGATCGCGGTGTCGGCCCAGAGCGCGGGGTTGGCCTGGATCGCGTCGACGATCTTCTTGGTGTAGCCCTCGAAGAGCTCCAACTTGGACGACGCCGGGTGCCCGTCGAGCAGCCCGTCCGGCTTGGTGATTGCGAACGCGGGCAACCAGCCGTTGCCGATGTCGGTGAAGAGGTCCGTCTCGTCCTTGAGGTGCGTCGTGCGGACGGCGGCGTTCGCCATGATCGACGTCGCGTACTGGAACGGGTTGCAGATGTTGCAGTACTCGTTGCCCGGCCCATAGCCCTCGGGGTCGGCCACGTATGCGTTCCAGTCTTCGCCGTAATAGCGCCATGAGATGTCGTGCTCGAGGAGCTCGTCGCCGATCGTGCGCGTCGAGGACGGCGGGATCGTGAACTCGTCCACCGTGTCGACGGTGCCGTCGCCGAAGTAGCCCGGGTTGTAGTTGTTGAGCAGGTAGTAGTGGCCCTTCTCGCAGTTGGGCTTGACGTGGATCTGCTGCAGATACGACGTGACTT
Organism: Myxococcales bacterium; assembly: GCA_003139415.1. Classification (GTDB taxonomy): domain Bacteria; phylum Myxococcota_A; class Polyangia; order Polyangiales; family Polyangiaceae; genus Palsa-1150. The sequence continues at coordinate 9,980 of PLIR01000195.1, read as the reverse complement.
CCTTCACGCCGGCCTGCGTCTCGTCGGAGCAGTCGCTGTACGTGCCGCCCGAGTAGCCGTCCTGCACCCACCAGTTGTTCGGGGGCGTCCCGCCGTCCGCGGCGGGTTGGGGGTCCGGGTTCTCGATCTCGAGCGTCGGCGGCGCCTCGGCGTTGCCCTTGCCGTCGCTGAACCAGTCGGCGTCGCCCGTGCCGAGCGCGATGTGGTTGGCGCCCGTGCCGCCCTGGATCGACTGGTGGAAGTTGTCGCTCATGGCGTAGGTGTCGGCGAGCGACTTGAAATACGGAACGTCGCCCTGGAGGACGTTCCAGAAGCCCATCGACGCGGAGCCTTCCCTCGTGGACTCGTCGGTGAAGCCGGCCGGCTGCGTGACGCCGTTGTCGCCGGCGCCGATCGTCGTCTCGACCCAAGGGAAGAGGCTCGCCGTGCAACCCTGAGGGTTGGCGAACGTCGCGTGCTCGACGCTGCAGTCGAGCTGCTGCCACATCTGGTAGAAGCGGTGCACGGGGCTCGCCGAGTAGTCGTCGTACGAGATGCCCGGCGAGAGCTGGAACGGTCCGGGCGGGACGGTCAGCGGGTTCTGCGCGAGGCGCGTGTCGGGCGTTCCGCTCGTCAGGCCGGTCGCGCCCGTGAGCAGCAAGGGCACGTACGACGACGGCAGGGCCGCGCTCTCGTCGGTCTCGGCCTCGGTGAGCGAGGTCACGTAAGGCGTCGTGGGCCCGCCGGCCAACACCGGGGGCAGCACGCTGTAGGGCGTCTGCGAGCCGGGGCTGAGCTCGTACGTGCTCGGAGACTCGTCGATCGCGCTCTTCTGCACGGCCCGGCCGAAGTTCGGGCCGGGCGAGCCGTCCTCGTTGATGATCCCCTTCGCGAGGATGTTGTCGACGTACTGGCCGTTCTTGGCCTTGTACGTGGCGAACACGTGGTCGAACGAGCGGTTCTCGCCGATGATGACGAGGACGTGCTTGATCGGCGTGTGCGTGTTGCCGTCGTTGGCGCCGCTCTGCGACGGCGTGGACGCGTCCGTGACGGAGAGTGGCGCGGAGGACGTGGCCGTCGCCGCTCCGGGGGTGCCCGGGCCCGCGCTGCAGGCAGCCGCCGCGACGAGCGACGTGCCGGCCAAAAGCCCAAACGATGTACGTTTACGCATTGTCAGTATCCTCCTGTTATTCGATGTATCCAGACTGCCGTGACACTTCCGTGATCGCAGACGCGAGCGCCTGCGGAGCACGCTTCTTCGCCCCACCGCCGGTCACCGAGCGGCCGAACTTCGATTCATAAAGTCAAAATAGGGCGTTCGATATTCGAATACGTGACCGTTTGGGTTCAATCCATTGATGGTGAGGACGTGTCACCGATACGGAGCGTCCGTCAGCGCGCCGAGGAACGCGACGATGGCGTCGATCTCGCCGTCGTCGAGGGCCGGAGCTTCGCCGCGGTGTCGGTTGTAGGGCGCCTTGTCGACGTTCACGTTGTCGCGATACTTCGCCGGCAGGTCGTCGAAGACTGGACCGTGCGCGTACCAGCGCTCCGGGTTCGTCGACCGGGACGCGTAGAAGGCGACGACGTCGCGCAGCTTCGAGAACACGCCGTTATGCATGAAGGCCTGCCGGACGGCCACGTTGCGGAGCGAAGGCGTGCGAAACCGGCCGCAGAACTCGGCCGTGTTCTTCTGGTAGTCGCCGCCCTGGCGTTCGCAGAGGCCGAGGTCGAAGTAGGCCGCGTCGCGCGTGGCGGGCAGCGCCCGGTTGCGGGGCGCTCCCACGGCGTCGAAGCCGTAGTCCGTGAACGGCGAGGCCTTCGGATCGCTCGAGCGATCGTTTATCTTGTGGCACCCCGAGCAGCCGCCCTTGGCCGAGTCCTTGAACAGCTTGAGCCCCGCGGCTTCGGTCGCCGTCAACTGCCCACGACCGCGCACGAAGTCGTCGTACCTCGACGAAAACGGCGCCATTTCGTCGCCGAGCAGGTACGCGGATACGGCCTCGCCCACGGCCTTCAGCGTGGCATCGGGGTCGTCGAGGGCGCCCGGGAACGCCGTCCGGAACTCCGGGGCATAGGCGCTCGCCGCGATGACGCTGGCCACCCGCCGCCCGTCCCCGGCGTTCATCTCTTGGGGGTTCAGGAGCGGCTGCCTCGTGAGATCGACGATCGAGTCGGTTCGCCCGTCCCAGAAGAATCCGCCATAGGCGTCGACGAGGGGCGCGTCCTCCTCCCAGTGGAGGCGGAACTTGCGCACGAATCGCAAATAGAGCAGCGATGGCGTGTTGCGTTTGGCAAAGTGGCCGGGACGACTGCCGAGCGCCACGCCGATGCTCGAGCCATGATTGCCCGCGAACGCGCGAGCCGGATCGTGGCAGGCCGCGCAGCTCGTGCCGGGGGGATCGGATAGGTTGGCATCGACGAAAAGGGTCTTGCCGAGGGTCGCCCGCCGGGCCGCCTCGGAGGCTTCGGGGGAAGGGGCCGCGCTGGTCGGCGCGATCGGCGGCGGCTCCGGGAGTTGTCCCTGCGGCGCGGCGGCGACGGGCGCGACTCGTCGAAAGGCCGACGCGCCTGCACGCACGCCGACGAGAAGCGCGCCGATGGCGACGAGCCCGGCGGCCGCGGCGGCGACGCGCGCCACGCCCGATCGACGGACTGTCGCCCTCGTGTCCGTCGACATGGCGTTGGCAGTACCATCGGCGCGCCGATGGGCAGGTGACGATGTCGCAAAACCGCGGTCGCTGCGCGGTGCAAATGGGTCGCACGTGTGGCGCACCTCAGGCGCAAGCGCGCCGGCAACATCGCGATTGTTGTGGTGTGCGACCCGCTGGGCTCGGCACCCTCGGCACACCCGATGAGTCTCCCTTGCGCGCGGGCCACACCGAAGTGACGATTGCAGGGTGACCGATCTCGAACGCAGCTATCCCAACGACCTCGCGGCGCGCGTTTGCGCGACGTGGCCTGCGGACGCCCGCCCCCTCCCGCGCCGGCTCGGCGCGATCCTGGATGCGGCCTACCACGCATCGTTTCTGCGCGACGAGGAGAGGCCCGTCACGCTCCGCATCCTGGTCATTCCCCCGTCGGAGCTGTCGGCCGACGACGGTCCGCCGGGCAGCTTGATGCCGCTGCAATTCGAGACCCCGCGCGGCTTCGACGAGCACGAGCTGCGCAGGCTGTCGCCCGCGGCCAGCTTTCATCGCGCGCTCATCGGCATCGACGAGTCCCAGGGCGAGCTGCGCACCTGGGGCCTGGCTCAGAGCGGCCCGCGCTGGCTTCAGGCGGCGCGCGGCGGACGGGCGAAGGAGCCGCCCATGCCGCCGAGTCTGGTCGTGCGCGTCGTCCGCCCCGGGCACGTCGTCGTGGCGTGCGGCAGCCGGCGTGTGGCCGAGCTCCGGGGCGGCAAGCTCTCCGACTTCGCCCTCGACGTATTCCAGTCGCAGTGGCTCTCGGCGCTCTTTCGCAGCGAGCGGCTCATGGCGGCGCTCGAGGACGCGAAGGCGTCGCCCGCCGAAGTGTCGGATGGCGCGGCGCTGGAGCTCGCGAGGCACGCCGCCCAGCAGATGATCAAGCGCGTCATCGCGACGATGCAGACCGCGCACCACGGCGGGACGCTGGTCTTCGCGCCGGCCGACTGCGTGTCCGAGCGGCACATGCGGATCAAGTATCCCTTTCGGGACACCCCTTCGCGTCATCGCTTCCAGGCGCTCGTCCAGGGCATCGTCGCCACGCTCGCAGAGCGCGCGCGCGAGACGGGGCGGCGCATCGACCCCGACTTCTACAAGGTCGAGACGGATCCGCGGATCGGGGAGCTCGACGAAGCCCTCTTCGAGATGAGCCACCTCATCGCGTCGCTGGGCAACGTCGACGGCGCGGTCGTACTGACGAGGCGCCTGGAGATCTTGGGCTTCGGGGCCGAACTCGGCGGATCGCTGCCGCCCATCGCGCACGTGCGGCGGGCCCTCGACCTGGAGGCCGACGCGTTCGTCCCCGAGGTCGTCGACGTCGTCGGGACGCGGCATCGATCGGCCTACCGCTATTGCGCCGCCGCTGCGGGCGCGGTCGCCGTCGTGGTCTCGCAGGATGGCGGCGTGCGTTTCGTCAATCGCCACAGGGATGCGGTGACGTACTGGGACCACGGCATCGGGGACGACTGACGGTTGGCGGTGGGATGGGGAGTGCATGTTTCCGTTACATGGACGAGACACGCTGGCAATGGCAGCAAGGTAGGTTCCCGAAAGCGTGTCGACACAGTACGACTACGACTTGCTCGTGATCGGCGGGGGTCCCGGCGGTCAAAAGGCGGCCATCGCCAGCGCGAAGCTCGGCAAGCGCGCCGCGATCGTCGAGCGGGGCGACCTTGGCGGCGTGTGCGTGAACACGGGCACGATCCCGTCCAAGGCGATGCGCGAGACGGTGCTGTATCTCACCGGCCTCGCGCAACGCGAACTCTACGGATCGAGCTACCGGGTCAAGAGCGAGATCACGGTCGCGGACCTCCTGAGGCGAACGGCGCATGTCGTCGCCCGCGAGATTCAGGTGGTGCAGGACCAGCTCGGCCGCAACCGCGTCCAACTTCTCCAGGGCGCCGCGTCCTTCGTCGACGAGCACACGATCGCGATCGAGGGAAAGAGCGGGATGGCGAAGGTCACGGCCGGCCACATCGTCATCGCGACCGGCACGCGACCTGCGCGCCCGCCCAACGTCGCCTTCGACGGCCGGCGCGTCATCGACTCCGACGGGATCCTCTCGCTCGAGAAGATCCCCGCGTCGCTCGTCGTCGTCGGCGCGGGGGTCATCGGCATCGAGTACGCGTCCATCTTCGCCGCCCTCGGGACGAAGGTGACCGTCGTCGAGAGGCGCGACCGCATGCTCGAGTTCTGCGACGAAGAGGTCGTGCAGGCGCTGCAGTACCACCTTCGCGAGCTCGCCGTGACGTTCCGCTTCCGGGAGACGGTGTCGGCCGTCGAGGTCCACGGCGATCGCGCGCTGACGCTACTCGCCAGCGGCAAGTCGATCCCGGCGGACGCCGTCATGTACTCGGCCGGACGCATGGGCGCGACCGAGAAGCTGGCCCTCGATCGCGTGAAGATCCCCGCGGACGAGCGCGGCCGCATCCACGTCGACGCGCACTACCGCACGTGCGTCCCCCACGTGTACGCCGTCGGCGACGTCATCGGCTTCCCGGCCCTGGCCGCGACGTCGATGGAGCAAGGGCGCCTCGCCGCGTACCACGCGTTCGGCGAACCCACGTCGGCCATCGACGGCTCGATGCCCATCGGCATCTACACCATCCCCGAGATCAGCTACGTCGGCCGCACGGAGGCCGAGCTCACCGACGCATCCGCCCCTTACGAGGTCGGGATCTCGCGCTACCGCGAGCTCGCCCGCGGTCAGATCGCCGGAGACTCGTTCGGCATGCTGAAGCTCCTGGTGTCGTCCGAGGACCGCCGCGTGCTTGGCGTGCACCTCTTCGGGACGGGCGCGACCGAGAACGTACACATCGGCCAGGCCGTGATGGGCTGCGGCGGCAAGGTGGACTACCTCGTCGACGCCGTCTTCAACTACCCGACGCTGGCCGAGGCCTACAAGGTGGCGGCCCTCGACGTCTCCAACAAGCTCCGCGCCGTGAAGAACCTGCGCAGCTAACCTGGGCAGTTAAGGGGAGGTCAACGACGCCATCGACGGCGCCGGCTCGATCGTCGCGCCCGTCCCGACCGTTGCGGAGCGCGGCCCAGGCCCGTCGCACGAGCTGCTCTCGCGGAATCGCCGGCACAAGCTCACGAGGGCTTCGGTGCTCTTGGGCATCGGGACGCGGGCCCGCGTGACCCAGAAGACCAGGTCCTTCGCGCGACGAATGAGCGTGACGCCCGCGGCTGCTTCTCGCCGAAGAGCGGGCGGCGCGTCCGGATCGAGCGTCGGCTCGAACGCGGCCATGTGCTCTCCCGACACGACCAGCGAGGTCCATATCTCGAAGATCTCTTCGTCGGTGCGCAACGTCTCGCACTTGATCCTCGCCGCCTCGGCGAACTCGGCGATCCGCTCGCTTACCCCGGCGAACAGCGCCGAGCCACCCAGCGCGTTCGAGAGCTCGTCGCGGATCTCGTCGATCTCCGCCATGCAGTGGGCCATCTTGACGTAGCGACTCTCGTAGAACTTCTCGATGGGGTACATGAATGCCTTGAAGGGCTCTCCCCAGAGTTCGTCGATGCCCTCCTCGCCGCTCCGGTGGAGCACCAGCCGCCCGAGCTCGAGGGCCTCTTGCAGGTGCTCGCCGCACTCGCGCATGAGGGCGTTGTCGGTCTCTATCGGGACGCCGAGGGCCTGGATCTCCACCAGCTTGGTGATGATGTCGGTCGCGCGGTTGAAGAGCGCTCCGGCCAGCATGGCGCCCTTGATGCGCCGGCGCCCTGCGTCGACCTCGCGGCCGAACGACGCCCGAGCTTCGGCGAGGCGGGAACCGGGGACGTTGACCCCGTGCTCGACATGGTTGAAGAGCCGCCGGGTCAGCGCCTCGATGAGCCGCTTCTTGGTGAGCAGCGTGTCCGCGGGCGTGGGATACGCCTTGATCCAGTATCCGTAGTAGTACACCCGTACCCGACCGCCGATCGTGCGGCGTTCGCCGAGCGGGATGTCCTCATCCGTCTTTGGGCGCAGCGTGGTCGGTTCCAACGAAGCCACGAGGCCAAGTATAGGCACGCCGCGATCGAAGCGTAGGCCGCGTCAGGCGACCTTTTTCCGAAAGTGCGTGCGCGCAACAGCGAAGAAACGGTCGAGAAACCGCTCTACTAGGGCGTGGCCGACATCGCATACGTGGTCGTGCAGGGCAGCACGTCGTACTGGCCGCCGGAATTCGCGAGCTGATCGGAGCAGTTGGCGCCGGCCGCCGCCGCGAAGTCGTAGGTGATGCTCCCCGAGAAGCTCGCGGGCGGCGATCCGGTCCCGAGATCGACGACGACGGTATCGTCGCGGGTCATCGTGCACGGACCGTTGCCCGCATCGGTGCCGTCGACGTTCGCCGAGATGCTCTCGGTGAGCGTCGCCGCGGACGAGGTGATGGGGTTCGACATGGGGGCGCTGCCGTCCATCCAGCTCCAGTACAGCACCCCGTTGTCGTTGGAGAGCTGGACGTCGAAGACCCACGGCTGCGGTGCGGGGAGCCCGCACGAGTTGGTCTGCACCTGCGCCGTGACGTGGTACGTGCCGAGCATCGTCCCGGGGAGGGGATTGCCGCAGGCGGGCGCGATCGTCGCAAGGACGACGGCCGCGACGAGGCACGTTGGCGCGCCACGGGGCACGTCATCGCTCCTATCGCTCCGGACATGGAGGGGCCAAATTTTCGTCACCCGCCGTCCCCTCGAACATCCCGCGACTGGGACGCCGCGCTCGCGCGCTTGCAAGATCTCGTCGAGCGATGAGTCCGGCGCGGGGCAGAGCGCCTCGACGAAGTCATGGCTCGCCCTGGAGATCGAAGGCACACTCCGGCCCATGCGAAGAAGGTCCCTTGCGTTCGGGCTCACCGCGCTGCTCGCCGCTTCGGTCGCAGCTTGCGTCATCCCGCTGGGTTCGCTCTCGCAGCCGGTCGACGCGGGCGAGCCTGTCGGGAGCATCCTCGATGGCAACGGGATCGACGGATGTGACAACTCGGGTCATTCGGCAGGGGACGACGCGTCCGGCGGGGACGGGTCGCCCATCGACGCGTCGGCGAGCGACTCGTCCTCGGCGGACGCCGCGGGTCTAGACGCCGGCTAGGAGAGCGCTGCTCGCCTGTAGGTCAGAGGCGTGCTGGCAGAGCCTCGGGGGGAGTTCGAGTGGCGGACTCGTGGCCTTGGGTGCGGGCGAGACGCGCTCGCGCATCTTCTTCGTGGAGAGATTCACATCCGACGTGGAGAGATGCACGTCCGTCGTCGAGAGAGGCCCTGGCTCGCCAGCAAGAACCCCATCCCGGGTGTTCTCGGGCACGAACGAGACAGAAGGATGCCCGCGTCAGCCTGAAACGCGTGCAGGACCGATCGGAAGACCTGCGAGCGAGCCCGAGAGATGCGTCTCTCGGGCTTGCCCGCGGGCAAACCAACTTGGAACGCACGCGCGTCAGCGAGAGAGATGCATCTNNGAGCGATGCGCGAGCGAGCGAAAGAGATGCACTTATCCGTCGCGATCGCGGGTTGCCATGGTGAAAGGGAGGGGCCGCCGAGGCTCAATGGATAGACGCTGTCGCTTGGGGGCGCTCCTTTCGGGTCGAGGAAAGGCACGGTCGGCGCGAGGGGAGCGTCAGAGGTCAGGACGCGCGAGGCGCTGCGCCAAAGGGTCGCACGAGTCGGCGGCAGGGATGGGGCCTTGTCGCTCGTGGGAGGAGCGGCCTCGCGAAGGGGCTAACGGCTTGGCCCTAGGGCAGCGCGTAGCCAATCGCCGATTCGATCGCGAGGGTGCGCTGCACGGCCGGCCGCGCGATGATCCGGTCGTAGTGCCCCGAGAGGGCAGGGAAGTCCGCCGGGTCCGAGCCCGTGGCCTGGCGGAATCGCCAGTACAAGCGGAACAAGTGGATGTCGGCGATCGAGTACGCGCCGAGCGCCCATGTCCGCGCGCCAAGGCGCTCTTCGGCCGCCTTGAACACGGCGCGCCAGGCCTCCGTGCCGAGGCGCCGGGCCGGATGCACCGTCGACGCGAGGAACGACATCCACGAGATCGCGTGCGCCTCCGTCTCGAGGTCGGTCGCCGGCAAGAGCGCCGCCGCGGGGAACTGCTTGGCGAGGTAGAAGAGGATCGCGGCGACCTCGGTGAGCGGGCGGCTGTCGACGAGCAGCGTCGGCACCTTCCCCTCCGGGTTCAGCGCAAGGTACTCGGGGGCTCGCTGTTGCTTCTTCGCGAGCGAGATGGGCCGCGCGTCGAAGGGGACGCCGATCTCGTGCAGCGCGATGTGGGGCGCCATCGAACTCGCCCCGGGCGCAAAGTAGAGCGCGAGCATGCGATCAGCGCCCGGTCTTCTCCGGGAGACGGCGCGGCTCGCGGGGAGGCCCGAGGGCGGGACGAGGGTGGTGCCGGTGCCGGTGCGCGTCCGCCTCGGACTCGCCCGGAAGGCGCGTCTCGATCGAGACCCCGCCGAAGACCGCGAGGCCGCGCACACGCAGGCTCGGTCGGCCAGGGTCGACCTTGGCGGGCATGCGATCCACGTGTCCGAAGCCGCCGAAGATGGCCGCACCGGATACTTCCACCGGCAGGTTCGGCGGAACGATGATCTGGATGCCTCCGAGGACCGCGCGAACCTCGAGCTCCGTGACGCCGGGCTGGAGCACCGCGTCGCGAAAATCAAGAACGATTCCCCCCATCGTCGCGACGACGCGCAGCCGCTTCGGCGCCCTCCACGGGCCGCGTCGTTCGACCCCCCCGAATATCGCCGCGACCGAGTCGAAGGCGAGCGAGCCGGCGTCGGAGGCGGCGACAATCGCCGTGGGGGCGCGACGCCACGCCGTCTCGGGATCCGCCCCAGGATCGAGCAGGTCCGACACGGTGCGAGTCACGTCCACGATCGACTCCGCGCGGTGCACGAGCGTCAAGCGCTGCTCGAACTCCTCGACGTCGAGGCGGTCATGCGCGAACGCATCGGAGAGCTGCGCGATCGCGCGCTCTTGCGCGTCCGTGACGCTTGCCGCCGAGGGCGCAGGCGGCTTGAGCGGGGGCGACGAATCGTCCGGCATCACGGGGCCAGTAAACTAACACGTCCGTTCGAGTCACGAAGACGTCTCAACGCCATCTAACAACGTTCTGCAAAGGTCCGGATGAGCGTCCGCGATCCACCTACGTGGTACGGTTTACGGGAGATATTGCCTCGACATCGTCGAGGGCACGGGCTGTGATGAGGTTGATGGGGGCTGGAGGGTCGCAATGCGCACCTGGTTTCGATGCATCTTTGTTGGTTCGCTGGCGGTCCCGGTGTTCATGGCTTGCGGCAGCTCGAACGCGCCGCTGACCTGCTGCAATCAGGGCTTCCAGTCGACGACGGGAGG
>PLIR01000411.1 GCA_003139415.1 Myxococcales bacterium | reverse complement strand
ACTCGCACCGGTACAACTGGCGCGAACCATCGCCCACCGTAAAGCAAGAGTTTCGCAAGCTCTCCGCGTCCGTCTCGCGCGACGTGTGCGTCGTCGCGATCGGCTCGGGCGCAGCACCGGCGCACGAGCCGCTGCCGATCAAGATCACTGGGGGCCGCCTGACGCCTTCGACCCTCGTCCTGTCGCCTGGGTCGCGCCTGAGCTTCAAGAACGCCGACCCGTTCAATCACGTTCTCTTCGAGGTCGGCAACGACAAGTGGGCGCCCAACCNNGACGGGGCCGGGGGCGGCGCGCGAGTGGGCCGCCTCGACGCCGGGCGTCCACCAGATCCGAGATGAACTCTTCCCCAGCATCATCATGTACGTCGTGGTCGACGCCAACGCGCAGGAGTTTGCCGTGCCGGATCGCGATGGCGCGTTCGTGATGAGCGTGCCCCCCGGCGAGTACACGATCAAGACGTTCTTCGACGGCAAACCGGTCGGCAAGGCGATCGAGGGGCTGCGCGTGTCCGAGCACGGCGCCGAGATCAGGGAACCTTTGCCGCTCGGGGGCGACGCCCGGTGATGATTCTTTCGCGCGTCTGGTACGTGCTCCTCGGCGTGGCCGTCGGGGTCGCGCTGTACGTCGTCTTCGTCGCCGTCGGACAATACAACCGGCAGAACGCCCTCGCCCTCAAGGAAGGCCTGGCGTCCGACAGTCAGACGGTCGAATGGGCCCTCAAGATCGACGCGCGCCGCCGCCTCGACGCCCTCTTGCCCGGCAGCGTCGACGCCGCCTTGCAGCAGGCCCTCGTCGCGGCCAACGCCTCCAAAGACGGCAAGGGCGTCGACAAGCCCCGCGCCGACGCCAAGAAGGCCCTCAACGCGGTCAGCGAGGCCATCTCCGCGGATTGGCGCGACGACGCGCTCTTCGCCGTCGATCGCGACGGCCACGTCGTGGCCGAAGTGGGCTACGACATCGTCGCCGGCAACGAGGACTTCGAGCTCGGCGGCTACCCGGTGGTCAACGACGCGCTGCACGGCTTTCAGCGTGACGACACCTGGATCCTCGGCAGCAAGATGTACGTCGTCGTCGCGCGCCCTGTGGAGTACGACGCCACGCAGCGCCCGGCGGGCGCCATCGTTGGGCTCAAGGAGGTGAGCAACAAGCTCGCCGACGGGCTCGCAAAGCGCACGCGCACGAACATCGCCTTCTACACGCCGGCCGGTCGAGCCGCGGGCGCCGCGGGGGTCGAGGGCTTCGACCCGGAGAAGCTCGACGCCGTAGGCAGCGATCTGAAGAACCTTGCCGACAAGGCCTACGGGGTCTCGGGCCGGTCCGACGTGCGCATGCTCTCGGACGACGTTGGCGTCATGTACGACCGCCTTCCCGGAGATGCCTGGCTTCTCGGCGGGGGCTTCGCCGTCGTGCGCTCCAAGACGTCGCTTGCCGGCCCGCTCGGCTTTCTCTCGGGGGCCGACGACAAGGACAAGGCGAACGTGCCGTGGCTGCTGCTCGTGGGCGTCGCGCTCTCCGCCGCGCTCATTGGCCTGCTGTTCACGTGGATCGAGCACACCTCGCCCCTGCGCGAGCTCGTGATGCAGGCCGAGCGGCTCAAGGCCGGCGGCATGGACGGCTTGCAGGTCGCGCGTTTCCGGGGCGCGTACCGGCTGGCTGCGCAGAACCTCAATCAGGGCATGGAGCGATCGATCGAGAAGGCCGGCGGGGTCACGAGGCGCCCGGCCGACCTCGAATCCATCCTCGGGCCGACGCCGGCGCAGCCCGCCAAGAGAGCCTTCGCGTTTCCTCCCGCCGACGGCGCGGTCATGCCCGTGGTGCCGCCCTCGTCGGGGTCAGGCCAGTTCCCCGCGGTGGTGCCGCCGGCGAGGCCAAGCGCGGGCTCGCCCGTCAGGCCGCCGCCCGTCAACGCGCCTTTCGCGCCGACCCCGACGCCCGCGGCTGGGGCTCGTCCCAACGCCCCTCCACCGGTGCGTCAGGCAGGCCCTCCCGCGCCGCTCGGGCGCGCCGCGCCGGTTCTGCCCACGCCAGGCGAAGAGCCGGACGACGAAGCGACGATGGTCGGGTCCGTACCTGCTGAGCTCCTGGCTCAGGCGACGGGAGAAAATCGTGCGCTCGCCGATGAAACGGGCGAGTGGGTCTCGACGTATGAGGATTTCATCCGCACGAAGAAGCAATGCGGGGAGCCCACCGATGGGCTCACCTTCGAGAAATTCTCCCAAACGTTGAAAAAGAACCGGGATCAGCTGATGGCTCGTCACGCCTGCAAGCGCGTGAAGTTCAGCGTGTACGTCAAAGACGGCCGGGCCTCGCTCAAGGCGACGCCCGTGAAGGAGTAGCAGCGCGATGACCCACCACGCCGTTCGCACCGTCGTCATCGTGGGCTCGGGTCCGGCTGGTCACACCGCGGCCATCTACGCCGCGCGGGCCAACCTCAAGCCCCTCATGATCGAGGGCCTCCACCGGGGAGGGATCCCCGGGGGCCAGCTCATGATCACCAACGACGTCGAGAACTACCCCGGCTTTCCGCACAAGATCGCCGGGCCCGACCTGATGAAGCACTTCCGAGATCAATCGATCGCCCAGGGCGTCGAGATCGTGACCGACGACGTCACGAAGGTCGATCTCAGCAAGCGCCCCTTCACGCTCACCGTGGGGGACGGCAAGGGCCCGCATGTGCTGGCGCGGACGCTCATCGTGGCGACGGGCGCGCAGGCCAAGTGGCTGGGCCTGCCGAGCGAGCACGCGCTGCAGGGCAAGGGCGTGAGCGCGTGTGCGGTGTGCGACGGCGCGTTCTTCCGCAAGCAAGATGTCGTCGTCGTCGGCGGCGGGGACACCGCCATGGAAGAGGCTTCGTACCTGTCGGGTCTGTGCCGCACGGTGACGGTCGTCCACAGGCGTAGCGACTTTCGCGCGAGCAAGACGATGCAGGATCGCGTGCGCGCGAACCCCAAGATCAAGCTCGTCCTCGACACCGTCGTCGAGGAGGTGCTCGACCCGTCCAAGGGCGAAGTCACGGGGGCTCGCGTCAAGAACTTGAAGACGAAAGAGCTGAGCGTCATCGACTGCACCGGCTTCTTCGTCGCGATCGGGCACACGCCCAACACCGACCTGTTCGTCGGGCAGCTCGATCATCACGAAAACGGGTACCTCCGGACCAAACCAGGGTCGACGTACACCAGCGTGCCGGGCGTCTTTGCGTGCGGTGATGTCCAGGACTTCACGTACCGCCAGGCCGTCACGGCCGCGGGCAGCGGATGCATGGCCGCGCTCGACGCCGAACGCTGGATGGCCCTGCACGACCCGCACGGCTGACCTCGCGCTGGCCCGCGAGTGGACCCTTCGCGGCCCACCGTCGTAGTCTCCGCCAGAGACGTGACGGCCCCCTCCCAGACCACGCCCCAGGCGCCGGACGTCGCTCCGATGACGGAGCGAGAGGCGCAGCTCGCGCGCGTTCCGTTCTTCGACGGCCTGACCCGCGAGGCGCTCTCGCTCATCGCGAACGCGACCGCCGAGGAGTCTCACGCCCTCGGGACCAAGATCTTCCAGTACGGCGACCCGGGCGACAAGCTCTTCATCATCCTCGAGGGCAAGGTGCGCATCTCGCGCGAAGTCGCCGGCATGGGCGAGGAGGCGCTGGCGGTCCTCGGTCCGGGCGAGGTCTTCGGCGAGATGTCGCTCATCGACGAGGTGCCCCGGTCGGCGGACGCACGGGTCCACGAACGCTGCCGGCTCCTCGTCATCACGAAGGACGCCTTCGATGACCTCCTGTTTCTGCACAAGGACCTCGCGTTCGAGGTCCTCTGGAACTGCGTTCGGATCCTGTCGAGCCGCCTCCGCGAGACGAACGAAAAACTGACGTTCCTGACGACGAGCCAGAAGTTTTGATGCGCCGCAAGAGCGCCCCGACCCTCGCCCTCACCCTCACCCTCCTCGCCGCCTCCTGCGGAGGCGCAATGACCCCCGA
>PLIR01000554.1 GCA_003139415.1 Myxococcales bacterium | reverse complement strand
TCGCCGATCTCGTCGAGAAAGAGCGTCCCGCGGCTCGCGAGTACGAAGAGACCCGCACGCGCGGCGCGCGCGTCGGTGAACGCGCCCTTGGCATGGCCAAAAAGTTCGCTCTCGAGGAGATTCTCCGGCATGGCGGCGCAGTTGACGGCCACGAACGGGCCGTCGCGCCGCGCGCTGTTCGCGTGAAGGGCTTTGGCGACGAGCTCCTTGCCCGTCCCGCTCTCGCCCGTGATGAGCACCGTCGCGTCCGAATCGGCGACGCGCGCCACGATCTCGCACATCTTGCGGATGGGGGGGCTCGTCCCGAGGATCTCCTCCAGGCGGGGCGCCCCGTCGACTTGCCGGCGCAGCCGCGTCACCTCCTCGCGCAGGGCGCGATGGCGGAGCGCGCGCTCGATCGTGAGCACCAGATACTGCACGTCGAGCGGTTTCGTGACGAAGTCGTAAGCACCCGCCCGGATCGCGGAGACGGCGGTATCCATGCTGCCGAAGGCCGTGACCACGATGACGGGCATCTCCTCGCGGAGCGTAAGGAACTGCTTGCACAGCTCGACCCCGCTCGTCGCGCCCATGTTTAGGTCGGTTATCGCGAGGCCGAAGTCCTCGCGCTCGAACAGGGCCATGGCGTCCGGCACGTTCGTCGCCCAATGGACATCGAACTCGCGACCGCGGAGCTCGGTCTCGAGGATCTCGCACATACTGCGGTCGTCATCGACGATGAGTATTCGGCGATCCATGTAGGAGACCCCATCCCCCGGAGCGGGCACTGTATGTCTCTCACGCTGATTGCGCCACCTGAGCTTCGCCCTTGCAGGTACATTTGAGCGTGCGCATGACGAGTCCCTTCGTCGAGGCCCTTCGCGCGTTCGCGCGCCGGCTCGAAATCATGCCGACGACGAGGCCGGCCGAGGCCGTGGCGTCGCGCCGGGTGGTTCGCGATCTCGACGAGTTCGTGGCGGGCCTCGAGGGCCGAGAGCGGGGGCGCGACCTCGTCTCGTCGATCTGCCACGACCTCAAGGACCCTCTGGCGTCGATCGTGATGGGGACGGTTTACCTGCAGAGGACGGCGCAACTCGACCCGGCCGCGCGGCGGGTCGTCGACGCGGTAGCGCGGTCCACGGAGAGAATGAGCCAGGTGGTTAAGGAGTTTCACGACCTATCACACCTCGAGTCGGGCGGTATCACGCTCGACGTCCACGTCCACGACGTCGTCCCTCTGCTGCGCGAGGCGGTCGAACCATTCGCGGTCGTCGCACGACAGCGTGGGATTGCGCTCGATGTCGAGGTCCCCGACGGGCCGCTGCTCGTTCCGTGCGATCGGCGCTGGTTCGTCCAGGTCGCCGGGTATCTCGTCGGTCACGCGGTTCGCTCGACGCCGGACAAGGGCCGCGCGACGCTCATGGCTCGGGCCGAAGAGCGGGCGGTGCGCGTCGAGGTCGCGGGCACGGGGCCGGGTTGCACCGCCGAGGACCTGAAGGTCATCTTCGATCACTCCGCCAAGGGACGCAGGACGCGCGCGGGCGCGGGCCTGGGGCTGGCCATCGCCCGCGCCGGCGTCGAACTGCAAGGCGGCACCATCGAGGCGAGGCGGAACACCGGCCGCGAAGGCCACGGTACGACGATCGCGTTCACCCTGCCGCGGGGTTGAGTCGTCTCTCGCCTCGTTCGCGCGTGCGGGCTAGCCTCGCCGCCCATGAGCCAAGTGCGCATCGAGACGGACAGCATGGGCCAGGTCGAGGTCGAGTCGGACAAGTACTGGGGCGCCCAGACGCAGCGCAGCCTGCAGAACTTCAAGATCGGCGGCCATCGCTTCGGGCGGCCGGTGATCCGCGCGTTCGGGATCGTCAAGAAGGCCGCGGCCCTCGCCAACAACGACCTCGGCAAGCTCGACGCGACGAAGCGCGACCTCATCGTTCGCGCGGCCGACGAGGTCATCAGCGGCAAGCTCGATGCGCACTTCCCGCTCGTCGTCTGGCAGACGGGCAGCGGGACGCAGNNAACATGAACGCCAACGAGGTCATCTCCAACCGCGCCATCGAGCTCGCCGGCGGCGTGATGGGCTCGAAGAAGCCGATCCACCCGAACGACGACGTCAACCGATCGCAATCGTCGAACGACGTCTTCCCCACCGTGATGCACGTCGCCGCCGCGCTCGAGATCCAGGAGCGCCTCCTGCCGGCGGTCGCGGCCCTGCGCGGGGCCATCGACGAGAAGGCTGCCACGTTCCGCGACATCGTGAAGGTCGGCCGTACGCACCTGATGGACGCGACGCCGCTCACCCTCGGGCAGGAGTTCAGCGGTTGGTCGGCCCAGCTCGCCTTCTGCGAGGCAGGGGTCTCGCGGACGCTCGACGGGCTCTACGAGCTCGCCCTCGGCGGGACGGCCGTCGGCACGGGGCTCAACACGCACCCCGCATGGGCCGGCAAGGTCGCGGCGCGCATCGCCGAGCTGGCTGGCCTACCGTTCCGGACTGCGCCGAACAAGTTCGCGGCCCTCGCGGGGCACGAGGCCCTCGTCGCCGCCAGCGGGGCGATGCGCACGCTCGCCTGCGCCTGCTTCAAGATCGCGAGCGACGTCCGCTTGCTCGGCAGCGGCCCGCGCTGCGGCATCGGCGAGCTCCACCTGCCGGAGAACGAGCCCGGGAGCAGCATCATGCCGGGCAAGGTGAACCCGACCCAGGCCGAAGCGATGACGATGGTCTGCGTCCAGGTGATGGGCAACGACACGGCGGTGGGCTTCGCCGGCGCGAGCGGTCAGTTCGAGCTCAACGTGTTCAAGCCCGTCATCATCCGCAACGTGCTCGAGAGCGGCGCCCTCCTCGCCGACGCGTGCCATAGCTTCCGCGACAACTGCGTCGTGGGAATCGAGCCGAACCGCGACGTCATCGCGCGCCACGTCGAGAACACGCTGATGCTCGTCACGGCCCTCAACGAGGTGATCGGCTACGACAACGCCGCCAAGGTGGCCAAGCTCGCCCATCACAAGAACATCACCCTGCGCCAGGCCGTCGCCGAGCTCGGCCTGCTCAAGCCCGAAGACTTCGACAAGCACGTCCGCCCCGAGAAGATGGTCTCTCCGGGGTGAGAGAACCTAGGGCACGGCGACCGGGGCGGGGGCGGCGAGGAGGACCTGGTCGTTGTCGTCGCTCGTCCCGCCGCCCCAGCACTCGAGGGTGCCCGACGTCATCACGGCGCACGTGCTGTACGCGCCGACGCTGACCGTCGCCGCGCCCGAGGAGAGGCCCGAGACGGGGACCGCGGTGAGGCTGCCCGCGACCTCGGAGTCGTCTCCCAAGAGACCGGCGAAGTTGTGTCCCCAGCAGAGGACGGCGCCCGCCGCCGTCACAGCGCAGGCGCTGTAGGGGCCGATCGCGAGCCCCGTGACGTCGGCAGGCAGGCCCGACACGGCGGTCGGCGAAGTGGTCTCGACCGAGAATGAATCCGGGGCGTTCGTTTCGTCGTCGTTGCGTCCCCAGCACGTGACGACGCCGGCGGTCGTCAGCGCGCAAGTCTGCGCGCCGCCGGCCGCAATGGCGGTGATCCCCGAGGAGAGGCCTGGGACGGAGACCGCCGGCACGCTGAAGGTTGCTTCCCCGGAGTCCGCGTCCGGGAGCGCCTGCCCGAGCTGGCCCAGCGCGTTCGACCCCCAGCACTGAACGCCTTCGGTCGGCGACAGCGCGCACGCGTGGACCTCGCCCGTGGCGATGGCATCGACACCCGCGGCAAGCCCCGGAACGGTGACGGGCACGAAGCTGTAGATCGGCAGGAGGTTGCCCCAGCACTGCACCTTGCCGTTCGTCAACAGTGCGCACGACATGTCCCCAGCCGCGCGGATGGCGGCGACGCCCGAGTCGGGGTTCGAGACCGGGCCGGGGATGAGGCCCGAGTCCCCGGGTCCGCCCTCGGAGCTCTGCAGCATGCCGATGTCGCCGCCGGAGCCGTTGCCGAGCTGGCCGATCGAGTTCAACCCCCAGCACACCAGGCCGCCGTCCGTCGTCAGCGCGCACGTGTGGTGCGCGCCGGCTGCGATGGCGGTGACGCCCGACGATAGACCCGACACGGGCACGGGGACCGCGCTCGCCGTGGTGGTCCCGTTGCCAAGCTCGCCGTCGGGGTTCTCGCCCCAGCACAGGACGGCCCCGGCGGACGTGAGCGCGCAGATATGGTTGTCGCCGACGGCGACGGCCGTCACCACCGCGCTCGGGGCGATGTCGGGACCCACGTCGGGCGCGGTGGCTTCTGGCGGCGCGGCCTCGGGCACGGAGGCTTCGGGGACCGTCGCGTCTTCGACCTTGTTCGTCGCCCCGTCGCCGGCCTCCGCCGACAGCCCGGCCATCCCGGCGTCGTGGACGGATCCTTGGAGCGAGGTGCCTTCGTGCCCGGACGCGTCGTAGCCCTGGCCCTCCAGGAGCCCCAGGTCGACCCCCGTCACCGCCCCGCACGAAGCGACACACAGCGCGCTGCTACCGAGAAAAACGGGGGCCACGGCGGCCACCGCTCCTCCACGCCACCGCCACTCGCGCACCCGGCCCATCGCCGCGCACGCTAGCGCAGTCGTGGAGGGTTATGTGCGTGCTTGTGTCGCAATCGCGTCGATCACGGTCGGCCACACCCCCTC
>PLIR01000399.1:267-8866 GCA_003139415.1 Myxococcales bacterium | reverse complement strand
GGCAGCATCACGTCGAGGAGGACGATGTCGTACCGGTCCTTCGAGGAAGCGATCCGCTCGACGGCGCCCGCACCCTCCGCGATGTGCTCGATGGAGACGCCGTGCGGGCCGAGGTAATCGCGCAGCAGGGTCGCGAGCTCGAGGTCGTCGTCGACGAGCAGCGCCCGCACGGGGGTCATTCTTCGCGCTCGCCGGCGAGCGCCNNCCCCCGCGCCGCAGGAAGCTGTGCGCGCGCAGGGTGAGCGGGCCGTCGGGGTGGTCGCGCAGCCAGACGCGGAACGCATCGGCTGCGAGGCCGAACTTGTGCCGTCGCAGATTGGATACTCCCCGCGCGTACGCCGCCGGGTACTCCGGGTCGAACGTCGCTAGCCGCGCGATCCGCTCGAGGCGCCGTGACTCCACGGCCGCCGTCTCCGCTTGCGCGACCGCCTCGCACGTACGAACGTCGTGGGCCCCGCGTCGTGCAGAATCGAGGGCTTCGCGCGCCGCCTGCGCCGGGAGGGCGTGGTCGAGATAGAGCGCGTAGAGCGCGCGCCGCTCGTCGAGCGAGAGGTCAAAGGCCTTGTTGCCGTCGAGGTTGAGGAACGTGTTCCACATCTGCTTGAACATCGCGATGAGCGCCGCGTCGCCGGCGACGATCGTGTGGCCCTCGCACCAACCCTCGTCGGTCATCGCCTTCACGAACGTGCCGGCCAGCTCCGTGAGCTCCGGCGACTCGGTGCCGGATTTCTCGAACGCGTGCACCTCGTCGAGAAACTCCTCGAGCTGCACCGCCCGCAGGCGCAAGAGCGGCTCGCTTCCCCCCGGCAGCGCCTCGACGAGGGCGGTGTCGACGGCGCTCCTCGCCTTCACGATGACCCGGTCGTCCCTTTGGAGCTCCAGCCGATGAAAATCGCGGATCGCGGAGCCGAGCGCCCGCACGGCACCCGGCAAGGGCTGACGACGCGCGGCGGCAGCCCGGTCCCGATCGGCCGCCGCCTCGCGGGCGAGCTCCGACGCGTGGGGGATGGGGAGCGGGACCGCGTCGGGCTCGGCCGCGCGGGGCAAGAGCAAGACGCCAAGCGCGAGCGCCGCGCCCATCGGCACGAGCGCGAGGGGCGCGGCCCGCGCGAGTTCGTCGAGGCGGCTCGTCTTCGTCGGCGGCGCCATGAGTCATGCTACGCCGATGCGCGCCTGCGATGGTACACTGGAGAATCGTACGCGCGGGGGGACTTCACACCCAACGGCAGCACGCAAAGGTCAACGTGGAACACCGCAAACATCATCGAGTATCCGTCGACCTCCCGGTGGAGATCACGGCCAAGACGTCCGACACCCGGGTCCCCGGACTCGCGTCGGACCTTTCGCTCGGGGGGATGTTCGTGAGGACGGCGCAGCCTCAACCGTTCGGCGCCCAAGTCGTCGTGCACGCGACGCTCACGCCGAAAAAGACGCCATTCCAGCTCGCCGCCGTCGTGCGCTGGACGCGCGAGGACGGCATGGGGCTCCAGTTTCTACCCCTCGGTGCGCACGAGACGCACGCCATCATGGAGCTGACCGACCAGCTCCATGAGCAGAGCCGCGAGTAGCGCAGCGTCGAGCCTTTGCTGTCATCCCGAGCGGAGCGAGGGACCCATGGACGCCGCCTTCTGCGCCCTCCGTGGGGTCCTTCGCTTCGCTCAGGATGACAGCAAATCTTGCCTCAGTTCGAGAAGTCGACGCGGATGTTCACGCTTCCGTTCCGCGGAAACCGGGTGCGATAGATCGGCTCGGCGGCGCAGGCGTTGATGTCGGGGGCGACCGGGGGCTCGAACCGCGCCGAGTGGACGTTGCCGTCGTTGCCGACCCAAAGATGAAGCGTCGTGCTGACGACGACGGTCACGCCGGCCGGCTTGGGGTGCTCGCTGATGCAGGCGCGCACCGCGCGTGCGACGGTGTTTTCAGCATCGGGATCGGGTCCTGGCGGCGCCACCGCAGGGGCCGGGGCCGGTTCGACTACAGGGCTCGCGCTCGACGAAGGCGCCGGGGGCTCGACGGCCGACTCGGCGGGCGCCGCTGCGCCGGCCTTCGGCGCAGCATTGACCGCGGGCCGCGGCTCTACGAAGGGCATGGACGACCGGGCGGAGGCCGGCGGGTTCACCACGGCCGTCGGCGGCGCCGGGGAGACCACCGAATCGAACCCCGTCTCCGGTTCCCGCACCGCCGCAGGGTCGTGAATCACCGCCATCGTCCCGCGGATGTCTGCCGCGGCGAACTCGGCGTGGGCCGGCGCCGTCACCAGCGTTCCCAACACCGATCCGACCCGCGGTGCTCGCCCCACCGAGACGACGCCCTCGCTCAGGTCGACGGTGACGCGGCCCCCGTCGCGCGCGACCCGCAGGCGCGTCCCGTGGACGGCGACGCGTGACCCATCGATGTCGACCGCGAAGGCCTCGCCGTTCGCGACGGGCACTACCTGGGCATCGACGGCCCCCTGTTCGAGCGTCAAGACGAGCGGGGCCTCTACCCGGGCGACCACCGCGCGCGCCCCCGGCTCGACCAGGATCGTGAACCTTCCGGGGCGGACGAACGTGGCCCGTGCTCCGCGGCCTTCGATCACGTCGCCCCGTCGAAGCGACGTCCCCACGGACGCGGGCGCGCCGTTGACGTAGATCTGGCCGTCGCCGTCGACGGCCAGCAGTGTGGCCGCGATCCCGCTACCATCCCCGTCCTGCGACGTCAGGCGACCCGGCCGCACCAGCAGGACCAGGACGATCACGGCCGCCGCGAGCGCGGCCGCAGCACCTATCCAGATCTGCCCCCGCTCGCGGGCGGCGCGATCGCGCGCGGCGCGCCCTTCGGCTTCCAGGCGCGCGAACAACGCCTGGTCGATCTCGTCCCAGTCGACGGCCTCCGGGCGGAACGCCTCGCGTGCTTCGGCGACGACCCGGTCGAGCGCCTTGCTCATGCGCCACCGTCCATTTCAGACGTCTTGGAGAACCCGAGGCGTAGCCCCGCGAGCGACGGTTCGTCCACCAGCATCGCCTCGAGCTCGCGTCGTGCATAAAACAGGCGCGTCCGGACGGTGAGCACGGGAGCCCCGACGATCCGACCGATCTCCTCCGGAGAAATCCCTTCGAGCTCGTGCAGGATGAAGACGATCCGCTTCTTGTCGGCCAGGCGGTCCAGGAGTCGGCCGAACGCCCGCATGCGCTCGCGCCGCTCGGCGTCCTCGTCGGGGCCGCCCTGGTGCTGGGCGATGTCGCCCACGGCCTCGTCTGCGAACGCGGGCCGGCTCCGCGCCGCGCGCCGGTGCATCAAGACCACATTCACCGTCACGCGGTGCAGCCAGGTGCTGAACTTGGACTGACCGCGGAAGTCTTTCAGGCTGCGGTGGACCTGGACGAACACCTCTTGGACGACATCGTCGACGTCGCCCCGGCCGCCGAGCATCCGGAACACGAGGCGGGCCACGGCCATCCTGTGCTTCTCGTAAAGCTCCCGGAACGCTGCCCGATCGCCTGAGGCCGCGCGCGCGACGAGGCTTGCGTCATCGCTCATCCGCGCTTTTTCCTCGCGAGGACGCGGCGCGCCCGCGGCGAACGCCACGTACGAAGGAGCCAGGGAGGCCGGAAAGACCGACGCGACAGCCACCACCCCTTTTTGGATGCGCCCCTAGCGAACTCATTCAGATCCCCAAGTGTCGAAGACCTGCCGAATCCGTCACGTGACGCACGGCGGCGTCGCCCGGATCACGCCCGGCGATGCTCGGACTCGGCGCGGGGACGGTTGAGCAGATCGCGGACGTCGACCAGTAGGAGCGCGAGGACAGCGACGGCGGCCATGACGAGCATCGCGCCAGGGTGCCGCGCCCCACGGTTTCGGCCCAGTTTTCGGCTACGTCCACCGAGGCCTCTCCCCATGCGCAACCGGCCTACGGTGGTCCCGGAGGCCGGAAGCTCGAGGGACGCTGGCGCCCCCTCGAAGTGACTAGAACAGCGTACGAAGCTCCACCGCGTCCTGCTTCTTCTGCGTCAGGATGTGATTGATGGCGTGAAGCAGGCGCGTCTTGGTTGGCCCGCTCATCTTACCGCCCCGAAGGGCGGCGTCGAGTGCGCGAGGGGTGACCGGCCGGCCCGATCGGGGCTTGCGCGTCTCCTTGGGCCCGGCCGCGTCGCCCTCGGCCTTGCGGCCCTGGCGCTTCTTCAGCTTGATGATGCGGTCCTCGGGGCGGAGCGACTCGAGCTCGCGCGAGGCCGACAGGATCCGGCGCGGATCGACCTTCTTCGAGACGAGGAACTGCGCGAACTTCGTCTGCGGTTCGGCCGCGACGTCCTTGGCGCTCGCCTTCTTCGGCGCAGCCTTCTCGGCGCTCTTCGATTCGGTGCTGGTCGCCTTCTTCGTCTTGCTCTTTTTGTCGGTGCCGTCGGCCATGGGGGCCGGGACCCTACAAGACGAGGTTCCTCCATGCAAGACGAGGGCAGGACGAGGCCAAACGGCCCCCATTCGGCCGGGCTCGACGCGCGGCGCCCGATGCAGCAAGAGTAGGGCATGAGCAAGGCCACCACGACCTCGGTCCCCGTGTTCATCGCCTCGGCGGCCCGGACGCCGATCGGCTCTTTTCTGGGCGCGCTTTCGCCCGTTCGCGCACCGGACCTCGGCGCGGCAGCCATCCGCGGGGCGCTCGCCCGCGCGGGGATCGCCGCCGACGCCGTCGGCGAAGTGTTCATGGGCAACGTCCTCTCGGCCGGGATCGGGCAAGCCCCCGCGCGGCAGGCCAGCATCTACGCCGGCATCCCGAACACCGTCCCCACGACGACGGTGAGCAAAGTGTGCGGGTCGGGGATGCAGGCCGTCATCCTCGGCGCCCGCGCGGTGGCGCTTGGCGACGCCGACATCGTCGTCGCGGGCGGCATGGAGTCGATGTCCAACGTGCCCTACTACCTGGACAAAGCGCGCAGCGGCTACCGCATGGGCGACGGCAAGATCGTCGACGGGATGATCTACGACGGCTTGTGGGACCCGTACGGCAACGTCCACATGGGCTCGTGCGGCGACCGGTGCGCGGCCGAATACGGCTTCACGCGGGCGCAGCAAGACGAGTACGCCGCGGAGAGCTTCCGCCGCGCGCTCTCCGCCCAGAGAGAAGGGCAGTTCGACGCCGAGATCGAGCCCGTCAGCGTCCCATCGCGCAAGGGCGAGCCGGAGAAGGTGAAGACGGACGAAGGACCCGGCAAGGGCGACCCGTCGAGGTTTGCGGCGCTCAAGCCCGCCTTCTCGAAAGAAGGAACCATCACGGCGGCCAACGCTTCGAGCATCAACGACGGCGCGAGCGCGCTCGTCCTGGCGAGCGAGCAGGCCGTCGCCAAGCACGGCCTCGTGCCCCTGGCGCGCATCGTCGGTTACGGCGCCGCCGCCCAGGCGCCCGAGTGGTTCACGACGGCCCCCGCCAAGGCCATCGACCAGACGCTCGCCCGGTCGGGAATCGCCAAGCAGGACATCGACCTCTACGAGATCAACGAGGCCTTCGCGGTGGTCGCGATGGCGTGCACGAAGCTCTCTGGCCTCGACCCCGCCAAGGTCAACGTGCGCGGCGGGGCCGTGGCCCTCGGCCACCCCATCGGCGCTTCGGGCGCGCGCATCCTGACGACGCTCCTCTACACGATGAAAGATCGCGGCAGCAAGCGGGGCCTCGCGAGCATCTGCATCGGCGGCGGCGAAGCCCTGGCCGTCGTCGTCGAGCGGTGAGTCGGAGTTGAGCGGGCCGCGCGAGATCTTCCGTACGGTCGATCAACTGGCGACGCGTACGCCGACGTTGCCCCCGGCGACGCACACGAACAGCTATGCGATCGGCGGTCGCGATGTCCTCCTGGTCGAGCCTGCGACGCCGTACGCCGACGAGCAGCGCGCGTGGCTGGCGTGGGCGCGGTCGCTGCCGTCGCGCGGGAGGCGGCCGATCGCCGTCGTGGCGACGCACCACCACGCCGACCACGTGGGCGGCGCGGCCGCGCTGACGCGAGAGCTGGGCTTGCCCCTCTGGGCGCATGCCGAGACGGCCTCGCTCCTCGACGTGCCCGTCACGCGCCGCCTCGCCGACGGCGACGTCATCACGCTGGCGGGGCCGATCGAGGAGCGCTGGACGGTGCTGCACACCCCCGGCCACGCCCCCGGGCACGTGTGCCTCTGGAACGAGGACGAGCGCGTCGTCATCGTAGGAGACATGGTCGCCAGCGTCGGGACGATCCTCGTGAAGCCGGGCGACGGCGACATGGGCGCGTACCTCGAGCAGCTCGAGCGCCTTGCCTGCCTCGACGCGCAATGCGCCTTGCCCGCCCACGGCGACCCGATCGAGCACCCGACCGGCCTGTTTCGTTGGTACATCGAGCACCGCCGCAAGCGAGAGGCGAAGATCCTCGCTGTCGTGGCGCGGTCGGGACCGCCCGGGGCGACCGCCGAGGCGATCCTCCCGGACGCCTACGACGACGTGCCCGCGTCCACCTGGCCCATCGCCCTCCTCAGCGTCCGGGCCCACCTGGAGAAGCTCGCCCGCGAGGGCCGCGTCCGCGAGACGCCCGGCGCGCGCTATGTTGCCGCGCCATGAGCTGGGAGCTTGGCTTCGTCGCCGTCAGCGCGCTCCTCGGTGAGCCGCCCGAGGCCGTCGTCGTCGCGGTGGGTGGCGCGGACGGCTCGGGCGCGGTTCGATGGCACGAGGCTCTTCGCTCTCTGTCACGCGAGGACCGGGCGCGCGAGATTGCCCGCGCCGTCGCGCCGCTCGCGGCCGCGATCGAGAAGGCCACGCTCGCATGATCTCGCGCGCGCGCGTCATCGTCGCCGCCGAAGCCGGAGGCGCCCGGCCCCTGCTGCAGCCTTCGCCGCCGCCCCCTCGCGGTCGGCGCATCGCGAGCGAAGAAGCCGCTGCCCACGACGAGGCCGCCCGCATCGTGCGCGACGCGAACATGCGGGCCGACGATCTCCTCGCTCGGGCCCGCGCTGCCGCTTCGGAGGTCGCCTCGACGGCCGCGTCCGAGGCGCGCGCAAAGGCCGACGCGGAGACGGCCGCTCGCTGGATCGCCCTTCGCGCCGCCGAGGCGCGGCGCTTCGATCGGGACGCCGAGCCTGTCGTCGTCATCGCGGTGGCGCTCGCCGCGCGGCTCCTCGGCGCCGCGCTCGACCTCGATCCGGCCCGGATCGTGCCCATGGCGCGCGCCGTCCTCGAAGAGGCGCGCGGCGCTCGCCGGGCCGTGATCGACGCGCACCCCCTCGACGCCGCCGCCCTTCGCGAGCTCTTGACGACCGAGGGCCTCGACCTTCAATCGGTCGAGGTGCGCGACGACTCGGCCGCCCTTGCGCGCGGCGACCTCCGGCTGCACACCGAAATGGGAACCATCGATGCCCGCCTTGCCCCCCGATTCGAGCAACTCGCCACCGCACTCCGCGATGCCCTCCGAGCCCAGCCGCCTGACCGCTGACGGTCTGCCCCCCGCGCAGCCCAGGGCGTTCGCGTGGCGGATCAACGCGGTGCTCTTCGTCGCCACGGTGGCGAGCGTCTTCGGCACGAGGTTCATCGCCGAAGGCGACGCGGGCACGTCGCGCACGGCCCTCATCTACGCCGGCCAGTTCACGGCGAGCCTGCTGGCCATTCTGCTCGCGCACGAGTTCGGCCACTACATCGCGGCGCGCCTGCACAAGGTCGAGGCGTCGCTGCCGTTCTTCATCCCGCTGCCGATGCTCTCGCCGTTCGGGACGATGGGCGCCGTCATCCGCATGCGCTCGGTCATCCCGACGCGACGAGCCTTGCTCGACATCGGCGCCGCCGGCCCTCTGGCGGGGCTCGCGCTCGCCCTGCCGCTCTACGCCTGGGGCGCCGCGCGATCGCGGCTCGTCTCGCTCGACGCGATCGACGCGGGGATGCAGCTCGGCGACTCGCTCTTGCTAAGGCTGCTCGATCGCTGCTTCGCGCCGGCGGTGCCAGAGGGGATGGACTTGTGGCTCTCGCCGGTGGCCTCGGCGGCCTGGGTCGGGATGTTCATCACGATGCTCAACCTGCTGCCCATCGGGCAGCTCGACGGCGGCCACGTCGCCTTCGCCCTCTTCGGCCCGCGACAGAACCGGATCGCGCAGTGGGTGCACCGGTCGATGCTGGTGTTCTTCTTCGTCAGCGTGTTCAGCTTCGTCGCGCGTGACGTGCGGGCCGGGATGGGCTTTTGGCACATCGGGCGCGCCGTCAACAACTCGATCTTCTGGCTTGTCACCTTCGAACTCCTCGCCGTCCTGGGCGCCCTGTCGCCAGGCGCCCGCGCGCGCACGGACGTGACGCCCACCCCGCTCGACTTCCGCACGCGCCTCTTTGCGACGATATGGCTCGCCCTGCTCGCCGGCATCTACCAGAGCAGCTCATCGCCGCTCGTGTGGACGGCATGGTTCGGCGGCCTGGCGCTGCTCCTCGTGATGGAAGCGCGCGGCGGCGTCCTGCGCGACTCGTCGACCCTGCTCGACCACCCCCCGACGGGCGCCCAGCCCCTCTCGCGCACGAGGGCGATCGTGGCGGGCGTCACCCTCGCGTTCTTCCCCGCGCTCTTCATGCCGACGCCGATCGCGATTTAGAAGCGCGGGCCTCTTCGCTGTCATCCTGAGGCCGAAG
>PLIR01000399.1:0-229 GCA_003139415.1 Myxococcales bacterium | reverse complement strand
CGATCTCGATGATCTTGCCGACGCGCACCTCGCTGACGCCCTCGAACCCGAGCTTGCCGAGGGCGCGGCGCACGGCGTCGCCCTGCGGGTCGAGCACCTCCGTCTTCACCCGGACGATGACGGTCGCCTTCATCGTGCGCCCTCGAGGCCGAGGTTCTTCTTCATCCGCTCGAGCGGCGGCTGGGTGTCCGGGACGAACTCCTCGCCCGTGATCTGCTCGTAAGCCGTG
>PLIR01000361.1:5750-6643 GCA_003139415.1 Myxococcales bacterium | reverse complement strand
AATGGCTTCAAGATCAGCAACCCCACGGTGCTGGCTCGCATCGAGCGCGAGGAGCTGGAGCAGTTCTTTCGCGGTTGCGGCTGGACCCCCTACTTCGTAGCGGGTGACGACCCGGAAGAAATGCACCAGCTGATGGCCAGCACGCTGGAGCAGGCCATCGAGCACATTCGTGGGATCCAGCGCCGCGCGCGGACCGCGGACGATGCCACTCGCCCGCGCTGGCCGATGATCGTCCTGAGATCTCCCAAGGGCTGGACGGGGCCGAAAGTCGTCGACGGCCTCAAAGTGGAGGGTACGTTCCGCGCCCACCAGGTGCCGCTCCTGGTGGACGACGACCATCCCGAGCATCTTCAACAGCTGGAGAGCTGGATGAGGAGTTACAGGGCGGAGGAGCTCTTCGACAGGAGCGGCCGCCTCATCCCCGAACTGGCCGAGCTTGCCCCCACGGGCGATCGCCGGATGGGCGCGAACCCCCACGCCAACGGCGGAATTCTATTGAGCGACCTCCGCATGCCGGACTTTCACGCGCATGCGGTGAGCGTCCCTTCTCCCGGCGCGGTAACCGGTCAAGACACGCGGGTGCTGGGCTTGTTCCTTCGCGACGTGGCGAAGTTGAACGAGGACCAGCGCAACTTCCGTGTCTTCGGTCCCGACGAGACCATCTCGAACCTCCTCGGCGCGGTCTTCGAGGTCACCAACCGCCAGTGGGATGCCCGGAAAGTCCCCGATGATGAATTCCTCGCGCCGAACGGGCGCGTCCTGGATTCGATGCTCAGCGAGCACCAATGCGAAGGCTGGCTGGAAGGGTACCTCCTGACCGGCCGGCATGGCCTCTTCAACAGTTACGAGGCCTTCATCCGCATCGTGGACTCGATGTTCAGCCAGCACGCCAA
>PLIR01000361.1:0-5714 GCA_003139415.1 Myxococcales bacterium | reverse complement strand
CTCCCGCAATGGCTGACCATGGACGCCGCGGTGGTGCATTGCACCGAAGGACTCGGCATCTGGCAATGGGCTAGCAACGACCAGGGATCCGAACCCGACATCGTGATGGCCTGCTGCGGCGACACGCCCACGCTGGAAGTGATGGCCGCCGTATCCATTCTTCGCCAGCATCTGCCCGACCTGAAAGTCCGGGTCATCAACGTGGTCGACCTGATGAAGCTGCAGGCTCAGAGCGAGCACCCTCACGGCCTGAGCGACACGGATTACGATTCGCTCTTCACCAAGGACAAGCACATCATCTTTGCCTTCCACGGCTACCCGGCGCTCGTGCACCGGCTGACCTACCGCCGCACCAACCGCAACCTCCACGTCCGGGGATACAAGGAGGAGGGTACGATCACGACGGCCTTCGACATGAGGGTTCAGAACGACCTGGACCGGTTCCATCTGGTGCAAGACGTGGTCGATCGCACGCCTCATCTGGGCGCGAAGGGCGCCTACCTGAAACAGATGGTCAAGGACAAGCTCATCGAACACAAGCTCTACATCGACAAGCACGGGCAGGACCTTCCGGAAATCCGGAACTGGATGTGGGGGAGCGCCCGATGAACGCGTCCGACCTCGTGGAGCTGGCCAGGGCTCTCGTCGCCGGCGACAGGGGCCTGCTGGCGATGGACGAGAGCAATCCCACCTGCAACAAGCGATTTGCAAAGCTGCAGATTCCGCAGACCGAGGAGGCGCGGCGTGCGTACCGCGAGTGGATCGTCGCCACGCCCGGGCTCGCGGATTGCATCAGCGGCGTAATTCTCTACGACGAGACGTTCCGTCAGCACACGAGAGACGGGACTCCGTTCGTCAAAGCCGTCACGCGGGCGGGCCTCGTGCCTGGCATCAAAGTCGATACCGGGGCGAAGCCCTTGGCAGGTCACCCGGGCGAAAGAATCACCGAGGGCCTGGATGGGCTGCGCGAACGCCTCGTCGAGTATTCTCGAATGGGTGCCCGATTCGCCAAGTGGCGCGCGGTGATTGTCCTGGGCGACGGCCTTCCGAGCCGTGGGTGCATCGCGGCCAACGCGCACGCGCTGGCCCGTTATGCGGCGCTCTGCCAGGAAGCCGGCATGGTCCCCATCGTCGAGCCGGAAGTGCTCATGGACGGCGCGCATACGCTGGGTCGCTGCAGTGAGGTGACCGAGGAGGTCCTGCGGACGGTCTTCGGTCAGCTGTACGCACAAGGCGTGACGTTCGAGAGCATGATCGTGAAGCCCAACATGGTGCTCCCGGGGTTGGGCTGCTCCAAGCAGGAAACGGTGGACGAAGTNNGGCCTCGGCTCGGTTGAACGCGATGAACGTCAGGTTCAAGGGCCGCCTTCCCTGGGCGCTGGCGTTCTCGTTCGCCCGCGCGATCCAGCAGCCCGCTCTGGAGATCTGGCACGGGGAGGACGGTCAAGTCGGGGCGGCGCAGCGGGCTCTCTATCATCGAGCCCGGTGCAACCGCGCCGCGCGACGCGGCGAATACGGTGCTGCCATGGAGAAAGTGACGGCAGCAAGAGTCCGGGCCGTGGAAGAGCCCATTTCAAAGGCTCCGTGAACACGCAAATAGGGGCCGGGCATGCACAAGAAGTTCGTAACTTGCGCCGCGATGCCGGAGTCGGCGAGCTTTCGCACCTCGCTGTTCACCTTGGCAAGGAGCTGCTCGGGGGGCGCGTGCTTTGCCACGCCGACGAGAAACTGCGCGATGCTGTCCTCGAGGCTCGTCGCGGACGGGGCTTGCTGGCTCATGGTCGACTCCTTGGTCGTGGCGGCGAGAGCGGGCGGTGTCAAACGTGGCGGGGGCCCTCCGTCCAGCCGAGCTTCCGGCACGCGACGCGATCGAGCGATACGGCACCCGGGCCGATGATGGCGATCATCGCGAGGACGACGAGGTACGTGAACTCGTCGAAGCCCACGAGATCGAAGACGCCGTGCAGGTCGCCGATCTTCGCGGTCAGGATGGCGACGACCATGCTCACGAGGAGCGGTATCGCCGCGAGGCGCGTGAAGAGGCCGATGACGAGGAGGGACCCGCCAATCAGCTCGGTGTACGAGACGACGACCGCGTTGAGTCCCGGCATCGGGATCCGCAGCGTGACGAAAAACTGGGTCACCTTCGCGATGTCGTGCACCTTGCCCCATCCCGTGGACACGAAAAGGAGGCCGACGGCGAGGCGCCCGAGCAGCGGCGCGAGCCAGCGAACGCGGTCCACGACCGCGAGCACTTGGTTTCGTGCGGCTTCGACGCGTGCCATCGTTGCGATCATGACGACAAGCATACGAGCATGACCCCGTGAGGTTACGAGTAGCGTCCGTGGCCCCGCTGGCGTGCATCCCGGCAGCCCTATCCGCGGGGTGTGCGAGCCGGACCGGCCCCCTGTGCACCGAGAAGGCAGCTGCCACGTCCGTGGTGTGGGACTACGAGGCGGTCGCAAATCACGGCGGGATCGATGGACTCGCCGTCGAGGCGCGCTTTGCGCCGATGGCAGCCGGCGCGCTGCGCGTCGACGACGATGCCGCGCCGTTCGTGCGTGACGTAGCGTACGCAAAGGGTGAAGCGTGGGTCGGCGTCGAGGCCCGCGAGGCGTCGTGGAGCGTGCCGTGCGCCTCGGGATGCCGCGTGCGCTATCGGTACGGCCTAGGGGAAGCGGCCGCGAAGCTGAACGACCCGGAGACCGCCATCGGAACGAGAGATGTCATCGTCGCTCCGCCCGCGACGTGGCTGCTACGGCCTGACGCCGCGGGAGGTCGCTTCCGTTTACACGTGACGATCGATCGGCCCTGGCGCTTCGCGAGCGCGATGCCGGTGCCCCCCGGGGCTGCGACCGAAACGTTCGAAGCGCCGACCGAGTCTCTCGGGTACTCGTCGTTCGCGGCCTTCGGCGCGTTCGACGTCGACGCGATCCAGCGCGGCACCCTGCGGGCGAACGTCGCCATCGCTCCCGGGTTGGCCCCGCTGTCGCCCGCCGACGTGACCCGCTGGGTCGCAACCGCCGTCGACGGGATCCTGGCCTACTACGGTCGGCCGTTCGTCGACCGGGTCCTCGTCATCGTTCTACCAGGGGCCCCCGGTGACCCCACGCGAGGCGAGACGCTGGGCGCGGCGGGGCCGGCCGTCCTCGTGCGCGCCGCGCCCGGGTTGACGCCCGCGGCTCTGCGCGACGACTGGGTCGTCACTCACGAGCTTCTCCACGTATCGCTTCCTTCGCTGGGGCCCGAGCACGCGTGGCTCAGCGAAGGGATCGCTACGTACGTCGAGCCCGTCGTCCGGGCGCGTACGGGCCTCGTCACCCACGAGGTCTACTGGCGCGAGCTCGTCGAGGGGCTGCCGCAAGGCCTTCCCGAGGCCGGCGACCGCGGCCTCGAACGAACGAACACCTGGGGTCGCACGTACTGGGGCGGAGCGCTCTTTTGTTTTGTCGCCGACATTGCAATCCGTGAACAAACGCGCAACACCCGTTCGTTCGACGATGCACTTCGCGGCATTGTCGCCGCGGGGGCCGACGTCGAAGCCCACTGGACCGTCGAGCGCTTCATCGAGGTCGGCGACCGTGCAACCGGTACGGCCGCGCTCGCCGAGCTTTATCGCTCGATGGCACTCGCGCCGGGCACGATCGATCTCGCGAGCCTGTGGCAGCGGCTTGGCGTGCACGTCGAATCGGGAAAAGTCACGTTCGACGACCGCGCTCCGCTCGCCCCGATCCGCCGCGCTATGACCGATGGGCAAGTTCTCGAGTAACATTGTGCGCCGTCGAGCGTAGTCTTGGTGCCATGCAGCGCTCGGCAGCCTGGCAAACGCGAAACCGAGACCATCGAGGGAGCAAGACCATGAAGAGCACCATGATCGCGGCGGCCGTGGGTGGAATTCTGATGGGCTTGACAGGCTGTGGCGAATCGACCCCCCCAGCCAACTCGCCGGCGAGCGCGACCACGGGCGCTGCGGCGACCGACGCGCCGAAGCACGGCTGCAAGGGTCAAAACGCATGCAAGGGGCAGGGCGGGTGCAAGACCGACGCGCACGCTTGCAAGGGCCAAAACGACTGCAAGGGCAAGGGCGGCTGCCACGGCTGACCGACCACGGCGAGACCCATGACCAATCGATTCGGTCTTCCGGATCTCGGCGTGGGTCTCGGCTTGCGGTCGGTCCACTATACGCACATCCTGCGCGAGCGTCCCGCTGTCGATTGGTTCGAGGTCCTCAGCGAGAACTACATGCAGACGGCGGGGCGGCCGCTCTACTTCCTCGATGCCGTCGCCGAGCGCTACCCGATCGTCCTTCACGGCGTGTCGTTGTCGATCGGATCGACCGACGCGCTCGATCGGAAGTACCTGTCCGAGTTGCGGGNNGCGCGCTGCGTGACCGGACGCGCGCGCGCTGGGTGTCGGATCACCTGTGCTGGACCGGGGTCGCCGGCAAGAACACGCACGATCTCTTGCCGCTGCCATACACGGAAGAAAACCTGCGCCACGTGGCTGCCCGCGTCCGCGCGGTCCAGGACGTCCTCGGCGCGCCGCTCGCCGTCGAGAACCCATCGAGCTACGTCGAACACGCGGGCGCCTCGATGCGCGAGTGGGAGTTCCTGGCGCGGCTCGCCGAAGAGGCCGACTGCGCGATCCTCCTCGACGTGAACAACGTCTTCGTCTCGGCCCATAACCACGGGTTTGCCCCGGCGACCTACCTCGC
This sequence comes from Myxococcales bacterium, assembly GCA_003139415.1. Taxonomy (GTDB): domain Bacteria; phylum Myxococcota_A; class Polyangia; order Polyangiales; family Polyangiaceae; genus Palsa-1150. Next base: position 1,000 of record PLIR01000361.1, on the reverse strand, counting down.
CGCGATGCCTTACGACCGGGTCGTGCAGTTTCACGTCGCGGGGCACACCGACCACGGCACACACATCATCGATTCGCATATCGGCCCGGTCCCGGACGCCGTGTGGAAGCTCCTCGGCCAGGCGCACGCCCAGAGCGGCGGCGCCTCGGTGCTGATGGAATGGGACGCGGAGATCCCGGATTTCGAGACCACGCACGCCGAAGCGCTGCGGGCCAAGGAGTACATCCGGATGCCCTCGCCCGTTCCCTCATGAAGCGGCAGGTCGTCGAGATCGAGGTGCTGCACGAGCGCGCGAGCGCGACGCCCGATCGGCGTGGGCGGAGCAGGCTCGCCGTCGGCCCTCCGGCCGCTGCGCCCGAGTCGCCCACCGAAGGAATGACCGAGGATGCGTCGCTGCGGGGCCGCCAGCTTCGATTCGCGCGCGCGGTCATGACGCCCGAGTCTTCGCCCGGCATGCTGGACGAAACGAGCGCCGCGAGGTGGCTGACGCCCGGCCCGCGGATGACCGCGCTCGAGCGGCTCGAGATTTACCGGCGCGGCTACCACGCGCGCCTCATCGAGTGCCTCGCCGACGATTACCCCGCAACGCAATACGCTTTGGGAGAAGCGGCCTTCGACGATCTCTGCCGCGCGTACATCGCCCGCTTTCCGTCGACGGGACCGAGCCTCAACTTCTTCGGGTGGCGGATGAGCGCTTTCATCGGCGAGGAGATGGCGGAGCCCCTCGGCGAGCGGGCCTTCGCGGCGAACCTCACGGCGTTGGAGTGGGCCGTCGTGGAGGTGATCCACGCCCAGAGCGAGCCGCCTCTCTCGCCCGCAGGCCTTCTCGGGGTCCCGGCCGACGGCTGGGATCGCGTGCGGCTAGAGGCGACTTCGGCGCTCCGCCTGCTCCGCTTCGACCACCCAGTGAACGAGTACTTCCAGGCGTATCGCGACGGCGAGTCACCCGCCATCCCCGCAGCCCGCGCGTCGGCGACGGTCGTCTACCGGAGCGGCCCGC
>PLIR01000463.1:6267-14414 GCA_003139415.1 Myxococcales bacterium | reverse complement strand
GCGTGCGCGTGCGCGGACGCAGGCGCGTGCGCGGGCGCGGACGCGTGCGCAGGCGCGTGCGCGTGCGCGTGCGCGGACGCAGGCGCGTGCGCGTGCGCTCACTTGCGCGTACGCGCTCACGCTCACGCGCTCCTCATGCCAGGGCGCGGTCGAGGATGGCGGGGACGTGGGCGAGGGCGTGGTCGAGGTTGAAGAGGGACGCCAGCTTGGCCGCGCCGAGCTTGGGCATCACGTCGGTATCGGCCGCGAGCAAATCGCGGAACCGGCCCTCTCCCGCCCACGCGCGCATCGCGTTCCGCTGCACGAGCAGGTACGCGTCCTGGCGTGCCATCCCGGCCTCCACGAGCGCAAGCAGGACGGCCTCGCTGAAGTAGAGCTCTGCGGCTTTGTCGAGGTTGCGCCGTGCGTTGTCGGCGTAGACGACGAGGCCCTCGACGAGGCCCGCGCTGCGCTCGAGCATGAACGCGAGCGTCGCCGTTGCGTCGGGGCCAATCATGCGCTCGACCGAAGAGTGCGAGATGTCGCGTTCGTGCCAGAGAGCCACGTCCTCGAGCGCAGGGACCACCGCCGCGCGGACTATGCGCGCGAGCCCGCACAGATTCTCGCTGAGGACGGGGTTGCGCTTGTGCGGCATCGCGCTCGAGCCCTTCTGGCCCGCGGTGAAGGCTTCTTCGGCCTCGGCGACCTCGCTGCGCTGCCAGTGACGGACGTTCGTCGCGAGACGCTCGACACCGGCGGCGGCGAGCGCGAGCGCCGCGAAGTAGGCGGCGTGTCTGTCGCGCGCCACGATCTGGGTCGAGACCGTCTCGGGCCGCAAGCCGAGCGTCGCGAGGGCGCGCTCCTCGACCGCAGGCGACAGGTGCGCGTAGGTGCCGACGGCGCCCGCGATCTTGCCGACCGCGATCTCCTGCCGCGCCGACTCGAGGCGCGCGCGGGCGCGGACCATCTCCGCGTGGTGTCCTGCCAGCGCGAGGCCGAAGGTGATCGGCTCGGCGAAGATCCCGTGGCTGCGCCCGATCATCGGCGTCTTTGCGTGCTCTCGCGCGCGCTTGCGGAGCGCCGCGGTCAGGCGATCGCAGCGGGCGAGCAGCTTGTCGGCCGCGTCGCGCAGGAGGATCGCGAGCGACGAGTCGAGCACGTCGCTCGAAGTCATCCCGCGGTGCAGCCAGCGCGCGTCGTCGCCGGCGAGCTCTTCGACGTGCGTGAGGAACGCGATGACGTCGTGCTTGGTCGTGCGCTCGATGGTGTCGATGCGCCCCACATCGAGGACGAGCCCCTTGGCGCGGATGCGCGCCGCGACGCCGTGCGGTACGAGGCCAGCCTCTTCGAGGGCTTCGCACGCCGCGAGCTCGACGTCGAGCCAGACGGCGTAGCGCCGCGCGGGGGACCAGAGCTCGGCGAAATCGGCGGGCGTGTAGCGAGGGATCACGGCCCCGCGACTAGCACGCCCGGCGTCGCTATGCCCTCCCGTAGACGGGCAGCGCGGCGCCGCTGATGTCGCGCGCGTCGTCGCTGAGGAGAAACGCGATGACACCGGCCGCCGACGGGAGCGATACCCACTTCGCCGGATCAGCCTTGGGCATCGAGGCGCGGTTGGCTGGCGTGTCCATCGTGCTTGGCAATACGGCGTTCACGCGCACGCCGTGGTCGAGCACCTCTGCCGCGACGGCGCGGGCGAGGGCAACGACGGCCGACTTGGCGGCGGTGTACGCGGCGGCCCGAGCGCCCGTGGCCGGCTGCTCCACGACGCGCGAGCCGACGACGACGATGCTGCCCCTCTTGCGCGCCACCATCGCCGGCAAAAGGGCCCGAAACCCTCGATACACCGTCTCGACGTTGCCGTTCATCATGGCGCGCCACACGTCGTCGCTCGTCTCCTCGTACACGGCCTTGCCGCCCCGCCAGCCTCCGGCGACGAAGGCGGCGAGCGTGGGCGGCGCGCCGAGCTCGCCCTCGATGCGCGGCAGCGCGGACGTCCACGTGGTGCTCTCCGCCAAGTCTCCGACGACGACGCTCGCCTTGCCCAGCGTGCCGGCGAGCTGCTCGAGACGCGCCTTGGCCGCCTCGACGTCCACGAGCACCACGGGGAGCCCCCGCGCCGATAGCGTCCGCGCGACCTCACCGCCGAGGGCGCCCGCGGCTCCCGTCACCAGCGCCACGTCTGCGATCGTCATGGGCGAGGGCCGTAGCACGCCTCGCGCGCCCTCTCAGGCGGCTTCATCCCGGAGATCCTCGAGCCTGGCGCGGAGCTTGGCCCTCGCCCGCTCCTCGAGCTGCCGGACGCGCTCCTTGCTCACACCAAGGCGTCGGCCGATCTCCTGAAGGGTCTGCGGCTCGTCGGTCATGATCCGCTCGCGGACGATCATCTGCTCGCGCTCGGTCAAGTGGCCGAGCGCCGCCCCCACCGCCTCGCGCGCTCGGTCACGCCGCTGCTCCGCGCTGGCCTCGTCCTCCGGGTTGGGCCACGACGCCGCGAGCCGGTCGATCATCGGCGACTGATCGTCGACTTTGGCGTCCAGGCTGACCTCGCGGCTGGCCAGGAGGGGCAGGAGGATGGCGGCGCGCTCTGGCGTCATGCCGCTCACCGCGGCCAGGGCCGTCGGGTCGGCTTCGCGCGTGGTGCGGTAAGCGCGCAGCGCACGGCGTTCGGCCTTCGTAGTCCCCATCCGAACGATGCGGTACCCGCGCACGACGTACTCGCGGATCTCGGCCCGGATCCAGTACGCGGCGTACGTGGCCAGCCGGCACTCCTTGGCGGGATCGAACTTGGCCGCCGCGCGCAGCAGGCCGAGGTTGCCCTGCTGCACGATGTCCTCGAGCGGGATCCCCCAGCGGCGGTACTCCACGGCGATCGACACGACGAACGGCAGGCACGCCGTGACGATCTGCGTGCCGGCGCTCTTGTCGCCTGCCCGCCAGCGCAACGCGAGCTTGCGTTCGGCTTCGCGGTCGAGCGGCACGACTTCCGTCATGCTCACACGATACGCACTCAAGGAATCGCTCTGGGCAGTCACGGCACCTCCTTGCTCGACGCGCTCGGTCGACGCCCGTCGCGTGTGCACGGCAGGTGCCACGCACGAAAACGCATGGAAACGAAAGACGAGGCTGCAGGACCGCGCAACGAGTCACACGCGCCGCGGCACCCGGCGCACGTTTTTCGCGAGCGCCGTCGCTCTAGACTTCGAGGGAGAGGCCCTCGTGGGCGGCGACGGTGTTCGGGAACAGCGCGCGCGCGCGCTTCTCTTTCTCGCCGACGGCCGCGTCGTTCTGGCTCGGGTCGTGATGGAAGAGCACGAACTTGCGCGCCCCGGCGGCTCTGACGAGCCGGACGCCCTCTTCGAACGTGCTGTGGCCCCAGCCCTTCTTGGCGGCGTACTCCTCGGGGGTGTACTGCGAGTCGTAGATGAAAAGGTCGGCGTTCTTGGAGAGCGCGAGTAGCTTGTCGTCGATCCGGCCTTCGTAGTGCTCGGTGTCGGTCGCGTACACGACGACCTTGCCGGCGTGCTCGACCCGGAATGCGTAGACGCCTTGCGGGTGGTTGCCCCGGGCGTTGGTCACGGCCACCTTGCCGCCCTTGCCGTCGTCGACCTCGACGACCTCGCCCTCGGTCAGGTCGCGGAACGTCATCTGCGCGCCCATCGCCGCGAGCGACACGGGGAAGTTCGGGTGATCCATCTGGCCCGCGAGCGTCTCGCCGAGCGTCCGCGAGACGTTGTTGCCGCCGTACAGGTGAAACTCGTTGCCGGCGACGAACGCGGGCTCGAAGAACGGGAACCCCTGGATATGATCCCAGTGCACGTGGCTGAAGAACATGTGCGCCGTGATGGGCATCTCGTTGAGGAGCTTCTTGCCCAGCAAGCGCAGACCCGTCCCCCCGTCGAAGATGAGGATGGCCTTACCCGCCCGCACCTCGACGCAGCTGGTGTTGCCGCCCACGTTGACCGTGTTCGGCCCCGGCGTCGGGATGCTGCCGCGGACTCCCCAGAACGTGATCTGCATCCTCTACCGTTGCTCCGCAACGCTTCGATCGGCTGCTCCCGGCCTCGGCGCGTCTTTCGCCAGCGTACCTCGCCTTCGGGAAGAAGGGTATTTCTTGTCCTCCTTGCGCTCTTGTGACCCCTCGGAGGATGCCATCGTCGTTCTCGGGTGCCGCCCCGTCCTCGGGGAGGACGGACGGCTGACCACGGGGACCCTCGCGGCGCGCGTCGAGGCGGCTTCACGGCTTTACGCGGCCGAGGCGGGGCGCGTCGCGATCGTCATCGCCAGCGGGGGGCGCCGATGGGGGAAGGTCGTCGAGGCGGACGTCATGGCGCGGGAGCTCGAGCTTCGAGGTGTGCCAGCGTCGCGGATCGTGCGAGAGCGGTGCTCTCTCTCGACGCGCGACAACGCTCGGTTCGCGGCGGAGGCTCTCCGGCGTCGGGGGACGGGCCGCGCCGTCGTCGTCACGTGCGACTGGCATATGCCCCGCGCCCTCGCGCTCTTCGAACGCGCCGGCGTCGACGTCCGTCCCTTCGAGGTCGTCACCGAGGCACCGGCCACCCGGCGCCACCGGCTGTGGCGCTGGGGCCGCGAAGCGGTCCTCCGGCGTGCGCAGGGGGTGCCTCTGGCGGGGGCGGTCTCTCGACTTCGGCCTCCCTAGCGCGCGCCATCCATGACCGACGTGACCAAACCGAACATCGGAGTGTTCCTGAATGGATTCGGCCTCTTGGCTGTGTGCGCGGGTGTGGGGGGCTGCTCGCGATCCAACGCGGTCGCGGCCCAGGACGCCGCCGCCGAGGCAGCGCCCGAGGCTCGACCCCCCTCGGCCTCCGAGACTCTGACCGCCATTGCGCGGGCCGAAGACGCGCGAAGGGTCCGTGACTTGCCGCCCGACGCGGCCGAAAGCCGCGACCCGGGTGTCCGTCGCGCCGCGGCTCGGGCTCTTGCGCGCATTCTCGACTCGGACGACGCTCCGCTCCTTCGCGCCCTGGAAGACGACGACGACGAGGTCGTCTCGTGGGCCGCTTTCGGCCTGGGCGAGTCATGCAAGGACAAGCAGCAGGCGCACGTGCGCGCGCTCGCGTCGCGGCTGGCGTCGGTCGACACACGCCAGATCGAGGGTGGCGCCTCCGGCGAGCTGCGGTCCATCCCCACCGTGCTGCGGGCCCTCGGGCGGTGCGGGGGCGAGCTCGCCGAGACGACCCTCGCCGCGTGGCTTCGTCACGGGCGTCCTGCGCCCGAGGCAGCGGCGTTCGCGCTCGGAGACCTGGCGGCGCGCGGCCCCATCTCGGCCGAATCGACGAGCGCGCTGGTCGATGCCGCCGAAGCCGCCAAACCGCTCGACGCCGCGCTCTACGCCCTCGGACGCGCCGGGGGCGACCGGACAAAAGACCTCCGAGCCCGCGAGCTCGGCATCGCCCACGCGGCCCTCGGCCGCGCCAGCCCCGATCGCATCTTCGCCGTGCGCCTGCTCGCCGACGCGCACGAACAGGGGGCGCTCGGGGACCTGTCGCGCATTCTCACGTCGGACGAGTTCACCCCTCCCGAGCGCGTCGAGGCGGCGCACGGGCTCGGGCGCGCGGGGCCGGCGGGGCAGAGGGGGCTCGCCGACGCTCTGGGCGCGCTCGTCCCCGACCGCGGGCAGGCGCTGTCGGGCGATCGCTTCGAGGTCGTCGTCGCGGCCGTGAGCGACACCAGCGACGATCCCCCTCCCTCCATGGAGCCGGCCCTCTGGTCGCTGGCGCGTCTCGATCGGCCGAAGGACGCGGATCCCGCCTTGCTTCGCCGCCTCTCGCAGGGACGCTGCGCGGCCGCGGTCAAGCTGGCGAGGGGCAAGTGGGACGCCGACATCCTCGCCAGCTGCGACGTCGCCGACGGCGAGGCGGGGGAGCGCGCGCTGCTCGCGTCTCTGGATCGGGGACCCTTGGTCAAGGGGCGACGCCTGGCGTGGCAGGACCGCCTCCGGAGCGCGCACGTTCGCGTCCGCGAAGCGGCGCTGGCGATGGTGTCCCGGCACCCCGAGCTCGGTGATGCCGCGCTGTCGGCCATCGCAACGGCGCTCTCGGCCCCCGAGCCGGGCGTGGTCGCGACGGCGGCGGCCCTGATCCAGGCGCATCCGGAGCGTGTCTTCGTGCTGGCCGAGAGCGAGCGGCGGGCGGCGCTGGACCCCGCCTCGCCCCCGCCCACCGCGCACCCTGCCCGCGAGCTGGATCGCTCGGTGGCCGCCGCCCTGCGGGGGGCGCTGGCGCACCCGTGGGCCGAGGATCTCGTCGAGACTCGTGGCGCCCTGATCGATGCGGGCCTCGCGGCGGGGATCCCGGAGGGGCGCGCGTTCGCCGTCGCGGCGTGCCACGACGCCAACGCGACGATGCGGGAGAGAGCCGCGCGCGCGCTCGCGGCGGCAGGCGACAAGGACGTGGCTTGCGCGAGCCTGGTCGCCGCCACGCCGGCCCCCGAGATCGGCCATGCCATCGCGCGTCCCGTTCGCGTGGTGTTCGACCTCGATGCGGGGCCGCTGGCCGTGCGCTTCGATCCCGCCCTCGCGCCGTTGGCGGCGACGCGGCTCGTCGCCCTCGCGCGGTCGGGGTTCTTTACCGGGATCGTGGTGCATCGCGTGGTCCCGGGCTTCGTGGTGCAGTTCGGAGATCGGGGCGGGGATGGGTACGGCGGGTCCGGCGCGTCGCTCCGCTGCGAGACGTCGCCGACGACGTTCGGCCCGCTCGACGTGGGCGTCGCGTTGGCGGGGCGCGACACGGGGTCGAGTCAGATCTTCGTGACGCTCGAGCGCTCCCCCCGCCTCGACGGGCAATACTCGTGGGTTGGCCGGGCCGAGGGCGACTGGAACGCCGTGGCTGAAGGCGACGTCGTGCGCGCGGTGACGGTCGAGGACGCCCCCTGAGCGGTGGAGTCGTTCCCCGCATGGGGGCCATGGGGTAGCGCGACAACCAGAGTGAGGCAGACGCCAATCGGGCGTAGGCTCTCCGCGCCATGCTGCTCGCGATCGACGTCGGCAACACGAACATCGTCTACGGGCTCTTCGAGGGCGAGAAGCTCGTGCACAAGTTTCGCGTGGAGAGCGTGCGTGGCCGCACGTCGGACGAGTACGCCGTCGCGTTGCGCTCTTTGCTCGAGATGAGCGGCGTCGCGACGAAGCAGGTCGATTCGGCCGTCCTGGCGTGCGTCGTCCCGCCGTTGACGGAGCCCATGCTCCGCCTCGTGAAGGGCAGCTTCGGGCTCGACGCGATCGTCGTCGGCCCCGGGATCCGGACGGGGATGGCGATCCTCATCGAGAACCCGCGCGAGGTCGGCGCCGACCGCATCGCCGACGCCGTCGCCGGCTACGACCGCGCCAAAGGCGGCGTCATCGTCGTCGACTTCGGCACGTCGACGAACTTCGACGTCGTGACGCCGCGCGGCGAATACCTCGGCGGCGTCCTCGCTCCGGGCCTGCAGATCAGCGCCGACGCGCTCTTCACGCGCGCGGCCAAGCTGTCGCGCGTGGAGATCGCCAAGCCGCCGAAGGTGGTCGGCCGCAACACCGTCCACGCCATGCAATCGGGCATCGTCTACGGGTACGTCGGGCTCGTCGACGGTCTGGTCGATCGGATCCTGGCCGAGCTCGGGTACTCGTGCGCCGTCATCGCGACCGGCGGCCTCGCGTCGCTCATCGCCCCGCTGTCGCGGACGATCTCGCAGGTGGACGACGAGCTCACCCTCGTGGGCCTGCGGATCCTATACGACCGCAACCGCGTCTGACGGTCCTCGCCGGCCGCCGAGGGTGGAGGCGCGCTCCGCCCAGACCCAGGTCAAGCCGGCTTCGCCGCGGCCGCGAGCTGCTGCTGTTGCTGGGCGAGCATCTGCGAGACCGCGCGCGATCGATCGATCGCGAACTGCTTGACCTCGCGCACCTGGCTCGTCGCGAGCTTGTTGAGGAGGGCGGTGACCTTCGAGATGTCGCGCAGCTGGAACAGCGCCTCGAAGTAGTTGTGAGCCACGCGCACGTCGCGCAGCATGAGCGCCTCGTGCGGCGCGAGGAGCTTCACGACCTCGTCGACCTTGCCACCCTGGCCGTAGAGCGCCGAGAGACACAGCAGCGCCAGGGGATCGCCGGGCGCCCGCTCGACCGCGAGCTTCGCGAAGGCTACGGCGCGCTCGCGCGCCTTCTCGTC
>PLIR01000463.1:0-6252 GCA_003139415.1 Myxococcales bacterium | reverse complement strand
GCCCAGGCATCGACCGAGTTGTTGTCGATCTGGATGGCGCGCTCGACGCACTCGCGCTCGGCCTTTCGATCGCCCTTTTCCTTCATCAGCTTGGCGAGGTGCAGGCTGGGGAACGGAGAGTCCTTCAGCAGGTTCTGGGCGCCGCGCAGCGTCGCCTCGGCCTTGTCGAGGCGCTTCTGCGCGAGCTGCGACACGCCGAGGCCGAGCCAGTCCTCGCCATCGCCTCCGAGCGCGACCACCTTCGCGAGCACCTTCTCGGCCTTCTCGTGGCGGCCGTACTTCATGAGCTCCTGGGCGAAGATCCGGCCGCGGCCGAGATCGTCCGGCGCGTCGTTCCAGTGCTTTTCGAGGCCGCCGAGCAAGTCCTCCAGGCCGATCGCGATGGGGCGCCCTTGCTCGTCCTGGACCTGAACGGCGGGGCCGTTGAAGCCGAGAAGCTTCCAGACTTCGTCCATCTGGAGCGCCACGGGCCCGTCGACGATCTTCTTTTCGACCGGCGTCCCCGCGGCGTTGATCGGCAGGAGCACGAGTGCGTTGCCCGGCACGCCGTTCGGGAAGGACGAGACCGGAGCCAGGATGGCGGCCCCTCCCTTGAGCTGGACCGCGGCGTGGCCGACCCCCGGGCCGACCCCTCCCGGTGCTCCCCCCCCCGGTCCCCCGGAGCCAACTCTGCTGGGCGTGTTCGACATGATGGGCGCCTCTGGTAGCACGGGCCCCGGCCCTCTGCTCTACGGGAGGAACGAGACGCCGAACGAGAACGATGGGAAGCCGATGCGTGCCGTGAGCGTCACCTTGTCGGTCAGGTAATAGCGGCCGCCGATGTAGATCGCAGGCTCCACGCCGACGTCGTTGCCGTTGGGGCGGCCGTTCGGACAGGTCTCGCCGTCGGGGCAGTTGGAGAAGAAGCCGTGGTAGATCACGATCCCCGGCTCGCCGAAGACGCTCCAGCGCCGCGCGACGTAGAAGTTCCACTGCATCACGACGGGGAAGTCGAAGTACGTCGCGGAGCAGTTGCCGTTGTACCAGCAGCCGTCGTAGTGGACGATGTCGAGGCCGAACGAGATGGCGACGCTGTTGTTGATCGTCGTGACGAATCCGTTGTCCACGATCGGGATCGCGAAGCGCACACCGAGGCCCCAGCCTCCGTACGCGTAGACGTCGTCCGAGCCGAGCAAGAGATGCGGCTCGACCTCCACGTTGTAGGCGGGATGGTCGCCGGGGCGCTGGATGGTGTCGTCCGCGCGCGCCGGGAGCGCGAGCGTCGCGACCGCAAGGCCGAGCAACGCCGCGAGCGCGGCTCGCGTGAACCCGGGCAAGCGTGTGCTCGAGCGCGTCATGGACGCGAAACCCTGCCGGATGCGGCAGCGAAGCGCAACCGGAAAGCGGGGCTCGCGCCTCAATGGCGCGGCGCGCCCAGGCGTTTTAGAGTTCATGGCAGATGTCGATCGCCATCTATCTCGTGGCCATCCTGGGGCTCGCCGTCCTGATGGTCGTGCACGAGACCGGGCACTACGTCGCGGCGCGCCGGTTCGGCATGCGGGTCGTACGCTTCAGCATCGGCTTCGGCCCCACGGTGTGGCGCCACCAGCCCAAGGAGAGCGAGACGGTCTACCAGGTAGCCCTCATCCCGTTTCTCGCATACGTGCAGATCGCGGGCATGAACCCGTACGAGGAGACGGATCCCAGGGATCCGGGCAGCTACGCGAACGCCTCGCTCTGGGCGCGCGCCGTGACGATCGCGGCCGGCCCGCTCACCAACTACTTCTTCGCGTCGATCCTCATCTTCTTCGGCCTGCTCATCGGCGGCAAAGAGGTGCCGGAGGACGCGACCATGCGTGTCGTCGTGGAGGCCGGGCCCGCGCTCGTGGCCGGGATGGCGACGGGCGACCGCGTGCTCTCGGTGAACGGCGAGGACGTGCACAACTGGAAGGAGCTTCGCAAGGCGGTCAGCGTGCACCCCGGCGAGCCCGTCGACATCGCGGTCGAGCGCGGCGGCCAGACGCTGCACAAGACGGTGACGCCGGAGGGCGACAAGGGCGAAGGGCTGATCCACGTCCGCATGCCCACCCACGTCGAGCCGGTCACCGTGCCCGAGGCCGCTCGGATGAGCGTCGTCGCCCCGCCGCTCTTCGTCTACGAGAACGTCCTCGCCATCGGCCGGGTGCTCGCCGGCAAGGAGAAGCTGCAGGTCAACGGGCCGGTGGGGATCGTCAAGGAGACGGCCAAGCAGGCGCGCATCGGGCCGGGCGTTCTCTTGCAGTTTCTCGGGATGCTGAGCGCGTATCTCGGCGCCTTCAACCTCCTCCCGTTTCCGGCGCTCGACGGCGGTCGTCTCCTCTTTCTGGGCGCCGAGGCCGTGTCCCGGCGAAAGCTCGACGCGAAGATCGAGGCGCGGGTGCACGCCGTCGGCTTGCTGATGCTGTTGACACTGATCGCATTCGTGACGTACGCCGACGTCATCTCCAAGTGACGGCGCCGCGGCCGACGCTCACGCTCGTTCTCCCGATCTACAACGAAGAGGACGTCATCCCCGAGCTGCACGGGCGCCTGCAGGCGTTTCTCGGCACGCTGATGCTGGATGTCGAGGTCCTCTTCGTCAACGACGGATCGCGCGACCGATCCATGGAGCTACTGCGAGGCCTGGCGGCGGACGACCCGCGCTATCGCGTGCTCTCGTTTTCGCGCAACTTCGGTCACCAGGCCGCCATCACTGCGGGTATGGACTACGCCCGGGGGGCGGCCGTGGTCGTGATGGACGGCGATCTGCAGGATCCGCCGGAGGTCGTCCTCGAGATGGTCGCGCGCTGGCGCGAGGGCTACGACGTCGTCTACGGGCGGAGGCGGAGCCGCGCCGGCGAGACATGGTTCAAGGTCGTGACGGCGCGGTGGTTCTACCGGCTCTTCGCGCTCATGATCCCGATCGAGGTGCCCCTCGACGCGGGCGACTTCCGGCTGATGAGCCGGCGCGTCGTCGTCGCGCTCCGCGAGCTCCGCGAGGCGCACCGCTTCGTACGCGGAATGGTGGCGTGGGTTGGCTTCAAGCAGACGGACGTGCCGTACGACCGGCCGGGTCGCTACGCGGGCGAGACGAAGTACCCGCTCCGGAAGATGATTCGCTTCGCCCTCGACGGGATCACGAGCTTCAGCATCCTGCCCCTTCGCTTCTCGACGTACCTGGGCGTCGCGATGAGCACCGCGTCCGTCGGCATCGTCGTCTGGGCCCTGCTCTCCAAGTACGTGCTCCAACGGACGGTGCCCGGCTGGACGTTCATCGTCGTCCTCGTCGCGATCTTCGCGAGCGTGCAGCTCTTGATGATCGGCATCCTGGGCGAGTACATCGGCCGCATCTACGAGGAGGTGAAGCGTCGGCCCCTCTACATCGTGGGCGACACGGTCAACGCGTCGAAGGACGACGACGAGGACGAGGNNGCCGTGCCGCCCGGGCTCGTCACCATGTCCTTGAGCCGTCCGGGGTGTTCGCCCGTCTCCAGCAGCAGCTGCGCCGATCCGAACACCGTCTGCGCCGCCAGCAGCAGCGCCGTGTCGCGGTGCAGTCCCACCTTCACCCCGCCGTCGGCGAGGGCCTCGATGATGAGCATCACGTAGGCCGGGCCGCTGCCGCTCAGGCCCGTGACNNCCCCCCGCCTGCACGGTGGCCGGCGTATTGGGCATGGCCCGGACGACCCGAGACCCCGGCGCGAGGCGCGCCTCGAGCGCGTCGATGGGAACCCCCGCCGCCACGGACACCACGAGCTGATCGGCGCGCACGTCCGCTCCGATCTCCGTGAGCACCCTGTCGATGACCTGCGGCTTGACCCCCAGCACGACCACGTCCGACTCGCGCACGAGGACATGGTTGTCCGTCGTCGTGCGGATGCCGTGCGCCGCCCGGAGCTGCTCGAGCCGCTCGACCTTGGCGTCGCTGGCCATGATCTGCGAGCCGGGGACCTTTGCGTGGAGCAGCCCCTTGATGAGCGCCCCGCTCATGTTCCCCGCCCCCAGAAAGCCTAGGCGCCTCGTCTTCATTCTGGCGGCCGACGCTAGCGCATGTACCGAAAAGTTGCCCAGGCGGCGGCCCGCGTGACATTCGGTCGCCTGGTCCGAGGCTCTCCCTTCCTTAGCCTCTTTCTTCCGACCTTGGACCTTCTCGCGCTGACGCCCGCCGGACGCCCCTCGCCTCAACGCGCGGGCGGCGCGAGGGCCCGCTCGATGCGCGCGATCAGCGGATCGGGCAGGTAGCCCGCGACGAGCAGCGTCATCATCAGCAGCGCGAACCATATGACCGGTCCGAAGAGCAGCCCGATCATGGCGTGCATGCCGAGGCCGAACAGCATCGCCCACGGGCGGGTCCTGGGCATCCCGAACCATAGCGGCGAGAAGACCTCGAACGACAGCACCAGCCCCTGAAACAGGGTCCACGTCCACGCCGGCAGGACCGACGCGAGGGCGAAGGCGAGGCGCGTCTGGTAGCTGTCGTGCAAGTGCGACCAGAGCACGAGCGGCTCGGACAGCCAGTCGCCGCGGGCCTTGGCGATGCCGGACGCGCTGTAGATCGTCACGACGAGGAGCTGCAGGAACCGTACGTTTCCCAGGCTCCGGCGCGCAGGAGCGGGTGGTGCCCCGGCCCTTCGCGCGAGCCACGCGTCGACGCCGAAGCGGCTGCCGGCCGGCCCCGCGGCGACCGCGAGCATCACGGCCGGAGACAGCTTGCTGACGGTGAACGCGGCGAGCCGGTCGGACACGGCCACGAACGCGAGCGTCGACGCGAACACGATCGCGCTCTTTCTCGTCTTCCACCCGACGCAGCACGCGAGGCCCGCGGCGACCATCAGGACGGCGACCGCCCAAGCCGCCCCCGAGGGCAACGCCGGCACGAAGAGCGGCTGCGCCCAGCCCTGCTTGCCCTCGAGGTCCGGGACGCGAAACCCCGCGTCGCCGATCCATTCGTCCGCGTGCACGAGCCTGCCCGACATGAAGCCGAGGACCGCGAGGGGAGCGGCGACGCGGACGATTTCGAGGCGCAGCTCGGCGACCGGCTCTTCGAGCCAGTCCGATACGGCGCTCCATCCGGGGATCACTCCGGGCTCCCCGCGGCCGAGCACCGCGTCGCGATCGTCGAGCGGGGCGTGTGATAAAAAACGTGGCGCTCTTCTTCCGGGTAGTCGGGCAGCGGTCGTCGGCGTGATGGCTCGAGCGCGTCGCCGGGCTTCGGCAGGGGGATCCGCAGGCTCAAGAGCCGCACTCCGCCGAGGGCCGCGTCGCGCGCGATCCCGTCGTCATGGGCGCCCGCGCCGTGCGCGTCGACGAGGTAGCCGTCGAGCGCGTGCATCGTGGTCTCGTCCTGACGGAAGAAGTGCATGACGCGCTGGAAACGGTTCTCCTTGTCGTTCGGGTCGATCGGGAAGTACGGCCGCGCGTCGAGCTCCTCCCACTTGTGATCTCGGCAGACCCACCCCTCGGCTCGGTAGTCGATCGACATCGTCGCGGCGCGTGGAAAGAGGGCCGCCACCTGCAGGAAGTAGTTCGCCGTACGCGGCAGAGCGCGCGACGCGAGCGTGGTCCCCGTCCCGTCGAGCCAGACCCCAGCCAGGTAGCCGGCCGCTATGACCCTCAACGCCGTTCGAGTCCAGGGAGCCGAGGCCATGGCCGTGCGCGAGGTCCGGAGCGTCCTCGCGGGCTATACTAGCTCTGCAGCATGGATCTCGACGCCAACTCGCTGCACTTCGACACGAGCTCCTTGCTCCTGTCGCTCGCGATCGGGTGCGTCGGCTTCGTGTGCTTCACCTACGGCAGGCGGCAGCGGCGATTCCCGCAGATGCTCGCGGGGGTAGCGCTCATGATTTACCCGTACTTCGTGACAGGGCCGCTGCCGATGGGCGCGGTCGCGGTCGCGGTACTCGGCCTCATGTGGGCAGCCATCCGGATGGGTGCCTAGGGCGCATTTCACGACCAAATCCGGTGGGGAGCTCCTTTTCTTGTGTGTTTCTTTGTTGACCATTCGGGCGCGAGAGCGCTCTTCTAGCGGGGATAAGGGAGCGTCGAACATGGCGAAATCGAGCACGGCGAAGAAGGCGAACGGCAAACCTCTCTCGAAGAGCGCGGTCCTGCAGGCAGTGACCGACGCGATCGGCGGCGAGGAGATCTCTCGCAAACACGTGAAAACGGTGGTGGAGACGCTCGTGTCGGTGGGCCACAAGGAGCTCAAGAAGAACGGCATCTTCGTTCTCCCCGGCTTCGCGAAGTTCGTCGTCG
>PLIR01000028.1 GCA_003139415.1 Myxococcales bacterium | reverse complement strand
CGCCGCTCGACGCCGGCCTCGAGTACGTCGTCGCCGCCAAGGTCCCCGTCGGCTGGATCGTGGCGCTCGCCGTCGGCGTCGTCGTCATGGTCGCCACGCTCGCGATCAGCATGCACTCGTGGCATGCGCACTCGGCCGAGGTCCCGCCCGCCCCCGCGCCTTCCCGCTGAACGTCGAGGTCCGTGCCCGGAGCGCCCGCCATGTCCGATCCGATATCGCAGTCCCTGTTCCAGCGCGCAGCGCGCGTCATCCCCGGAGGCGTGAACAGCCCCGTCAGGGCCTTCCGGGCCGTCGGCGGCACGCCGGTGTTNNTGATCCTCGGCCACGCGCACCCGGCGGTCGTCGAGGCGATCGTCGAGGCGGCCTCGCGCGGCACCAGCTACGGCGCGCCCACGGAGCTCGAGGTCCGGTTCGCGGAGAAGATCTGTTCCCTGTACCCGTCGATCGAGATGATGCGCGCCGTCTCGAGCGGCACCGAGGCGACGATGGCCGCGCTGCGCGTCGCCCGCGGGTTCACGAAGCGAGACGTAATCGTCAAGTTCGAAGGTTGCTACCACGGCCACGCCGATTTCCTGCTGGTCAAGGCGGGCAGCGGCGCGGCGACGTTCGGCGTGCCCGACTCCGCGGGGGTGCCGGCGGCGACGGCCGCGAACACGGCGACGCTTCCCTTCAACGACGTCGGCGCTCTGCAGGCGCTCTTCGCGGCGCGCGGTTCGGACATCGCCGCGGTCATCGTGGAGCCGGTCGTCGGAAACATGGGCGTCGTGCCGCCGGGCCCGGGCTTTCTGCAGGCCATCGTCGAGGGGTGCACGCGCGCCGGCGCCCTGTCTGTCTTCGACGAAGTGATGACAGGCTGCCGCGTTGCGCCGGGCGGCATGCAGCAGCGCGCTGGCGTGCGTCCGGACTTGACGTGCCTCGGGAAGATCATCGGGGGAGGGATGCCGCTCGCGGCCTATGGCGGCCGGCGCGCGGTCATGGAGCAAGTGTCCCCGCTCGGCCCCGTGTACCAGGCGGGCACTCTGAGCGGCAATCCGGTGGCGGTGAGCGCGGGGCTCGCCACGCTCGAGCGGCTCGACGCGCCGATGTACGAGCGGCTCGAGGCGTTGACGGCGCGCCTCGAGCAAGGCCTCGTCCGCGCCATCGCCGAGCGCAAGGCGCGCGCGTGCGTGCAGCGCGTCGGCTCGATGATCACGCTGTTCTTCCGCGAGGGGCCGGTGAAGGCCTGGTCCGACGCGAAGAGCGCCGACACCGAGGCGTTCGCCCGGTGGCACGGCGGCATGCTCGAGCGCGGCTTTTATTGGCCGCCGGCCCAGTTCGAGGCCGCGTTCGTGAGCGCCGCCCACAGCGCCGACGACATCGACGCCACCATCGAGGCCGCAGGGCAGGCGCTCGCCTAGGCTAGGTCGAACAGCAGAACCTCCGCGGGGGTGACGCCGCCCTCGAGCGTCACGACGGCCTCCCGCTCGATGGAGGCGCCGTCGCCAGTGACGAGGGCCTGGCCGCCCAGCTCCGCTTCGCCGCGCGCTACCTGGACCCAGGCACGCCTGCCGGCCACGAGGTGCAGCTCGACGCGCGCGCCCGGATCGAGGCGCGTCGCGTAGACGTTGACGTCCTGGTGGACGGTCACCGAGCCGTCGCGCCCGTCGCGGCTCGCGACCAGCCGCAGGGCGTTGTGCGTCGTCTCGGCGGGAAACGCCTTCTGCTCGTAGCCGGGCGAAAGCCCGCGAGCCTCCGGTTCGATCCATATCTGCAAGAAGTGCACTGGCGTCTCCGGCGAGGCATTGCGCTCGCTATGGACCACGCCCGTGCCCGCGGTCATGCGCTGCACATCGCCCGGCCGGATGATCGAGCCGTTGCCCATGCTGTCGCCGTGCTCGAGCGCGCCGTCGAGCACGTACGACAGGATCTCCATGTCGCGATGCGGGTGCCGCCCGAAGCCGCGCCCGGGCGCCACGACATCGTCGTTGATGACCCGCAGCCGTCCGAAGCCCATGTGCGCCGGATCGGCGTACTCGGCGAACGAGAACGTGTGGCGGCTCTCGAGCCAATCGGTGTGACTGCGGCCGCGCTCGGCGGCCTTTCGGACGGTGATCATCGGGTGAACCCTTTCGCTTCGCGCTTCGCGGCAGGCCGCAGCTCAGGCCTTGACGACCGCCTCGACGTCGATCTCGATCTCGACCTTCTCGCCCACCAGCACGCCGCCGGTCTCGAGCGCCTGGTTCCACTTGAGGCCGAAATCGCTGCGCTCGATCGCCGTCTTCGCGGCGAAGGCGACCCGTTCGTTGCCCCACGGATCCTTGCCTCGACCGAGCTCTTCGACGTCGAGCACGACCGGCCGGGTCACGTCGCGGATCGTGAGATCGCCCGTGAGCTTGTATTTCTTGCTGCCGGCGCTCTCGACCTTCTTGCCCTTGAACGTCATCTTCGGGAACTTAGCCACGTCGAAGAAGTCGGGCGACTTGAGGTGCCCGTCGCGCTTCTCCTCGCGGGTGTCGATGCTGCCGACGTCGATCGACGCCTCGACCGACGACTTGGTGGGGTCGGTGGGGTCGAACGCGAGCTCGGCCGTCCACTGGGTGAAGTGTCCACGTACTTTGGCGAACACCATGTGGCGGACGTTGAAGCCGATATCCGAGTGCGAGTTGTCGATCGTGTAGGTCGTCATGTGATTGCCTCCGTGCGATCGAAGTTAGGTCGACCGAAGCATCCTTGGAAGCGATGAAAGTTCGATGTGTACAATCGGATCTCATGATGGATGGACCCCCCACCGCAGAAGGCCTGACGCTCGACCAGCTACGGCTGTTTCTCGCCGTGCTCGACGCTGGCGGTTTCTCGGCCGCGGCGCGGGCGCTGCGGCGCGCTCAGTCCGCCGTCAGCTACGGGATCGGGAACCTCGAGCGCCAGCTCGGGGTGGCGCTCTTCGATCGCGGGGGGCGCAAGCCGGTGCTCACGCCCGCGGGCGAGGAGCTCGCCGCCGAGGCGCGCGCCGTGTGTTCGCAGGTCGACCGCCTCCGTGCGAGGGCGCACGGGATCGTGCAAGGGGTAGAGCCGCGCCTGGGTCTCGCGGTCGATCACGTGTTCCCGCTGCCGGCGCTCGTGGCTGCATTGCGCGCCTTCCGCGATCGCTTTCCGACGGTGTCGCTGACGCTGCACACGGAGGCGCTCGGGGCGGTCGCCGAGCTGGTGGCAAGCGGAGCGTGCTCGGTCGGTATCGGCGCGGCCGTGCCGCAGTGGCCCGACGGTGTCGAGCGACGGCCGCTCGCGCGCGTCTCGATTCTGCACGTGGCGGCCAAGACCCACCCGCTCGCCCGCGTGCGCGGCCCCCTCCCGGCGCACGTCGTTCGCGATCACGTGCAGATCGTGCTGGCCGATCGCAGCCGCCTCTCGGCCGAATACGAGATCGGGGTCTTCAGCCGGCGCCGCTGGCGGGTGCTCGACCTGACGGCCAAGCACGCGCTGCTCCGCGCGGGGCTCGGCTGGGG
This sequence comes from Myxococcales bacterium, assembly GCA_003139415.1. GTDB lineage: Bacteria > Myxococcota_A > Polyangia > Polyangiales > Polyangiaceae > Palsa-1150. Next base: position 6,584 of record PLIR01000028.1, on the reverse strand, counting down.
AGGGATGCCGCTGCACGTGGTGGCCGACGACCTGGCCAAGAAGCGGCTCGTACGGCTTCACCTCGAGGAGGTGGGCTCCAAGACGTTCGAGGCCGTCCTCTTCGCGCTGCACAGAACGGCCGAGCCGCCGGGCCCCGCAGCCCGCTGGCTGCTCGAACGGCTTGGCGAAGAGTGCGGCCGTGAGCGATCGAAGATGTGAAACCGCCAGGACGCCACAAGACGCCAGGGAAAAGAGCCGTGATCGGAAGGGTATCGGCCCTCGTCGACTCCTCTGGCGATCCCTGGCGTCCTGGCGGTTTTCTCGAGTTATCGGTCTTCGTCTTCCTCGGCGTATTCGCGGGGCCGGTCGACGCCGTCGGGTACTGCGTCGAGATCGCTGACGCTGTCTTCGGCCGGGGGAGGCGGTAGCGTGTCGTGGACCTCGAGGTCGTTCGGCACCTTCGTCACGTCGGGCAGCACCTCGCCGAGTTCCGCCTCGGCCGTCCGGCGCGAGTCGTCCGACAGCTCCGTGAACTCGCGCAGCGCGGGCAAGTCCTTCAGCGACTTGAGCCCGAAGAACTCGAGAAACTGCGTCGTCGTCCCGTAGAGGATCGGCCGCCCCGGTTCGTCCTTCTTCCCGAGGATGCGGATCAGATCGCGCTCGAGCAAGAGCTTGAGGGTGGCGCCGCTGTCGACCCCCCGGATCTCGTCGATCTCGGGCCGCGTGATCGGCTGCCGATACGCCGCGATGGCGAGCGTCTCGATCTGCGCTCGCGACAACCGCACCGGCCGCCCTCCCGCGAGCTCCCGCACGAACGGCGCGTACCGCGGGGCCGTGCGAAACATCCAGCCTCCGGCCACCTCGTCGAGCGTGACGCCGTTCTTCGCGTAGATCGTGTGAAGCTCGTCCATGAGCTCCTTCACCGACTTGAGCGGGGCCGACGCCAGCCGCGCGAGCTCCTTGGACGTGATGGGCTTGTCGCTCGCGAACACCAGCGCCTCGAGCAAGCCGCGAAGGTGGTCTCGGGTGAGCGCCTGCGCTTGCTCGATTTCGCCGTCGCCTTCGTCGGCGGCCTCGGCCTCTTTGGGAGCCTCGTCTTGGGGAGCCCCCTCTGCTTGGGGAGCCTCCTCCGCCTCCTCGACGGGGAGTTGGCCACCCGGCTCCGTCTCGCGATCCGGAGCGACGGGCGCGCCGGACAGCTCGGGCAGATCGAGCTCCCGCTGGAGGGGCTCGCCCGTTTCGTTGGCGCCGCCCGTCCCCGAGGCGCCTTTCTTTTTGCCGCCCGCCTTGCGGATCACGACTCGGGCTCCTCGGTGGCGCCGGCGGTGGGCTCGGAGCCGCCCTCGGTGGCCGCGAGCTCGACGTAAAGAGGTCCGAGCGGTTCGCTCTGAAACAAGCGCGTCATCTTGAGTCGAGTCATCTCCAGCAGGGCAAGGAACGTGATGACCAGGTCGAACTTCGTCGCCAGGCCTTGGAACATCTCCTCGAACGCGAGCCGCTTTCGTTGCGCGAGCACGTCGGCGAGCTCGCCGATACGATCGCTCAGGCTGATGCGATCCGCCACGATGTCGTGCGAGAGCTTGACCTTGCTGCGATCGAGCACCCGTTGGAACGCTTCGACCAGCGTGAACAGCGGGACCTCCGCCAGGGGAGCGAGGGTCACGGCCTGGGCGACCTCGTCGGGCATGCCGCGGCCGAAGACATCCCGGCCCGCCACCCCGCGTGCCGCGAGCTGCTCGCCGGCGAGCTTGTACTTCTGGTACTCGAGAAGCCGCCGGATCAGCGCCTCGCGCGGGTCCATCTCGTCCTCGGGCGACGCGTCGTCGTCGTCCTGGCCCGGCGGCGGCGCGGGCAGCAGCATCTTGGACTTGATGTGCGCGAGCGTAGCGGCCATGACGAGGTACTCGGCGACCACGTCGAGGTCCATCAAGCGCATCACGTCCAGGTACTCGAGGTACTTCTCGGTCACGAACGCGATGGGGATGTTCAGGATGTCGAGCTGATGTTGCTGACAAAGGTGCAGCAGCAGATCGAGCGGGCCCTCGAACTGAGGCAGCTTCAGCGACCACGTCGCCGGGCTGGATTGCTGGGGCTCGCCTTCGGTCACGGTGGAGGCCGCGACTCTAGCAGGGGCCGCCCTCGCCCGCAGGGGGTGGCCCGAGGTACGATGGACGCGTGACGTCCGAGGTCGAGCGGCACGTAGAGCGTCCCGGCGAAGCAGAGCGCCGTGACGTGGCGCCGCGCGCCGACGCGCCGAAGACCTGTCCTTCTTGCGGCAAACACTACCCGGTCGATGCCCTTTTTTGCTCGCTCGACGGCGCCCCGCTCACCACGTCGCGCGGCGCCATCGCGGCCGCGGCCGCGACCGATCCTTACCTGAGCCGCGAGATCCTCGGCCACATCGAGATCCGCCAGCTCGTCGGCATCGGCGCGATGGGCCGCGTCTACCGTGCCTTCCAGAAAGGCATCGACCGCGACGTCGCCGTGAAGGTCCTGCACCAGGAGCTGTCGTCGAACCAGACGCTCGTGACGCGCTTTCACCGCGAGGCCAAGGTCGCGTCGCGCCTCGCCCACCCCAACGTCGTGCACGTCCTTCTCGCCGGGCAGCTGCCCGACGGCGCGATGTACATCGTGATGGAGTACCTCGACGGCATGTCGCTCCAGAGCGCGCTGGGGGCGGCGGGCGGCGCGCTACCACTGCCGCGCGCGCTGCACATCGCGCTGCAGCTCTGCGACGCCGCCGGCGAGGGGCACGCGCAGGGCGTCGTGCACCGCGATCTCAAACCCGAGAACGTGATGCTCGTGAACCGGGCCGACGATCCCGACTTCGTCAAGGTGCTCGACTTCGGCATCGCCCGCCTCGACTGGGGCGAGCAATCGATGGCGACGGCGGCGGGGCTCATCTTCGGCACCGCGCGCTACATCTCGCCGGAGGGCGCGCGCGGCGACCAAGTGGGCCCCGAGGGCGACGTCTACTCCATCGCCACGATGCTGTACCAGATGCTCGCGGGCCGGCCCCCGTTCGACGCGGAGCAAGCGGTCGCCCTCCTCGTGCAGCAGATCCACGACCCGCCGGACGACCTTCGCAGCCTCGCGCGGTCCGCGTACGTCCCGGAGCCGGTCGCGGCCGCGGTGATGCGCAACCTCTCGAAGAAGGCGAGCGACCGCGCACCCGACGGTCGGGCGTTCGGACGCGATCTCCTCGACGCCGCCATCGCCAGCGGCATGAGCGCCCAGGAGATCCTGACGCGACGCGCGATGCTGGGCGGCGCGCGCGGGTCGCAGCCCAGCGCGGTGCAGTTGCCGTCGCTGCAGCGCACGCAGCAGGTCGCCCTCGATCCGGCCGGGCCAGCGCGGGCTGCCCCGGCGTCGACGTCGATCGAGGCTCCCGCGGCGGCCGCCATGCAGGGCCTTGCAGCGGCGGAGGGTCGGACGGAGGTCCGCACGGAGATCGTCGACCATCGCCTGGCGCCCACCGGGTTGGTCGCGCCCGGCGCGACGACGACGAAGTGGGCCCCGTCGAGTGACTTCGAGAAGAGGATTCACGCGGCGACGCCGAGCAAGCCGCCCTCGTCGGTCGACGCCACCTTGGCGGGGGACTCGCCGGCGCTTGCCACGCCGATGGCGCCGATGGCCGCGACCCCGACGGTGGCTCCGCAGGCGCAGGCCCAGGGGTCGGCGTCGCTTCACGGTTCGCTCCTTGTCGCGCTTTGTTTTCTGGTCGGGATGTCGGGGATGGCGCTCGTCGCGTGGCGCGTCGGGTCGCTGGGACGTGGCGGCGTTCACGGTGGGCCGCCCGAGCCGCAGAAGGAGAGCGTGGAGGTCGCGCGCGAGCTCGCCAACGCGCCGGTCGCCGACCCGGTCGCCCCCCTGCCTCCGCTCGACGTCGAGGCGCCGCGAGCATCGGCGTCGCGCGTGCCCACGGCAGTGTCCGCGTCGAGCGCCACGGTCGCCCCTTCGCGCATCGCCGTCGACGTGTCGACGACGCGGCCCAGCGTCGGCCAGCCCGTCGACTTCTCCGCGCGCGTCGCGGGCTCGTCGGCCTCACGCTCGCGGCTCGACGGCGCCCATTTCCGCATCGCGGGTCCGGGCATCACCCAGGGCACCGAGCTGCCCGCCTTCGACGACGGCACTGGCACCTACCGGACGACCTTCACGTTTCTGCAGGCAGGACGGTTCGAGGTCGACTTCGCCGCCCGCGCCGAAGGTGCTCCTGTTCACAGCACCCGGTCGGTCGTCGTCGGCGAGGTCGTCTCGGAGGTGAAGCCCGCGGCGCCCCCGACGGCCACCTCGGCTCCCACGGCCCCGGCGCCAACGTCCCCTGCCACGAAGTGGCTGTAACCCGCTGCGGTCACGCCGGGCTAGGGCTTGGCCATCGCCGCGACCTTGCGCCGCACGATCTGGATCAGGTCCCCTTGCGTGAGCTGGAAGTCGAGGATGTGGAGGCCGAGCCTCGTTCGCCACAACGATCGGTCGAGGTTGACGGGGCTCGCCCGCACGTCGCCCGGTGCCCGCGCCTCCTCGACCGCCAGGTAACGAAATCCATCGCGGCCGTCCGTGCACTGCGCGGCGTAGAAGTCCGGCACGACGACGAAGGGCGTCTTGGCGATCCCTGATCCCGGCATCCCGTCGCGGTAACGTGAGCGGGTCGGATAGGTGGCCCCCGAGAGCACGTGGCGCTGCCCTCCGCTCAAGTCCGCGGGATTGACGCACGCCGCGCGCCGCCCAGCAGGCGGCGGCCCGGGCCAGGGACTTTTGACGCCGGCAGGGAGGAACGACCCGAACGCGACGACGCACCCGAGCTCGTCGCCCGACGTGCACAGCGGGATGCGATGGAACGTGCCCCCCGTGACGCTTCCCTCGGCGACCTGGACGTCACCGCCGATGGGCATCGCCACGACCAGGCGCGCGAGCAGGGCACGGTCGTCCGCCGAGTCTCCGTCGAACAGCGTCTGAAGGAGCTTCTCCACGATCTGCGCGCCCTGGGAGTGTCCGATGAGCACGAGCGGTCGATGCGAGTCGACATGCGCCAGAAACCAGCGGAACGCCGAGAGGACGTCGGCGTAGGCGAAGGCGAACCGGTGCTCGTGCTCTTCGCGCGAGGCGAAGTAGGTGCCGATCGTCATCTGGCGGTACAGCGGCGCGAAGATGCGGCACACGGCGCCAAAGCGGCCAACCTGCCCGAACGTCCACTCTTGCATCCGGGCGACGTCGGAGAAGTCGACATGGTTGCCGGGGGCCATGTCGAGATCCACGGTCGGATAGACGTAAAAGCAGTCCGCCGCCGCGTTCGCGTCCTCCACGAACGGCACGACGACGGAGCTGCCGTCGGCGCGAAGCTCGGTGGCATCGCGGTCCGCGCGGCACGCATCGGAGGGGAGGTCCGGGCGGCATACCCACATCGACGCGCGCTCGTACGTCTCGGGCGTCGCCGGCGTTCCGAGCTCGCGGGCGGCGTTCTGGCTCCCCGCCGGCGTTGCGGGTGTGGCCGGCGGCGGCTCGTTCGAGGTGCAGGCCGCGCACGTGACCGCCAGCGCCAGCGGCACGAGCCGCGCAAGAATCGCCATCATCTTCGCGGACTGTATCGCGAAAGGGGTAGCCTACGGACCGCCGGCATGCGCAAGACTCCCGCGATCGCCTTTGCTGCCGCCCTCGCCGCCGGGGCGGTGAGCGACTCGGGTGCGTCCGCGGACGAGTCTTCGGATCGGACGCTGCTCTTCCGGAGCCATACCGTCGCCGAGGTCGAGGCCGGCATCCTCGCGCTTCCGACCGCGCCCATCTCAGCGTCCAACCGCGGGGGGAGCACCCCGCTTGGCACCGTCGGAAACGGCGACGCCACCCTCATGACGGGCGTCCACGTGCTTTATCGAGCCACCCGAGAGTGGGCGATCGGCGCGGGTGCCACCTTTGCGCCTTTTCCGACAAGCGACCCGAACGCGGGAACCGCAGCCCTCAGTCGCTCGCACTCCCGCGGCTATCTCACGCTCGGAGGGGAGGGGAGGTACTTCCCGCTGCAGACGCGCTGGCTTCAGGGCTGGATCGGCGCGAACGCGGGCGGGGTCATTGTCGCAGACCGCTTCACCACCAACGGCTTGGTCGCCGTTCCGTCGCTGCTCGGCGACAACACGGTCACCGTGAGCACGGAGGGCCTGTCTCTGGGGGCTCAGGCAGGGCTCGACTACATCATCACGGATCGGTTCGTCGTCGGATTGGCGTTCCGTGCGGACTGGTGGGTCTTGCCGAAACAGAAGCCCTTTTCCGACGAGAGTTCATGCGACCCGATCCTTGACTGTCCCACATTGACCGGTTCAGTCGCCGCCTTCGAAGCCAGCCTGACGTTCGGGTACCGGATCCCCCTCTAACGCTTTCGAGAATTCGAGAAGCTTCGAGGAAAAGAGGCGGCCACGAGGGCCGAGGTACGAAATCGGGCGGGTCGGTCGTGCATGTGGACGAATCGATATTAGATTGAAGAGTGCGTGGTCGGGCGCCGTACGGGGCTCGTCCGTAAACGACTCATCCGGAGGCGGGTGCCATGTCACGATGGCGGATGCTCACGGTCCTGGGATTCATTCCCGTCTCGATCGGCTGCACGCACGAGGCAGCC
>PLIR01000394.1 GCA_003139415.1 Myxococcales bacterium | reverse complement strand
GAACATCGGCGACCTGCTCAACGCGGCGAACATCACCTGGGGATGGTTCCAGGGAGGCTTCGACCTCACGGTCGTCAACCCGAACGGCACGACGGGTTGCAACCGCCTCACGAACCCGACGCAGACGCCCTTCGCGTACAATAGCGCGGACTACGTGACGCACCACGAGCCGTTCCAGTACTACGCGTCGACGCGCAACCTGACCCACGCGCGCCCGTCGAGCCTCGCGGCGATCGGGACGACCGACGCGGCCAACCACCAGTACGACACGCACGACTTCTTCGACGCGCTGAAGATCGGAAACTTCCCGGCCGTCGTCTACCTGAAGGCGCCGGCGTACCAGGATGGCCACCCGGGCAACTCCGACCCGGTCGACGAGCAGACCTTCGTCAACGAGGTCATCACCGCCCTCGAGTCGAGCCCGGACTGGAGCTCGACCCTCGTGGTGTTCAACTACGACGACTCGGACGGCTGGTATGACCACCAGGCGCCCCCGATCGTCAACCCGTCGCACGCCTCGAAGGACGCCCTCAACGGCACGGGCGTGTGCGTATCCGGCGCCCAGCAGGGCGACGGCGGCGTTCCCACGACGCCGCTCAACGGTGTCGCGCCGGACGGCGGAGCGGCCGGGCCGGTGCAAGGCCGGTGCGGCTACGGGACGCGCATCCCGCTCCTCGTCGTCGGGCCCTACGCGAAGAAGAATTACATCGACCACACGCTGACCGACCAGACCTCGATCCTCAAGTTCATCGAGGACAACTGGCTGGGCGGCGAGAGGATCCAGCCGGGCGGATCGTTCGACACGATCGCCGGACCGATCTCGAACATGCTCGTCCCCGAAGCGCTGCCCGACGGCGGCGTGCTGTAAGAACCCGCGTCCGTCGTAGTAGCCTCGCGACGTGTCTCGGCTCAGCCGACGAGCGTTCTTGCGAGAGAGCACGGGCCTGGCCGCCGCGTTGGTGGCCGGGCCCGTATCATTTCCGGGGTGCCGGGAGGAGACGCCGTCCGGCCAGTCGTCGGGCGCCTCGCCACCGATCGAGGGAGGCATGTGCGCGGGGACCGTCGCGTCATCGGCCCCAGAGCCGTTCCGCGCGCCTCTGCATCCCGACGCTCTCGCGTCGTTCGTCGATCCCCTTCCGATCCCCGCCGTCCTGGCGCAGGCGGCAACGCGCCCCGATCCGCTGCGGCCCGGCGAGACGCTCCCGTACTACCGCGTCGCGATGCGCGAGACCGAGGTGCGTGTGCACCGTGATCTCCCGCCGACGCGCATGTGGGGTTACGAGGGGGCCGTGCCCGGGCCCATCCTCGAGGCGCGCCGGGGACGCGGGCTGTTCGTCGAGTGGGTGAACGAGCTACCGGCCGCCCACTTCTTGCCGATCGATCCGAGCCTGCATGGCGCCCAGGCCGATCAGCCGCAGGTGCGCGCCGTCGTCCACGTGCACGGCGCGAAGGTGCCGCCCGAGAGCGACGGCTACCCGGAGGACTGGTACCCGCCGGGTCGATCGAAGACGAGCCATTACCCCAACGATCAAGACGCCGCGACGCTCTGGTACCACGACCACGCGATGGGCATCGAGCGGCTAAACCAGTACGCGGGTCTCTTCGGCCCCTATTTCGTTCGCGACGCCGAGGAGGACGCGCTGGCCCTCCCGCGCGGCCCCTACGAGATCCCCGTGATGCTCTTCGATCGGCTCTTCGGCGCCGACGGACAGCTCATCTACCCTTCCTCTGGCGCCGACTTGCCGTGGGTCTCGGAGGTCAACGGCGACGCGACGCTCGTCAACGGTAAGCTCCGGCCGTACCTCGACGTCGAGCCGCGGCGCTACCGGCTGCGGGTCATCAACGCGTCGAACTCGCGCACGTACCTTCTGTCGTTCGTCAGCGGCGCCAAACCTGCGCCGTTCCAGCAGATCGGCTCCGACCAGGGCCTCTTGCCGGCGCCGGCGGCGCTCACCTCGATGATGCTCGCGCCAGCAGAGCGCGCCGACCTCATCGTCGACTTCGGGAGCCTCGGCGGCGCGACGGTCGTGTTGCACAACCAGACCGTCGAGCTCCTGCAGTTTCGCGTCGCGAACGGCCCGCGCGTTCGCGAGGCCCCCTTGCCTTCGACCTTGCGCCGCGTCGCGCGCATTCCCGCCTCCGCGGCCGCAAAGACGCGCATGCTGACCCTGAGCGAGCACCGCGATCGTACGAAGCGGCGGATGGTCATGCTGCTCAACGACAAGCACTGGCACGAGCCGGTGACGGAGACACCGGAGCTCGACTCCGTCGAAATCTGGAGCCTGATGAACCTCACCGAGGACGTGCACCCGATCCACCTGCATCTCGTGCGCTTTCAGGTACTCGATCGCCAGAGCTTCGACACGGACAAATACATGGCGACCGGCAAGCTGGTGCTCGAGGGTCCGCCCGTCTCGCCGGAGGCGGGCGAGATGGGCTGGAAGGACACCGTGCGCGCCCACCCGACGTTCATCACGCGCATCATCGCGAAGTTCGAGGGGTACGCGGGCCGGTACGTCTGGCACTGCCACGTGCTCGAGCACGCGGCGAACGAGATGATGCGGCCCTTCGAGGTCGTCGCGCGATCGACGCCCTGACGACCCAGAGCCCAGCCAGCAGCGCGAACACCGGCGCGCTCCCCGCGCGCGAGCGGCCCCCGGCCTCGGAGCATCCTCCTCCCGCGATGCTCGCGGGATACTCGGCGTCCCACGCGTCGACCGCGATTGGGACCGAGAACTGGTTGACGATGGGCTGTCCGTCGAACGTCGCCCCGAGCGTCAGCGTCGACCCGCCGAGTCCCGCGGGCAGCGCCACCGTCGCGACCCACACCCCCGGCCCGCGGCGCTCGAGCGATTGCACTCCGCCCGGATAGGTCTGCCCGTCGACGAGCGTGTAGCCGGCGAGCCGGTCGCTCGCGAAGCCGTCGGCGGGAGGGGCCTGCGCGCCGGCCGAGGGCGCCGCCCGCAGCTCGAGGATGGCTTGAAACGGCGTCGACCCATCGGCTCGAAAGAACTCGGCGCTCGGGGTGAGCCAGCTCTGGGCCCGGACGGGCAGCGTGAAGACGGGATCGCGGATGCGGTCGATCGCCGCGACGGCCCCGAGGACATCGACCTCCCCCGGTCCCGCTTGATCGTCGAAGACCGCCGGGCCCCGGAGCGGGTGGGCCCCGGCCTGCAGCGCGGCCAGGATCACGTCTTGGGTCAGCGTCGGATCGTGCTGGAACATGATGGCGATCGCGCCGGCCACGATGGGCGCCGAGAACGATGTCCCGAACGCGGCCACGTGGAAGCCGTCGATCTGCTGGCAGGTCTCGTCCGCGCACATGTCGTTGGTGAAGATGCTGCCCGTCGCGGGAGGGATGGCCTGCTGCGAGAGCGCCCCGATGATCGCGGCGCCGGGCGCCATGATGTCCGGCTTGGCGAGGCCCGTCAGCGTGGGCCCAGCGCTGGAGAACCAGCACGGCTCGCCGCCGATCGCGTTGCGGTAAGCCCCCGTGGCGGTGCCGCCGGTCGGGTCGAACAGGGGGACCTGCAGCGTGACGTCGACCCCGTCGATTCCCTTCCAGCCCACCTTATTGATGGTGCAGCCGACGCTGATGATCGACGCGTTGGTGGCGGGCAGGCTGATCGTCGCGTCGCGCACGGCCTGCGCGAAGCCAACCGAACCGAGCCCAATGCCCGCCGCGTCGCCCGTGGCCACGAAGTAGAGGTCCGCGGTACCCGAGCCCGAGAGGGTGACGTCGTACGTGCCGGACGGCCAGCTCCCCTGCCACAGGACGACGGCGCCCTGCGAGTCCGCCGGCACGGGGCTTCCCTGGGGCTGGCTGCCGTTGTACACGCCCGCGCTGTAGCCGCTCGGGCATGGACCGGTGCCCACTTCCGTCCCGTGTCCGGCGGACTGGCCGGGGGGTACGGGAGAAATCCACGTGCCATCCGGGGCGTCGAGGCCGACGCGGATCGAGTCGCCGGGCCGTGTGGCGACCCACACTTGTATGCCTCCGCACTGCGCGCCGTTGGTGACGATGGGGACGGACATCGTGGCGCCCGGATCCACGTGGACGTTCTGGTGCACGGGAGTAGTGGCGATGGATCCGCTGTTGCCCGCCGCCGCGACCAGCGCGCGCCCCGGGTGGGTGGGGCCCACGTACCCGGCGAGCGTCTGCTCCCAGGCGAGCGTGCCGTCGTGGGGCCCGAAATCCGTTCCGATCGACAGATTGACCACGACCGGCTGCCCCATCGTATCGGCACGGTCGAAGAGGAACGCCGTGCCGAGGAGCACGTAGTCGGGGTCGATCGCCGCGGTCCCTGACGGCGCCACGCGCGCGAGCAGCAACGTCGCGCCCGGGGCGATGCCCCGATACTTCGACGTGCCCCCCATCCCGTTGCCCGCGGCGCACGAGCTGACGAGCGTCCCGTGACCGGCTTCGTCCTGCGGAAGGGACGAAGACCCGCTGGCTCCCGCGAGGGCTGCGTCGATGTCCGCGGCCGCCCAAACCGCCCCGAGCTTGCCGCCCGAGGCGTCGGAGGTGCCGAACTGGCTCTCCAGATCCGGGTGCAGGCCGAGCGGCGCGGCCGAGAGATCGAGGAGCCAGGCGACGCGCGTGTGCCCGCTGGAGTCGAGGAAGTCCGGGTGGGTGACGTCGAGCCCCGTATCGGCGACGCCGAGGAGAATCCCCGACCCGTCGAGCCCCTCGAGGTTCGCCGCGCTGGCTCGCACGAAGAGAGACGCCGTGTCGAGGAGGGTGTGAAGCGGCGGGACCACCTCGATGCCGACGTCCGGGTGCGCCGACGCGAAGTCGACGACGGCCGCGGCCGAGCCCCGAAAGCGCGCGAACCCGGGGACGAGGTCCATGAGCCCGAGGTCCGCCCCGCGCACGCCAGCGGGCAGACGCACCTGCGCGCCAATGCCGTTCGGGCCGGCCGCGAAGGCGCTCGTCGCGCGCGGGCCGAGCAGGCGGACGAGCGCGGCGCCGTCGACTCCGTGCGCGGGCCTCGTCGCCGTCTGCGCGTCCGCGGCCCGGGGCATCCCCGCGAAGGCCACGAACCCGGCGGCAACGGCGGCCGACCGTGCACCCATCAGACGGGCGTGACGGGGCGCTTCTTGGGTGGGCGGGTCGCGGCCGGCCCCACGTGACGCTCGAGGCGCGCACGGATCTCCGCGCGAAGCCGATCCCCGGGCACGACGGCGTCGATCACCAGCTCGCTCGCGAGCCTCGTGAGGTCGATGTCGGCCCGGTACTCGTCGCGCCGCTTGGCGACGAAGGCGTCGCGCTCCGGGCCCGCAGGGATCTCCTGGATCTTGTTGTAGTAGACGGCGTTGACGGCGGCCTGCGGCCCCATGACGGCGATCGACGCCGTCGGCAGAGCGATGCACGCGTCGGGCTCGAACGCGGGCCCGCACATGGCGTAGAGGCCCGCGCCGTAAGCCTTGCGGACGACGACGCTGAGCTTGGGCACGGTCGCCTCGGACACGGCGGCGATCATCTTCGCCCCTGCGCGGATGATCCCCTGCCGCTCGACCTTCGTGCCGATCATGAAGCCCGGCACGTCGGCGAGAAAGACGAGCGGCACCTCGTACGCGTCGCAGAGCCAGATGAACCTCGCGGCCTTGTCGGCGCTGTCGACGAAGAGCACGCCCCCGAGCCACTTGGGCTGATTGGCCACGATGCCGACGACCCGACCGCCGATGCGCGCGAAGCCCGTCAGCACCTCGCGCGCAAAGAGCGCCTTGATCTCGAGCCACGAGCCTTCGTCGATGATCTCGTGGACGACGGCCATCATATCGAAGGGCTTGTTCTCGTCCGCGGGGATGATCTCTTCGATGCGCTTGCCCCCCGGGCGCGGATCGCACGCGGGCGCCGCCGGCGGGGCCTCTCCGAAGCGGCCGGGCATGACGGCGAGGTACCGCTTGGCGAACGCGATGGCAAGGTCCTCGGTCTTGCAGAGGACATCGCCGCACCCGCTGACGGAGCAGTGCATCTTGGCCCCGCCCATCTCCTCGAGCGTGACCTTCTCGCCGATGACCATCTCGGCCATCCGCGGGCTGCCGAGGTACATGCTGGCGTTGCCGTCGACCATGACGACGACGTCGCAGAACGCCGGGATGTACGCGCCGCCCGCCGCGCTCGGGCCGAAGAGCAGGCACACCTGAGGCACCTGGCCGCTCATCTGCACCTGGTTGTAAAAGATGCGACCGGCGCCGCGCCGCCCCGGGAACATCTCGACCTGGTCGGTGATGCGCGCCCCCGCGCTGTCGACGAGGTAGAGGATGGGGACGCGCAGCCGCGTGGCCGTCTCCTGGATCCGCAGGATCTTCTCCACGGTGCGCTTGCCCCACGACCCTGCCTTGACGGTCGAGTCGTTGGCCATGACGGCCACGCAGCGCCCCCCGACGAGCCCCGTCCCGGTGACGACACCGTCCGAGGGCAGCTCCGCGTCGAGGACGTTGGCGAGGGCCGCGTCCTCGACGAACGAGTCCGCGTCGAGCAGCCGCGCGATCCGCTCGCGGGCGAAGAGCTTGCCCTGCTCGGCGTTCTTCTCGTGATACTTCGCGGCCCCGCCAGCGGCGATGCGAGCGAGCGAGTCTTTCAGTTTCTGGTCGGGCGACATGGCTTCAAGGGCGGAGGACGAGGGGAGCGAGGATCGTCGCGGTTCCACCGGGCTTCGCGAACGGGGTCTCCCGGAGCACGCGCCCGATGCAGTCTACAAGCGCCGCGTCGTAGGCGGGTTCGCCCGCGTCCGCGTCGACCGAGATGACCCGGCCGCCCTCGTTCACGACGAAGCGCAGGCGGAGCTTGCCGCGCAGGGAGGGGCGCGTCGCGCGGGCATCGGCGTAGCAGGAGAGGATGGCGGGGGAGGCGGCCTCGAGGGTGGCCTTGGGGTCGAAGCCCTTCGGCGCGGCGATGTCGCCGAAGAGGACGGAGCCGCCCGTTGGGCGAGCGGGCGCAGGCGCGGGCGCGGACGCGG
>PLIR01000133.1 GCA_003139415.1 Myxococcales bacterium | reverse complement strand
CCCCTCTCTCAAGGCACGACGGTCTGGACGCTCGGTTGGAGCATCGAGCTCGTGTCGGGGGGGGCTCTCTTTCTACAAGGCTCGACGGGGGGTGGCGGCGCAGGCGACGCGGGCAGCGAATGCAGTGCAGGAGCTCTCGATACACTTCAACTCGCGGCCGCGGATCCGGAGGCGGGCGTGCTCAATCCCGTGAACATCGAGGCGAACTACGGCTACATCGATATCCAGTCGATGCACGTCACTTCTTCGGCTTCGGATGAGCAGGGACCGCGCCCGTTCATCCTCGCGCGGTCCGGCTCCAGCGACGGGGGGCTCGAAGAATCGCGGATGGACGTGAGGGACAGCGAGATAGACCACCTCGGCTGGAACGCGGACGACCAGTATGGCCTGGTGTGGAAGCTCGCCGAGGAGGTGCCCTTCGACAACGCACGCGTCTACGGCGACGTCACGGGGAGCTGCCTCCACAACAATTACTATGGCCTCTATTCGTTCGGCGCCGAGCACATGCGGATCATCGACAACCAGATCTACAGCAACCTTGGGTACGGACTCTCTTCGCACACGCAGTCGGACCACATGTGGATCGCGAGCAACGTGATCCACGACAACGGCGACGACGGCATCAGCCTCGTGGACCAATGCAATTTTGGCGTCGTCGAGAACAACACGCTCCAGAATAACCAGGGAAACGGCCTCTTTTTGCACGAGGAGGACTTCTTCGAGACGGTCGCCGGCAATCAGGCCTCGCACAACATGACGGCCGGGTTCAACTTGTTCGACTCGACGGGGAACGTCGTGTGCGGCAATCAGGGCACGAGCAATCAGGACGGCATCGACGTCACCGAGGGAAGCTCGGACAACGCGATCTTCGGAAATGTTCTGTCGATGAACAGCCGCTCCGGGATCTACGTCTATTCGGGGACGGAGATGTCGAATAGCGGCATCACACGGCCCTCCGGGAATCAGATCGCCGGCAACGACATCAACGGCAACACGACATCCGTGCAGATCGAAGGTGCAGACAACAACGTCTTCCAGGACAACCAGCTCATCAACTCGCCCGCGATCGCCCTCGCGCTCGACGACGGCCTCGACAACGTGTTCGCCGGCAACACCGTCCCCGCCGGCGTCAGCTCGCTGTTCACCACCGTGGGCGCCGGCAGCGTGGGCTCGGTGACGACGATCTCTGGCTTCCCGGCGAATGAGTCGATCACCGTCAACGTCGATATGACGAGCACGGTCCTCGTGAACGACGCTTCGGGGCGTGTGTACTCGACGACGCCGTCGCTCCCGACGTCCGTCAGCGATGCCGGATCGTCGATCACGGTGACTTACGCTGCGACGAACGCGTCCGGGTCGTGCGAGATTGACAGCCTGCCTCTTCGAGTGAGCGCCCCCTCGGCCACGGTGACGAACGTAAATTACTCGACCGGCGTGTCGAAGTGGTATGTGACGGCGCCCGCCGACACCCTGATGCACTTCACGCTCGAGGGCCTGACGCCGACCACGGTTTACCATGCCACGGTGAACGAAACGACGATCACGGACACGCCAGCCGGGGCCAATGGGCTGCTCGAGTTTGGGTGCCTCGCCCCCGCCGGGGCGATGCCCTTCGTGGTGCGGGTGGCGCCGGAGCCATGAAGGCCGCCCGTCGCGGGCCGCGGATCGGCCGAAGAATGACCGCGCTGGTCGCCGCGATCGCGTGGCCCATGCTGAGTGCGCTGCCGAGTTGCGGCACGAGCGCGAGCCACACGGAGTCCATGGCACAACAGGTCTGCGCCGAGGCCTGTGCCAAGCAGCTCGAATGCAGCGAGGCGGGGGCCGCCAGCGTGAACTGCGACACCCTGTGCACCTCGCTGCAAACACAGTCGCAGAGCGTCGCGATCGCGGGTTGCGATCTTCAGACGTACTTGGGCCTCGAGGAGGCGTGCGTGCAGGGCGCCTGCGAGGAGCTCGCAGGTTGCCAACAGCACGCCGCGGCGATGTGCGGCGGCGTACCCGACGCGTCGGCGGAGGCGGAGGTCGAGGCCTCGATGGAGGACGTCGCCGAGCAGGACGCCTCGGAGGAGGAGGACGGCGAGGCTTCGACCGCCACGGACGACTGCGAGAGCTGCTACAACGCCCAAAAGTGCTGCCAGGCCGCGAACGGCGCCGCGTCCATGTGCGACGCCTTCGAAAAAGGGACCTGCGAGACCTACTACGGCAACTACGACGTCAATCCGGTCCAGTACACGACCTACGTGACAGCCTGCCAGTCGGAAGTCTCGGCCGTCATGGAGATCGGGACGATCCAGGGGTGCCAATGAGCGAAGCCGCGCGGCATCACAGCGCGACGATGTAAGGCCCCTCCGGTATGCCGGAATCGGAGTCGGGGCCCTGGCCGTCGACTCCGTAGTTGTTGGGTCCCCAGCACTGGACCGAGCCGTCCGTCATCAGCGCGCAGGCATTGCTGTCACCCACGTCGATCGCCGTCGCACCCGTCGTCAATAGAGTGGCCGGCGGAGCGACGCAGTACGGGGGCGCGGACAGGAGCACGGACGCGCCGCTATCTTCCGGCGGCCCCTCCTCGGTGACCGGGTCGGGACACCGCACGCCTACGGTGGTCGAGTCGAACGGCCCGGCGCCCCAGCACTGGACGACGCCGCCCGAGGACAAAGCGCAGGTGCCGTATCCGCCGGCGGCGATCGCGGTGATACGGGAGAGGCCGGGCACGGCCGTCGGGACCGGGCACGTCGAACCCGCACCCGCGTCGCCGCAGGCCAGCGTTCCGAGCTGGGCTTCCGCGTTGCTGCCCCAGCAGACGACGGAGCCGTTGCCGAGGAGCGCGCACGCGTGTTCGTTGCCCTCGGCGATCGCGGTGGCGCCGGTCAAGCCGGGGATGGGCGCCGGCCCATAGTCGGGACACTGGTCGATCACGCACGTGATTGCGCCCCAGCAGCTCACCGCCCCGCCTGAGACCACGGCACAAGCGGCGCCCAGGCCCGTGGCCACCGCCGTGGCGACCTCTCCTGCGTCGACCGGCGGCATCGACGAGCTCACGATGCCGCCGTGGCATTGCACGTCGCCGCCGGGCATCAACGCGCAGAGCGAGTCCGAGCCGACGCCCCCCATGGATAGGGACTTCGCGCCGGCAAGGCTCGGCACGACGACGGGCGTCGTGTAGTCGGTGGCCGTCGGCGCGACCGTGAAGACGTCCATGCCCCAGCACTCGACAGACGCGTCGGACAGCATCGCGCAAGTGAGCTCTCCCTTGGAGGCGATGGCCATCACTCCCGACAGCCCGGGGACGACGGCGGGCGTCGTGACGATCGGCGCCGCGACCTGGCTGCCGACGCCCCAGCACTCGACGGTATGGTCGGTAAGGAGGGCGCACGCGTGATAGGCACCGACGGCCACGGAAAGCGCCTTGAGGCCGGTGGGGTGGCTGCCTGCGTCGGCGGCCGCATCCTGGTTGGTCTGCTGGACCTGCGGCGTCGAGCCCCCCGACGACGTGCCGCAGCCAAACGACCACGCCGCGCCCAATAGAGCGGCGGTCGCAATCGTGGAACGCGCAAGGCCCAGCACGATACCTCCGAGCACGATACCCGGCGCGGGCCTCACATCACATAGAAGTTTCCGCTCATCGTGAGGAGCGTCAAGAAGCCAACCGTCCCGTGATAGTAGGAGTAGTTTTGCCCCCCGAGCGGGCCCCGATTGGCGCTGTCGAGCACCACCTGCCAGCCGGCGTTGATGAACGATTGATTGCTGGCGCTGGCCATGGCCCCGACAACCGCGGGGCCGACGAGCCCGACGGAGAAGTTGGTGGTGAACGGGGTGCCGTTCAGGTTGTACTGATCGACGAGCTGATCGAGGCCTCCACCCGAGGTGGCTCCCGCGCCCGTGAGGCTCGTGAAGAAAGCCGTCATGGGGGCCAGGAAGGTTGCCGCCTCGGTGCGCCCGTTCCAGCAATAGTCGAGGCCGATGTGCAACGGCACCTGGTTGGCGTCGTAGCCGTAGACCTGATCATTCGAATCGCCGTCGCCGTTCGAGCCAGGCAGCGTGCAATCCTCGCCGCACCACTCCGGAACGAGCCCGGTGGTCCCGTTGGCGACCGCGTCGAGCGCCGCATAAACCGCGGTGGTTACCGACGCCCATGGGTGCGTGCTGTCGACGGTCGCAAACGTCGGATAGTAGGCCGGCAGAAAATACGCCGTATTCGTGACGTCTTCGCTCGTCGAATTGCCGTACGCCGACCCGCCCGTCGGCAGATCGCTCGTCGCGTCCATGTCGTAAGTCCAGATATCCGCCAACATCGCGGCACCGGCCGACGCATAGCTGGCGTTGCTGAACTTCTTGCCCGCTTCGATGAGCGCGAAGGCGGCGTGCTGATCCGCATCCGACGCGGAACCGGTCCCGATGGCCACTCCGGCCGAGCTGACATCCCAAGTCATCAGGCTTCCGGCCGCGGCGTATTGTGACCAGTACTGCCAGAGGCCCGCGAAGAGCGTCGGGTCGTTCATGTACACGGCGATGAGCATGCCCAGGGCGATCCCCTGGGAGTCGGAGTCGTTGCCGGACTCGGGCCGCTGGACGCGCAGCGCGCCGCTGCCGGCGGATACCACGAACTGCGAATACCAGTTCTTGTAGGCCCACTGGAGGTACTTGCCTCCGACGTTGGACCCCACCGGCTTGGTGCAGGATCCGAGGGTGCCATCCGCGAACGACGGCGTGATGCCGTTCGGCGGATTCGGCGGCACGAGGCCCTGGTCGCCCTTGTAGAGAGCCACGTTGCCCACGTCCAAATCGAACGCCGCACCAGGAGAGATCTCCGGATTGAGGGCAAACTGCATCTCGAGCGCTTGCGTGGGCTCGAAGGCAGGCGCCTGACACCAGATTCCCGGCGTGCATCCCCCCGCTGTCTCGGGCGTCGGAAGCCAGCGCGGAATCAGGAGGCTGAACGGAACGTAGATCGTCTGCCACGAGGGCCCAATCGTCGTGGCGTTCGAGTTGCTCGCGGACGTCGAGAGGAGCCAGCCGCGGTTGTTGTACTGGTCGACGCCGTAGGTGACCGCAGCACCGCCCTGAGTCGTCGGTTGCGTCTTCACCGTGGGGATTTCGAAGGACAGCGTGCTCGCCCCCCCGGGGCCCACCTTCACGTCGAAGCTGATCCCGCTGTACTGGCTGATGTCTTCGGGCTGTGGGTACGAAAGGGCGCCACCGTCGCTGCCGTCGTCGCGCGCCAAGAACTCGCAGCGGGTCGACGCGTACGAACCCGCGTCGGGACCGCCGTCGCCGAGCCCCCCGCTGGTGTGGAGCTCGAAACCGCTGCACGACGGCGTCGGATCATCGCTGGCGACGACCGCGAGGACGGGGTTCTCGGCCCCACGATTCGGATTGCCATAGGCGTACCAGGCGCCCGTGAAGCCGTTGGCGGTGACGTCCGTGGCCGTGCCTTGCTCGAAGTTCGAGACGACGCTGGGCGGAACAGCGCAATCGGATGTCGCCGCGTCACTGGCGTCGGACCCCGCCTCGGATCCGCCGCCCCCGGAGCTGGAGGACGCCGCCTCCTGCGCCGTCGCGGAATCAGGCTCGCCGGCTCCCGACTCACGCAGCGTCGTCGCGTCCCTCTCGGCCGCATCGTCGCCCGCGTCGAGGTCTGGAACGACACCCCCCGTCGGGGAAGAACTGCCGCACCCTGCGGCCATCGTCCCCGCCGCAGCAGCAGTCATCACACCCGTGACGCATATCCATCGAAGAGACAGTCGATTCATGAAGACTTGCTACCATGCAGGATCCTTTGTAGGTCGTCTACCAATAAGACAACGGCGACCGCCCCTCCGGCGCGCGTCTTGGCGCTTGGTGCGCGATGAGGATCGAACTCAATCCGCGGGGCGCGATGGCGGCAACTCGAAGATCCTCAAGGGCATTTGTCGTAATCTTCATACAAGGGCGCATGCGACGGAGAAGGAGATCGGCGCCGTCCCTTTCGGTTCTGTAATAAAGAGGATCCCGTCTTGGGCGCGCGCCGCCGGCGGCGGCGGAGAGACTCGTGAAGGCCTGGGCTAGCCCCACGCCGCGCGTCGTGCGCGTCGTGCGCGCAAAGCCGCCGCCGCCGCAGAACCATCGCGCCCTCGAAACCCGTCTGAAACGCGGCGGGCGAGCGTCTTGCCGCATCCGCCAACGGGCGGATCCTGCGATGGCGATGGCGCGCCGGAAAAGCAACTGGTAGACGCCCCTGCCGGGAGGGTCATCGCAATCGTGTCGAGTCCTTTCGAGCGGTCCCGCCGCGGTGCGCCAAACCCTGCTAAGCTTACCCCCGGCTTGGTGGCCAGCTCGTCGGCGCGCCAACGCCGGAACGTCCAGAAACATCGTGCCCCATGAGTGACCCCGCGCGCGCGGTCTCCAGCNNGTGCCCCCGCGCGCGCGGTCTCCAGCACCCCTCGGCTGCTCGTTCCACCCGGAACCGTGGTGGAGGAGAAGTACCGCATCGAGCGGTTCTTGGGCCAAGGCGAGATGGGCTGCGTGTTTCTCGCGATGCACATCCGCAGCCGCGAGACCCTCGCGCTCAAGCTCGTGCACCCGGTCGATCCGAGCCATGGGCCCCAGGCCTTCGCGGAGTTTCTCGTCGCCGCCCGCGCGGCAGCCCGCTTCCGCAGCGAGAACGTCGCGCACGTGCGGGACATGGGCCTGCTCGACGACGGCGGGCCGTTTCTCGTCATGGAGTACCTCGAAGGCCAGACGCTCGAGGCCTACCTGCAAGCGCAGCCGGTCCTCCTTCCGATCGGCCGTGCTGTCGATCTCGCTCTACAGGCGGCCAGGGGGCTGGGAGAAGCGCACGCCGTCGGCGTCATCCACCGCGACGCCAAGCCGTCGAATTGGTTTCTCGCCCGGACGCCGGACGGCTCGGTGCGTGTGAAACTGCTCGACTTCGGCGCCGCGAAGATCATCCCTCGCCCGGGCGGCACAGAAGACGCGCGGCCGCCCGACTCGGCCGGGATTGGAACGCCCCCTTACGCGGCGCCCGAGCAAGTCCGATCCCCGGCCGACGTCGATCATCGCGCCGATATCTGGACCGTGGGCGTCGTGCTCTACGAGCTCCTCGCCGGGGCCCCTCCCTTCCGCGGCGACTCCGTCCGTCAAGCGCGCGATCGCGCACTCATGGCCGCGCCGCCGTCCCTTCGCGCCCTGCGAAGCGGCATTGCACCCGATCTCGAGGCGGTCGTCCTGCGTTGCCTGGAGAAGCGTCCGGAGGCTCGCTTCGACGAGATGGGCGACGTCATCCTCGCGCTCGCGCCGTTCCAGGGCGGTGGGGCGCGCTCGTCGGTCAGGCCCCCGCCCGTCGCTCCCCACGGCCAGATCTCCCCGTCGACCCCGCCGCTCTCGGTCGTCCCCGCTCCTTTCGTGCCCCCGCCTGCACCGGTCCCCACGTTTGCGCCGGCGGACGAGGTGCGTTCCACGGCCTCCGAGGCGACCGCGCTCGAACCGCCCCCGCTCGATGACGCTCCCCCGGAGACGGTCGCCCCAGTCACGACCCCGCCGGATGCGGCGTCAACGGAGCCCACCGCCGCGCATCGCGCGAAGACGTTCATTGCCTGGGTTCGAGGCCTACCCCGGGTGCCTCTACTCGCCGGTGCGGGCGTCCTCGGCGCGCTGGCGGGCGCCGTGTTCTCGGTGGCGGCCGACTCTACCGTCGCAAGCGAAGCGACGCCCGCGCTGGCCAGCTCCGCCTCGGCGAAGGCCGCGACCAGCACAGCCCCGGCTCCGAGCGCCGTCGCCGCGAAGACCGAGTTGCCCGCAGACACGGCGGCCGTTCCTAGTCCGTCGGCTCCATCGGCGAGCGCGTTGCCCGATTCGGTGCCCAAGGACCCGGAGCCCAAGGCCGAGGCTCCCGCAGACCCGGAACCCGTCCCCGTGCCGCCCCCTGTCCTGGCCAAGGCCGAGCCTCCCGTCGAGGCTCCCGTCGCCGCAGTCCCATCCCCGGCCAAGGCCGAGCGTCCCGCTCCCGTCGCCGCAGCCCCGGACCCGGCGCCACCAGCCCCACAGCCGCCCCCGCCACCGGCTCCCGCCGCAACGCGCACGGCCCCCCCGGCGCATGCGCAAGGGGCCAAGGCGCAAACTGGCGCGGGAGCCGCAGCCCCCGTCGGCACCGTCGGTTTCGGCGAACGCGAGTAAGGGCGGCACCCCATAAAGGAAAGGCGCATTTGCAATTCGCGCCTCCCGTGATTGTGGCTTGAGCCTTGCGTGAACGTATGCGATAGGCCAGCATCTTGCGGCAATCGATGCGCTCGCATGCCCGCGCGCTGCTCGGGGTGGCGCTCACCGTGTTCATGGCCGGCTGCACGCCCAGGGTGGCGGCGAGCGGTGAGGGCGATGCGGGCCACCGCTTCGTAGCGTCGTACGCCAGCGTTCCCCCGGTGGGCGCACTCTTGGGCGCTCTTCCCGCCGGCCCGCTCGGCGAAGCTTCGAGCATCGCCCAGCTCGTACGCTCGGCCCTCGCCGCCTCCGACGGTGCGGCGACCGCAGGGACGGGCGTCATCCAGGTGCCGCCGCCGACCGGCGTCCCCGATATCGACACGGCGAACATCAACGCGGCGATCTCCGCGCTCCCGGCAACCGGCGGCGTCGTGCAGCTTCAGGCCGGCACCTACGTCGTCGCGGCACCGAACGATCCATCGCTCGGCGTCGTCACGATGAGCGTGAACAACGGCACCCTGGCCGGCATGGGCATCGGCGCAACCACGATCCAGCTTGCGCCAAACTCGCCGGACACGACCGGGATCATCCGCACGGCGGACAACGTCCCGATCTCCCACGTGACCTTCCGCGACTTCACCATCGACGGCAACCGGGCCAACCAGAGCGCGACGGCCCGCATCATCGGCTTCTTTTGCGGCACTTCGCCCGACACGACCCCGACGGCAACGGACATCGCCCTCTTGCACATGGAGTCGATGAACAACACCTGGTACGGCTTCGACCCGCACCAGAACACCACTCGCATCTTCTTCATCGGATGCGTGAGCCACGACAACGGCACGGACGGCTTCACGCTGGACGGGAACTACGAGGGCGCGGTCATCGGGTGCGTCGCGTACAACAACACGCGGCACGGCTACAACATCGTGACGGGGTCGAACCATATGCGTCTCATCGGCGACGAGGCGTACGGGAACGGCGGAGCCGGGGCCTTCATGCAGCAGGGCGCGAAGAACGACCTCATCGAGGGCTGCATCTTCCACGACAACGCCCTCGACGGCATCATCGCCGAGGGGGTGCCGAACCTTCCGCCGCACATCGACCTTACGTCTGGAACGAACAACGCCGTCGTCGGCAACCTGATCGAGAGCTCCGGCAAGAACGGAATCCACGTGATCGCCGAGTCGGGCGCGGCGTTCGTGGCCAACGCCATCGTCAACTCGGGCCAGAGACAGAGCGGCGCGTACAGCCAGATCTGCATGGACGAAGAGCCGGGCGGCGACGGCGGCACCGTCTATTCGACCCAGAACGTGGTGTACGCGAACTCGATGACCGTCACCAACGACGACGCCGGCGCGCCCGAGTACGGCATTTACGAAATCAGCGCGAACGAAGACGGCAATATGTATGTCGGCAATCAGAGCTTCGGCGCGTCGTCCGCGCAGTGGCACTTGCAGGGACCGGCGTCGATCGCGTACGCGGCGCACAACGGGTCGACGGGCGCCCTTCCGTCGGAGTACGCGTACGCGTCGGACGCGCCGCCGCGCCACGGGCTCATGGAGTGGGACTTTCCGCCCGGCGACATCAACGGAGCGCCGCGGGCGATCACGAGCGGCACCGTCTACTTCGCCGCGTTCGCCGTGCAGAACACTTTCACCGTCGGCCACGTCGACGTGTTCGTGGAGACGCCCGGCTCGGGCCTGACGGCGGGTGAGAGCCTCGTCGGCCTGTACACCGTCTCGACCTCGACGGGCGCGGCGACGCTCGCCAGTGGCAGCGCCGATCAAAGCGCGAACTGGAGCGACGTCGGCGACGCCGGCGTCCTTTCGTCCGTGGCTTTGACGACCCCGACGGCGGTGACGGCTGGACAGGTGGTGCTCGTGGCCATCCTCAGCGTGGGCGCGACGCCGCCGGCTCTTGCCCGCGCGCCGTATTCGAGCGGCGGTCCTTCCGACGTGGGGCAAGCGCTCGGCACACCGCTGAACTTCTCGACCTACGACAACGCCTCCTCGACGACCCTGCCGGCAAGCCCCGTGACGCTCCTGACGGACACGACCTCGGCAGGCACGATCCCGATCTGGGTGGGCCTCGGTATCTGAGGCGGGCGCAGTCTACCCGCTCACGTTCCGCTCACCCTCGCGCCCCTCTGACCGCCCGCCATCTCGCTCGCGACGCGCCTCACGAAGAGGAGCCCCCGCAGCAAGACACCCGCGCTCGTGAACAGCTGCCAGAGCACCTGGAACGCGAGAATGCGGGGCCCGCTGGCCCATGGCAAAAGAAGCAGCCACGCCGCCTGCGACGCCCCCAGCCCTGCGACGCTGAGCGGGAGTGACGTCACCAGGAGGATGATCGGCATGTAGATGGCCATCACGCCGGCCGGCACGTCCATTCCGAACGCCCGTGCCCCGACCCAGGTCAGTCCCGAGATGATGGCGATGTTGATCGATCGGACGCCGATCTGCGCGAGCCCCCAGGCCCGCGGGACTTGGCGCCAGGCCTGCAAGATCACGGGCAGGCGGGGCGGCACGCCGAGCGGAGCGATCAGAATGAGCGACGCGAGCACCGCGAAGATCGACGTCGCGACCGTGCGCAGCGCGTGCGGCACCTCGGCGCCGCCGAGCCAGGCCGACGCGCCAGCCACGGCGCAAACGGCGGCCAGATCGCTGCTCATCAGGTAGAGGACGACGCCCGCGGCGCGCGCCGCGCCCACTCCCGTCTTTCGTGCGATCCATACGGCGTAGCCGCCGCCGCCGAAGAAGTACCCGAGCAGAAGCAGCGTGGCGGTCGCCGCCTTGGCGCGAACGACATCGCGAAAGGGGACGGGGCCGATGGTGCCGAGCATGACGAGTCGGTCGCTGGCGGCGTAAGGCAGCCACACGACGAAGGCCACCGCGAGCCCCGCCGGCAACATCGCGGCCGCGTGCCCGAGCCGCATCTCGGCCGCGATCTGGTGCGCAGGGTACTTGTGAAGGACCCACGCCACGACGCTCGCCGCCACCAGATACGGCGCGGCCCGCAGCGTCCAGACGCGCCACGCGGGCGCAAGGCGTGGGGCTGGGGCTGCAGTCGGAGGCGCGGACGCGGACACGG
>PLIR01000009.1 GCA_003139415.1 Myxococcales bacterium | reverse complement strand
GATCGAAACCCGGACGACCGACCGTATCCCCTGCACGGACCCCGTTCTCGACGTGACGCGTCGATTGCTGCAGATTCGCGTTCGTGGACGGACGGTCACCCCGCAGCAGACTTCTCTTCCGCGGCCAGCGGCGCCGGCACGGTGATGTGCCCGAGGGGCAGCGCGAGTTCGCCTTCGACGAGCCGCACCCGAGTGGCAGCCCAGTACTTGGGGGCGAGTTCGAGATACCGGTCGCGGGGCCAATAGGGCATGACGCGGAAGATGTCGGCGAGGTAGCGCTCAGTGTCGAGCCCGTGGAGCTGACAGGACGCGATGAGCGAGAAGAGGTTGGCGGCGGCCTGGGCGTGATCATCGGAGCCGAGGAACAACCAGGCTTTTCGCCCAACGGCGATGCTCCGGAGGGCTCTCTCGCTGGCGTTGTTGGTCATGGGCAATCGGCCATCGTCGAGGAAGCGACGCAGGGCGTCCTTCTGCCGGACCGCGTAGCCGAACGCCGAAGCGAGCAGTCCGCGCGTGGCGGCGAGGCGCGTGCGATGGGGCTCGACCCACGCGAAGAAGTCGTCCACCAGGGGCCGCAGCGCGAGCTGTCGTCGTCGATGCCGCTCGATGGGCGGCAGCGCGGCCCACCCGGCCTCGAGCTGAAACATCGCCCGGATGCGTACGAGGGCTTCGCGCGCGAGCACGTCTTTGGTCGCGACGGCGGCCTCCCAGAAACCGCGCCTCGCGTGGCTCCAGCACGCGACCTCGTCGGGCGGCTTGTCGTCGGGGGATATCCGCGCGTCACCGCGGAACAGCGCGTCGTAGATGCAATGGGCGTCGGCGAGGATGTATCCGCCGAAGCCTCGAAACATCTCGCAGACGGCGTCGCTATTGTGCCGGCGCTTGTATTCGAAGAAGACGTGGTCCTTGTCGGCGAGCACGACGAAGAAGTGTCCCTTCGCACACGCTTGCCGTTGGCCCGTGGCCATCGGCGCCGGCTGAATGGCGACTCCCGTGGCGTCGGTGGCGAGGCAGAAGGCGGTCTTCTTCGCCTCGGCGGCGCACGCCTCCACGATGACACCGAGCGTGGCTCCCGCGTCTTCGGCGTAGCGGCACATCGTGCCGTCATCGAGCACGAGGCCTTCGCTCGCCAGCATCTTGCCGAGACGGAAGAAGGGAATGCCGAATCGGTACTTCGCCACGAGGATATGCGCAACGAGGCTGGAGGCGAGCAGGCCCCGGCGGAAAAGCTCTTTGGGCTTGTCCGCCGTGACCATCGTCACCGTCTCGCCCTCGGTCTGCTTGTAGGTCGCCCGTGCGACCACCACCCGCACCGGACCGCCCCGCCGATAGCCCAGTCGACTGCTCTCCTCGAACCCGATCCGCTCGGCCTTCCCTTCGAGGGCAGGGTCCAGGATCTCCACCCGCTCCTCCGGCATGGCCGCGGCCATTAGGTTGCGTCGCCCTTTTGGCTTGGCGCGCGAGCTCGGCGGATCGGAGTCGTCTGCCGACGCGTCGGTGCTCGCGTCCGCGGCGAGCTCGGTGGCGAGGCGCTCGAGCTCGGCCTTCTTCGCCGCGAACTCCAGCTCCAGCTGCGCGACGTCGATCCGCTCGGCCTTCGCCGTATAGATGCGGCGCCGCAAGATCTCCAGTTGCTCTTTCACCTGCTCGTAGGCGCGGCGAAGCTTGTCGCGCTCGGCCGTCACGCGTGCGAGCGTGGCCTGGGTCGTCGCGAGCGCCGTGGTCGTCGTGGCGAGCCTGGACTCCAGCTCGGCGATGCGTTTTCGCATCGTCTCGTCCGACGCGGGCGCGCTCTCGACGTGCGGCACGGCATCGACTCGTAGTCGATGCCCCGCGTGTTTCTCAAGCCCCGAACGACGGACTTCTCCACATCGATCGCACCTTGTACGCGAGGCTCAATGCACCCGAGCGCGCGATCGACGCGACGGGCTCGCGGTCTCGATCTCGATGCCATCGAGCAACGCCTCGAGCGCCGCGTCGTCCACCTCGACGTGACGCGCGCCCGCCTCCGTCGTCTCGGGCAACCGGAACGTCCCGCGATCGAGGCGCTTGTAGAACACGCACATGCCGCTGCCGTCGAAGAACAGAACCTTGAGTGCGTCGCGGCGTCTTCCGAAGAACACGAAGAGGGCTCCGCCGCGCGCGTCGTATCCGACCTGCTCCTTGGCCAGGCCAGAGAGACGGTCGAACGAAAACCGCATATCAATCGGCTCGAGTGCCACGAAGATCTGCACGCCCGACGGGATCATGACGCATTGCCCAGGGCGGCGATCACCTGTCGCAGCAGCGCGTGATCGAAGCCGGCACGCACAACCACCCGAGCCGCGCCCACCGCGACCTCGATCGTCGTGTCCGCCGGGGCCCTGCGAACCACCTGCGCCATCCGAACCCGGCGGCCCGGAGGCGCAACCTCACGGGGCTCCACGCGTTAGATCATGCTCGCCCAGTACCGAAGAGTCGACCCCTTGAACTCTCGACCCTCCGCGTACTTCTCCGCGCTCTGACCGCTCGAACGCCACTCCCGGATCCG
>PLIR01000365.1 GCA_003139415.1 Myxococcales bacterium | reverse complement strand
ACCAGCGGAGGTCGCTCCCCTCGACCGTGACCCGGAGGTCGCTCCCCTCGCCCACGACTGGAGCTCTTCTCTCGACGGGGCCAGCCTTTTCAGGCTAGTCGTAGGCACCATGCGCCTCGCGATGATTGGTCTCGGCAAGATGGGCTACAACATGACCCTTCGCCTTGTCGGCGGCGGGCACGAGGTAGTCGCCGTCGACAACAACGCTACCGTTGCGCGAGAGCTCGCGGGCAAGGGCGCCGTCTTCGGCGAGAGCGTCGCGGACGCGGTCTCGAAGCTCACCGCGCCCCGCGTCGCGTGGGTGATGGTTCCAGCGCAGGTGACCGATTCGGTTATCGAGCAACTGAGCCAGCATCTCTCCAAGGGCGACATCGTCATCGACGGCGGCAACTCGAACTGGCAGAACTCGCGCACGCGCGCCGAGGCGCTCGCCAAAAAGGGCATCCTCTTCTGCGACGCCGGGACGAGCGGCGGCGTCTGGGGCCTCAAGAACGGCTACTGCCTGATGGTGGGCGGCGCGCCCGAGGCCGTGAAGGTTTGCGAACCGATCTTCACGACGCTCGCGCCGCCGGACGGGTACGCGCACGTCGGCCCCGCGGGGGCCGGTCACTACGTGAAGATGGTGCACAANNCACAACGGCATCGAGTACGGCCTCATGCAGGCCTACGCCGAGGGCTTCGAGATCATGAAGACGTCGCCCTTCAGCCTCGATCTTCACAAGATCGCCAGCATCTGGGGGCACGGGTCGGTCGTGCGGTCTTGGCTCCTCGAGCTGCTCGAATCCGCGCTGAAGGACGACACCGACCTCAAGAGCATCAAGGGCTACGTCGAAGACTCGGGTGAAGGGCGATGGACCGTCCAGGCTGCCATCGATCAGGACGTGCCGGCGCCGATCATCACGCTCTCCCTGCAGGCGCGCTTCCGTTCGCGGCAAACCGAGTCCTACGGCGCGAAGATCCTGTCGGCGCTCCGCAATCAGTTCGGCGGCCACGCGGTCAAGAAAGCCTGATCTCGGCCTTTCGCCATCCGCGGGGCACTCGTGGAGCCGACGCGCGTGAGCACGCGGCGCGGGCAGACGTCGAGGGGGGTATACTCTGCGCTCGTTGCGCGGGCGGCCCTTCGCCCGGCGGAGTCGAACCATGACGACGGACAACCCGTTTCGCGTCGGCCTCGAGACCGAGCGCATCCCCGATGCGTGCGTCTTCGTCATCTTCGGCGCCTCCGGGGATCTCACGCGGCGCAAGTTGGTGCCGGCGCTCTACAACCTCGCCGCGTCGCGACTGCTGCCCCCGGGCATGTCGATCGTCGGCTTCGCGCTCACCGAGACCACGGAGGAGCAGTTCCGTCAATCCATGCGCGACGCGGTCGGGCAGTTCTCCCGCCGTAAGCCGATCGACGAAGCGGTGTGGGGCGACTTCGTCAGCCGCCTGCACTACGTGTCGGGTCGGTTCGAAGAGCCTGCGAGCTACACGCGCCTGCGCGAGAAGCTCGAGTTCCTCGACAAGACGAACGGGACGCGAGGAAACCGCATCTATTATCTCGCGATCCCGCCGAGCGTCTTCCGCACCGTCAACGACAACCTCGCCGCGGCCGGCATGGTCGCCGAGGAGGGAGGGCGCTACGCGCGCGTCGTCATCGAGAAACCCTTCGGCAGGGATCTCGCAAGCGCCGAGGCCCTCAACACCGACCTGCACAAGGTCCTGCAAGAGAAGCAGATCTTTCGCATCGACCACTATCTCGGCAAGGAGACGGTGCAGAACATCGTGGCGCTGCGCTTCGGCAACGCGATCTTCGAGCCGCTGTGGAACAGAAACCATATCGACCACGTCCAGATCACCGCCGCCGAGGACATCGGCGTCGAGGGCCGGGGAAAGTTCTACGAGGAAGCGGGCGCCTCGCGCGACATCGTGCAGAACCACCTCCTGCAGCTGCTGATGGTGACGGCGATGGAGCCGCCCGTCGCCTTCACGGCCGACGAGGTGCGCGACGAGAAGGTGAAGGTCCTTCGGGCGCTCAAGCCGATCCGCGGCGACGACGTCAAGCGCCTGACGGTCCGGGGCCAGTACGGGCCGGGCAACTTCGCCGGTCAGCCGGTGCCCGGGTACCGGCAAGAGCCGAACGTCAGCGAGCGGTCCACGGTCGAGACGTTCGTCGCCATGCGGCTCGAGATGGACAACTGGCGCTTCGCCGGCGTGCCCATCTACGTGCGCGCGGGCAAGCGCCTCGCGAAGCGCTGCACCGAGATCAGCGTGCACTTCAAGAACGTGCCGCACGCGCTGCTCACGCAGGGCGCGCCGGGCCCGGGGGCCGACGGATCGCGGATCGAGCCGGACGTGCTCGCCATCCGGATTCAGCCGGACGAAGGCATCACGCTGCGCTTCGCGGCCAAGGTGCCGGGGCCCTCGATGGTGCTCCGGCCCGTCACGATGGACTTTCGCTATGGCTCGGCCTTCGGCGGCAGCGGCCCCGAGGCGTACGAGCGCCTCATCCTGGACGCGCTTCTGGGCGATCCGACCCTCTTCGCGCGCGCCGACGAGGTGACCGCGGCGTGGCGGCTCATGACACCCATCCTGCAGGAGTGGGAGCGAGAGCACCTGGCCGATCTCCCCATTTACCCGGCCGGCACGTGGGGACCACCCGCCGCGTTCGAGCTCATCGAGCGCGACGGCAGAGCATGGAGGCGGCTATGAGACTGTCGCTCGATAAAGTCGAGTTGGAGATCGCGCGGCTGTGGGAGGAGGAAGCGCGACGGTCGCGCGCAACACGCGTGGAGCTCATGACGCTCGTCGCGCTGGTCAGCGAGTCGCATCTCCTCGACCGCGCCCGCGACGTGGTCCAGCGGGTGGCGCGCGCGTATCCGCTTCGGACCGTCCTTGCCTCGTGGACCGACTCTGACCGCCCCGCAATCACGGCGGAGGTGGCGCTTCACCGGCCATCGCCGGAGGGCGCCGCGTGCGGCGACGCGATCTCGGTCGAAGCGACCGGCTCGGCGCGTGAATGGCTGCCCGAAAACGCCGAGCGTCTGGCCCTGCCGGACCTTCCCATGTGCGTCTGGTGGGTCGGCGACCTGCCGGACTACGACCGCCTCTTCGACCGGATGGCGAGGGCCGCGGACCTCGTCGTCGTGAACTCCGAGGAGATGGACCTGCGCGACCTGGAGAAGCTCTCGACGGTGTCTGCCCGGGTCCGTCACACGTGCGCGTTCAGCGACCTGGCGTGGATCCGCCTCCGTACCATGCAGGAGCTCGTCGCGAGGTTCTTCGACGACGCGGCTGGGCGCGAGTGCGTTCGCTCGCTCGAGCGTGTCACCATCGAGTTCTCGCCGAGGGGCGGCGAGAAGGACGTGGCGAGCACCCAGGCTGGCTTGCTCTTCGGTTGGATGGCGAACGCGCTGTCGATGCGCGCCGAAGGCGTCCAATGGAAGCGCGGCCCGACGTGGGGGGAGGCGACGCTCGGCAAGGTGGTCGCGCGGTTCGTCCACCACCCGCGCACGGACGTACCGCCGGGCAGCATCCTGCGCGTCTCCATCGAGTGCGATGGTGCACGGTTCGACATCGAGCGGCAGGACGACCCGCGCGTCCTGCGATGGTCGCGCGAGACCCCCGGCGCGCCGGTCTCGCCGCAGACCATCGGGGTCGACATCGCCGAGGAGGCCGGCTTGCTGGTCCGCTGCCTCGAACGCCCCCGGCGAGACTTTCTGTTCGAAAACAGCCTGCACCTCGGCAGCCGCATCGTGCGCCCGATCGCGCCGCGCCTCTCGTCGCTTCCTCGCCCTCTTTAGGACTGTGGCTCAGTGCAGCCCGAGGCGGAATCGGCGCGTTCGTTCGTAGATGCAGAGGGCCTCCAGGGCGATGCCGACCAGCAAGGGGCCGAGCACGATGCCGACGAAGCCGAACGCCTTGATGCCCCCAAAGAGGGCCACGAGCGTGATCCATGACGACATGGTCTCGCCCCCCCCGACGAGGCGCGGGCGCACGACGTAGTCGCAGAAGCCCGTGATACCCACGGTGCCCCAGATCAGCAGGAAGGCTCCCGCGACGCCGTGCCCCGTCGCCAAGAGGATGATCCCCACGGGGACCCAGACAAGCATCGTCCCGACCGCCGGCACGAGGGAGGCCACCGCCGTCAGCGCGGCGAGCAGCATCGCCTGCGGGACCCGCGCGATCGCATAGCCGATCCATGCGACGATCCCTTGCACCGCGGCCGTCCCGAAGTTTCCGATGAGGACCGCCTGGCCGAGGCGTCGAATTTCGCGCATCAGGCGGCGCGTGTGGCGTGGATTGATGGGCATCATGCGCTCGGCCAGGCGGCCGAGCGACGACCATCGCCGCAGCACGTAGTACATCGTGGTCGCCATGAAGAGCAGCGCGACCCCCGCGTCGGCGACTGTTCCCGCGATCTGCGTCGCCCACCCAGCCAGGAACGCGGCGGCGTTGCCGAGCGCGCCGCTCAGCCGCCCCGCGATCGTGGAGGGCTCGATGTGGAGCACGCGCAGAGGGCCGGCCAACCGGACCATGATCGTGTCGGCCGGCCCTCCCGGCGCCAGCGAGCGGGGCCACTTCGAAAACGCGACGACCCCTTGCTGGACGACCAGAAACATCAGAAACCCCACCGTTCCCGCCACGGCCAGGGTCATGAGTACCGTCACCGCCACGGCGACGAGGCGCGGCCTCTGCGTCCGCCGCGAGAGTGCGGAGCACGTCGGATACATCGCAAACGCCAGCAGAGTTCCGAGCATCACCCCCGTTCCGACCGGGGCCACGATCCAGAGGATGGCGATGACGCCGAGGATCGCGATCGTGCCGAGCGCGCGCGCCTCGGCAGGGGCATATTGGCTCTGGGCCTCGCGGGCGCGACGATGCTCGGCGTCGGTTTCCGGTTCGGCGATCGGCTGGACCACGCCAGGTCGACTGCACAGCCCGGGCCCGGTCACTGCGGGGCGTCGAGCTGAACCGCGCGCCGGAACACGACTGTTCGACGCTTCTCGAGCGGAGTCGTCTGCGACGTGGTCGCGATGAGCTTCACGGTTTGGCCGGGTGCGAGAGGGACGACGCGCGGCTCGTCTCCCAAGTCCCACGGCGCAACCCCGGCTCCGGGGGCAAAATAGGGCAGCACCCAGGGAGGCGCCGAAGTGAGCCCGACCGCGACGATCGCGTCCTCGCCGGCCCGCCCGATCACGCGGACGCCGTCGGCCAGCTCTGTCACGCCCTCGAGCAGGGTGGGCTCGAAGCGCTCGCGTCCGAGTCGCCGCGAGAGCGATAGAAGCTCCGGGATCCTTGCGACGGCGTCCACCTCGCGGTGCGCCTCGAACGGCGCGAGCCACGCGGGCAAGGCTGCCCGCGCGGCGCCGATGGCCGGGTCGCCACGGTGCCACCACGAGACGGGAGCGCGAGGGGCACAGATGGAACCGTGCAAGCCCGCCGACTCACCGAGCGGCGGGTCGCAGGCGACGACCACGGTCGGCGGGTCCGAGACTGCCTTCGCGCCCGGCGAGAGCGTGAGCGCGATGATGCGCCCGTCGAGGGGCCCCGGCTCCGGAGGCAGCGGGTCCGGAGCGGCAGCGAGCGAAGTGCTCGCGCGCAACAAGGAGGCCGCGTCCCAGGCCAGGTCGCCCGGATCCAGCCACGTCGCCCCAGCATCCAGGTGCAGACCACCCGCCTCCGCGCATTCCCGCAGGCCCAGCAGCCCACCGATGCGCGAGGCCGGGGCGGCCACCACGACGACCGGCGACGTACCTTCCCGCCACACGGTGGTGGTCGTATCGGACGACGTGCACCACGCGATTGTCCTGCGGGCGTGATCGATCCACCATCGGGCGCCCGGCGCGCGCAGCGAGAGCGGCACGTCATCGCGTGCGATCGCGATCATGCAATCGCCGCCCTTGGCGTCGACGACGCCGAACGGACGGGCCGTCTCGACACCGGACACGACCCGGAATCCCGCGCGCCGGAGGGGCGGCCGGGCTGGGGACGTCTCCATCCACGACGTGTCGACGGAAGCCTGCGGCGACCGGTGGTCTGCCACCCACCCGTCGAGCGCCGCGTCCTCGCACTGCTCTCCCCCCTCGCCCCAGGCTCCCGGGACGAAAGGCGTCCAGGCTCGTGCAAGGCGTCCCCCGAGCTCTCGGGCATCCACTCGCAGGATCGCGAGGCCGACCGGCCCGGGCGCGTCCACCTCGATGGCCGCGTGGGCCGGCGCGCACATGCACCACGCGACGGACTTGGCGCCTTCGATGGCGGCGGTCGCGGATCCGCCGCGTAGCCGTAGCGGCTCGTCCCGGCTCGTCAACGCCACGAAGCAGCTTGCCCCCGGAAGATCCGCCTCGAGCGTGCGGCTTCCACTGAGCGCGTTCGACGCAAGCGGGGTGAACCCGAGGGTCGTCCAGCGCGTCTCGGTGCGCTCGAGGGCGTCGTGGAGCGACCGCGTACGCTCGACATACCGCCAGACGACGAAGGCGACCACGAGGAATACGGCGACGCCGGCCGCCATCCTTTTGGTGCGGGCTTGGCGCTGCCCGTCGCGCTCGGCGAGCTCACGCGAGAGGGCCACCCGCCGCTTCTCGCTCGCCGCCCGAAGCTCCCGTTGGGACCTCTCGTGCTCCGGATGGCGGCCCCCGAGGAGCGAGATCGCCCGCTCGACCTCGTCCAGCTCGCCGCCTGGCTTCGGCGACTCCGGCGCACGGCTCGGTTCGGGCCGTCGATGAGGCTTCGGTGGCGGTCTCGGCACGTTGCTGTCGCAGTCAACGGTAACTCGAGGCGTCGGGCCAAGCGGGCAGCGAAATTGTGGGCGCGACAGGGCGTGTCGTAGAGTGGGGGATGTGATCGCCCCCGCCGCGCTTCGACGCGCCGTCGCGGGGGTAATTGCCCTGAGCCTCTCGGCCGCGTGCGGCGGCTCGCGCGACGCCGTAAAGCGAGGTTCGAGCACGCTCGCGCCGAACGACGGCTCGCACGCCTTGAAGAGCAACGTGGTGCGGGCCGACTACGTGGGTTCGGCGGGGTGCGTGCCGTGCCATGCCGACGTGACGGCGCGATGGACCGCGTCGCCCATGCACCGCATGACGCGCGACGCCCGCGGCGCCGACGTGAAAGCGCCGTTCGACGGTACGGACTGGCGCTTCAAGGACGATCACGTGCACCTCGAGCAGCGCGGCGTCGAGCGGTTCATGCGCGTCGAGCCGGCCGGGGCGCCCCCCAGGACGTACCGGGTGACCCGCGTCATCGGCGGCCGCGTGCGCGAGGATTTCGCCGGCGTCGACGCGCAAGGGGGTGGGGAAGAGGTCGTCCTGCCCGTCTCCTTCCTGCTTGGCCCTCGCACCCTCCGATACAAGGGGTACTCCGTCATGGTGCACGAGCGCGCCAGCCTGCGCGCCGGGCCGGTCTGGAGCCGCACGTGCATCTTCTGCCACAACACGGTGCCGGAGTTCGACCGGCTCGTCGGCGCACTGGCTGGCCCGAGGTCGCCGGCGTACCAGGGCGAGCAGGTCGATCCATGGCTGGCTCCAGAGCGCCGCTCGCGCGCCCGCGTCGCCGACGTCTCGGCCTTTGCCGACGTGGCTCGCGAGGAGGTCGCGCGGTTGGGCGGAACGAAGCCACGCGATGACGACGCCGCGGGGGTCGCGCGGCGAACGATCGACGTCGTGAGGTCCGGCTTCGACGGCGAGGCCCTCGTCGAGGAGGGCATCGGGTGCGAGGCCTGCCACGGCGGCGGCCGCGAGCACGCGGCCGATCCACGGGTGCATCCTTCGTTCGTCCCGACCGCGCCGTGGCTCGAAGTCTCGCCGCGCCCCAGCACGCCGCAGGCCATCAACCACGCGTGCGCTCGGTGCCACCAGGTCCTCTTCTCCCGCTACCCGTTCACGTGGGAGGGAGGTCGCCGCGACTCCGCTGCGGGCGGAAGCCACATCAACTCGGGCGAGGCCCGCGACTTTCTGCTCGGTGGGTGCGCGCAGCAGATGGCGTGCACCGCGTGCCACGACCCGCACGCTCGAGAGGACCCCGCGCGGCTCGCCGCCCTGGCGACGCCCTCGGGCAACGCCACATGCACGGCGTGCCACGCCGATCTCGGCGACGCGGCGCGCCTCGCGGCCCACGCGCATCACGACCCGAGCGGCGCCGGCGGTTCGTGCGTAGCGTGCCACATGCCGCGCAAGAACATGGGGCTCGACGGCACGCTGACCCGCTACCACCGGATCGGCTCCCCGACTGACCCGGCTCGCGTCCTCGGCGATCGGCCCCTCGAGTGCGCGCTCTGCCACTCCGACCGATCCGTCGCGTGGATCGTCGACGCCATGGAGCGCCTATGGCCCGTCCGCTATCCCCGCCAGCGCCTCGTGGAGCTGTACGGGTCGCTCGACGCGGACGTGATGACCGCGACCCTCGAACGCGGGAAGCCCCACGAACAAGCCGTGGCCATCGCCACCTTCGGGGAGCGCCGCGTCCGCGCCGCGGCGCCCCTCATCGCGCGCCAGCTCACGGGGGAGTACCCGCTCGTTCGCGAGTGGGCGAAGCGCGCGCTGCTGTCGATCCTCGGCCGGTGCGACGTCGACCTGACGCGGGACGACGCGGCGATCGGCCGGGCTGCGGCCACCTGCGGGGCCGGCAGCCTCGCGCAACCGGCCGGCGGCGGCACCGACGAGGAACCGGAGGACTGACCCGCGGCATGCTAAAGGCACGCTGCTTTGTCGACGTCGAGCCATTCGTCCGTCTCTGCGCTCCGCGCCCTCTACGCCCGGCACCCGGTGGTGCTCGCGCCGATGGAAGACGTGACGGATGTCGTCTTCCGCCGCCTGTGCCGGAAGCACGGCGCCGCCGTGGCGATGACCGAGTTCGTCAACGTCGAGGGGCTCCTGCGCGGTTGCCGCAACGCGCGCCGGAAGATCCAGCTCTCGGACGACGACGGGCTCACGGCAATCCAGATCTACGGCTCGAATCCCGAGCGGCTGGCCGAGGCCGCGCGCTTCGCCGAGGCGGCCGAGCCGCTGTTCATCGACGTCAACTGCGGGTGCTGGGTGCCCAAGATCGCTGGGCGCGGCGCGGGCGCGGGTTGGCTGCGCGATCCGGCCGCCATGGTGGCGATGGCCCGGATGGTCGTGTCGAGCGTCTCGCTGCCGGTAACGGTCAAGACGCGGATCGGCCTGGGCCCGGAGTCGCACATGCCCATCATCGATCTCGCCCGTCGGCTGGAGGACGCCGGCGTTGCGGCGATCACGATCCACTGCCGCACCGCGCAGATGGGCCACTCGGGTGCGGCCGACTGGTCTTGGGCGGCCCGCGCGCGCGAGGTCGTCGGGGTACCCGTCCTCGTGAACGGCGACGTGCGGAGCGCCGCCGACGCGAAGCGCGCGATCGACGATACGGGCTGCGCCGGGGTCATGGTCGGCCGGCGCGCCATCGAGCATCCGTGGATCTTCCGCGAGGCCCGTGCCCTGCTCGAGCGCGGCGCCGAAGTTGCGCCGCCGACGGCCGCCGAGCGCATCGCCCTCTGCCGCGAGCATCTGATCGAGAACGTCGCGCAGCGCGGGGAGCCCTTCGGCGTCCACTGCACGAGGCGTCATCTGTCCGGCTACCTGAAAGGGCTGTCCGGTGCGGCGGCGTTGCGTCAACGCCTGAACGGGTGCGACTCGCTCGAGGGGTGCCTGGCGATCCTGGATGCGTGGTCGCCGCGCGCCGAGATCTCGCCGCCGCTCTTCGGGTAAAGTGATGGGCCAATGCCACGTATCGTCGCACGAACGCGCCTGGTAGACCGCGGCGCGGCCCGCGTACAGCTCGTCGGCCTCGTCGGCTTGGCTCTGGCCCTCGGGTGCGCGGCCATCTCGTGTTCGCGGACGGAGGAGCCGCCGTCGTCGCACTCGACGGCCTCGCCCCCCCCGCTAGGCGCGTCGGCATCGTCGCCGGCGCCCCTCTCGGCCGCCCCCCACGGCGAGCCCGGGTTGCACTGGAGCGATCCGAGCCGATGGGTGCGACGGCCGCCCACGAACGGCATGCGCGTCGCCGAGTACAACGTCCCCGCGACTGGCGGCGGCGGCGACGCGGAGTGCACGGTGGTCACCTTCGGCGCCCATCAAGGCNNAGTGGGCACCTTCGGCGCCCATCAAGGCGGCAGCCTCGATGCGAACGTGACCCGCTGGGTGCAGCAGTTCGGCCCCATCGCCGGCCCGCCGACGCGCACGACGCGCCTCGTCGAAGGCATTCCCGTCACCCGCGTCGAGCTTGCCGGCTCTTATCACCCCATGATGATGCCGGGTCCGAGCGACGCGGGCGCCGTCCAGCCGGGGTCACGCCTCATCGGGGCGATCGTGCAGGGGCCCGCCGGGGAGTGGTTCTTCAAGATGACCGGGCCCGATGCGACGGTAAAGGCTGCCGGCCCCGAGTTCGACGCGATGATCGACTCCGTCAGGGCGCTCTAACCCGCGCTCGGCCGCCGCGAGTCCATGCTCGGCAGCCCCCCGTCTGCACGACGTGCCCGCGTCGAAGGGCTACTCGCGCTCGCGCTCGGCCTCGCGCTCCTCGCGATGTACACGCGCTTGGCACTCGGGCTCGTCGTCGGCGATGCCGAGTTCGCGTACGCGCCCTTCGTCCCTGCGTCGCTTCCTTGGGGCCCGATGCGCGG
>PLIR01000059.1 GCA_003139415.1 Myxococcales bacterium | reverse complement strand
AACGGGAGCACGAACACTCGCTCGATCGCGTGGCGCTCGTCGCGCGACGGCGGCTCTCCCGAGGCCGCGCGGATGAGGCGCAGGTCGCGCGTGATGGCGCGGCGCACGACGGCCCCCTCGCCCGCAGCGTGGATCGCGGCGTCCGCGTCGTGTGTCCAGCCGCCATCGGCGGGCATTGGCGCGACGAGCACGACCTCGATGTCGGCCTGCCTCACCCACGTCGCCTGGCACACCGTCGCCGTGTAAGGGCCGCGCTCCTGGAAGATCGAGGTGCGCCACTCGAACGGCGACGACAGGTCGATCCGCCGGCCGCCGACGCGGAGCTCGCCGGCGCGAAGGACGATGGGGTCGCCCGCGACGTCCGAGAGGTAGATGCTGTCGAGGGCATCCGGCGCGAGACGCGCCAGCACGCGGACGAGGCGCTCGGCGNNCGGCGGCGCGCAGGGCCAGCTCGTCGCCGTCGTGCAGGTCGCTCGCCGGTGCGGTGATCGCGCGATCGATGAGGGCCGGCGCCGCGGAGGCGTCCTCCGCGTCGCGAACACGGGCGGAGAGGTATCGGGTCGCCTTCGGGGTGGTGAAGGCGAGCAGCAAGCGCGCGCGGTCGGCGCTGGAGAGCACGGTCACGCCGAACGGCTCGCTCCACCGGATCATGGTCGACGCAGGACCGCGGTCGATCCGGTGAACCCCCTGCTCGTCGATCACCAGCCATCCACGCGGCGGCTGTTGCCTGCGACCGAGGACGTGGCTCACGAGGCCTGCGAGCGCCACGAGGCCCCCCGCCGCGCCCGCGCGGACCCACGGCGCCCACGGCCCGAGAGCCATGATGACAGCCAAGAGGACGAGCGCGCACGCGATCCCGCCCGCGATGTACGGCGACCCGCGAGAGACCCGCGGCCCGAGCGGCAGCCGCATCACCTCGTCACGGCGCGGCGTTCCGGGCATCGCCACACCAAACTAGCACCGCGTGAGCACGGGCGCTCGGTACACCAGGGTCGGAAATGTCCTGCGGAGGTGCGAGCACGAGCCCGTTACCCGCCAAGTNNGCAGGGGGCTTTCTTGCTCGGCAAGGGGTCGAGGCCTATGGTTCGTTCCCCCTAAGGAGGGGACTAAACATGAATTCAAATCACTTAGCGATTCGACTTACGGCGCTTTCGGTGCTGGCTGGCGCGTTCGGGATGGCCTGCAGCTCGTCGAGCAACAAGGGCTCTCCGGGACCGACGGACGCGGCGACCACGGAAACGGACGGCGAAGTGAGCGACGCATCCTCGGATGCAGCCACGACGTGTGTACCCACCGACGCCGGGCTTCTCTCGGCGTACGTCCCCCCGGTCGTTGATGCGTCATTCAGCCCTTCGGCGATCTGGGACTGCAACAAGGCGGCATGTACGGCGGCTGTCTCAGGCTGCTCGTCCGATTGTGAGTGCAACAACGCCTTCATGGGCGAGCTCGAGGCGTGCAAGGCGACGAACGCCAGCGAGATCATCGGCTGCTTCTCCGGCACCGAGACGGGTGGCGACACGGCAACACAGACCCTCACGGCCTGCCTGCTGAGCAACACGGCCTGCATCACGAACCCCTACGGCACCGATGCGGCGGCCAGCGATGCCGCGACGACGACCACCGACGCGGGCACGACGACCACCGACGCCAGCGACGGCGCGGTCGAGCAGTGATCGAGGCGTGCTCGGGGCCAGCGACGGCCTAACCCGAGCGCGGACAAGGCAGCGTTCTTCCGCNNTCGCATGGGGTCCTTCGCTTCGCTTCAGGATGACAGCAAACTACCGCCTGCCCGCCCGGTGCTGGGCGACCCACGGCGATAGGCGTGCCTTGTCGTCCGCCGCGCCGGGAGCGGCGGAAGAGCCGGGCGCGCGCTCCATCTTGGAGGCCGCGACCGCCACGGCGACGGCGACGGCGTCCCGCCTCTCCGCCTTGACCTTCGGGTAGTCGAGGAGCGCGTCCCTGTTCCGCTCGATGAAGCCCGTGTCGTAGTTTCCCGCCACGAACTCGGGGTGCACGAAGAGCTTCTCGTGGAAGGCCAGGTTCGTCCGGATCCCCGTGACGACGTACTCGGAGAGGGCCCGCCGCATCCGCTCGATCGCGCGGGGCCGGTCGGCCGCCCAGACGCTCAGCTTGGAGATGAGCGGATCGTAGTAGCTCGAGATCGTGCAGCCGGGATAAGCGCCGCCGTCATCGCGAACCCCAGGGCCGGAGGGCACGACGAGGTGCTCGATGACGCCCGGAGACGGTAGAAAGTTCACCGGGTCCTCCGCGTAGACGCGGCACTCGATCGCGGCGCCGCGGGAGGTGAGGTCCCCCTGCTCGAACGCGAGCTTCTCCCCTTGAGCGACCCGTACCATCTCGCGCACCAGATCGGTCCCGGTCACGAGCTCGGTGACGGGGTGCTCGACCTGCAGGCGCGTGTTCATCTCGAGGAAGTAGAAGTTGCCGTCGTCGGCCAGCAAGAACTCGAACGTGCCGGCGCTGAAGTACCCGACGCTCTTGGCCCCCTGCACGGCGATGGCCCCCATGCGGGCCACCAGATCGCGCGACGCAGCGGGGCTCGGCGTCTCCTCGACCACCTTCTGGTTTCGCCTCTGGATCGAGCAATCGCGCTCGAACACGTGAACGAGGTTGCCCTCTTGGTCGCCGAGGACCTGGATCTCGACGTGGCGCGGCCGAATGATCGCCTTCTCGAGGTACACGGTGTCGTCGCCGAAGAACTTCTTCGCCTCGCTGCGGGCCCGCTCCCACGCATGGGCCATTTCGTCGGCGTTCGCGACGAGGCGCATCCCCTTGCCGCCGCCGCCCGATGCCGCTTTGAGCATGACGGGGAAGCCGATCTTCTTCGCCGCCGCCACCGCCTCGTCGGTCGTCTCGCAGCGCGCGCCGGGGACGATGGGGACCCCGGCGGCGGACATCTTGTCGCGCGCCGCCGTCTTGCTGCCGAGCGCGCGCATCGCGCGCGCCGGCGGCCCGATGAAGACGACGCCGGCCCGCTCGCACGCCTCGGGCAGCGCTGGGTTCTCGCTCAAGAATCCGTAGCCGGGGTGGATGGCGTCGCAGCCGGCCGCCTTCGCGGTGGCGACGATGCGGTCGACGACGAGGTAGCTCTCCGACGCGGGGGCGGGGCCGATGGGGTACGCCTCGTCGGCCATGCGCACGTGCAGCGCCGCGCGGTCGGCCTCCGAGTAGACGGCGACGGATCCGATCCCCATCTCGCGCAGCGTGCGCATGACGCGGATGGCGATCTCGCCCCGGTTGGCGACCAGGACTTTTCGGAAGGTACGCGGCATGGCTTGGCCTCGCACCGTTACCAGCCCTGGGGCCCCTCGCTCAAGGCCCTTGCCGCGGCCCGCTCGCTAGCCAAGGCCGTGCTAACGGTCTGAGCGTGCCGCCGGTCGTCCCCCCCGAGGACAGCACGCTCTCGTTCGACTTCACGCCGGCCGCTCCGCCCAAGAGCCCGGCCAAGCCGGACGAGGAGCCCAAAGCGCTCAGCGTGGCGGAGCTGGATCGGGCGATCCGGGGGTCGCTCGAAGAAGCGTTCGCGGCGCCCGTTCTCGTCGAAGGCGAGGTCAGCGGCACCCGCGCGGCCCCGAGCGGGCACCTTTATTTCTGCCTGAAGGACGAGCGCGAAGAGGCGACGATCGACGTCGTGATGTACCGCTCGAGCATCACGCCCCGGATGCGGACGCTTTGCGTCGACGGAGCCCGGGTGCGCCTGCGGGGCCAGCCCACGTTCTGGGCGCCTCGCGGGCGCCTGCAGTTCGTCGCCGACCGGATGCAAGCAGCCGGCCGCGGCGCGCTCCTCGAGGCCATCGAGCGGCTCAAGACGAAGCTGGCGGCCGAAGGATTGTTCGCCGCCGAGCGCAAGCGCGCGCTCCCGGGAGAGCCGCGGATCGTGGGCGTGGTGACGAGCGCATCGGGCGCCGTCATCCACGACATCTGCCGCGTCGCGTTCCGGCGCGGAGGCGCGCGCCTCTTGCTGGCGCCGGCCCAGGTGCAAGGGGCGGGCGCGGCGGAGTCGATCGTCCGCGCGCTTGCGCAGCTGCAGCGAGTCCGCGGCGTCGACGTCATCGTCGTCGGGCGCGGGGGCGGCTCCGCGGACGATCTGGGCGCCTTCAACGAGGAGCCC
The DNA here is from genome assembly GCA_003139415.1 of Myxococcales bacterium. Classification (GTDB taxonomy): domain Bacteria; phylum Myxococcota_A; class Polyangia; order Polyangiales; family Polyangiaceae; genus Palsa-1150. The sequence goes on along the minus strand of PLIR01000059.1, from coordinate 9,094 downwards.
GTGGTGCGGGCCATCGCCGCGTGCCGCGTGCCCGTCGTCAGCGCCGTCGGCCACGACGCGGACGTGACGCTCGCAGACTTCGCCGCCGACGCGCGCGCGGCCACGCCCTCGCAGGCGGCCGAGATGGTGGTGCCGGACCGCCGCGCCCGCAGCGCGCTTTTGCGCCGGACGACGATGCACCTCGAGCGCGCGATGCATGGCCGGGTCACGCAGCACCGGGTCGCGCTCGCCGGGATCGCGAGGCACCTGGGGGACCCGCGCCTCGCGATCGCGTCGCACCAGCAGACCCTCGACGACCGAGTCGCCCGCCTGACGGGCCGGGCGAAGGCGGCGATCGCCCGCCGCCGCGACGCCCTCGTCCGAGCGCAGAACCGGCTCGCCTACGTGCACCCCCGCGCGGTCATCGGGAGGGAGCGCGCCGAGATCGTGCGCCTCGACGAGAAGCTCGATCGGGTATGGGCCGCCTCGCTCGCCGAGCGATCTGCCCGCCTGCACCGCGCCACCGCGAGGCTCGACGCCCTCAGCCCGCTCCGCGTCCTCGGTCGAGGGTATGCCATCGCCACGCGCGATGACGGGCACGCCGTTCGGTCGGCGGCCGACGTGCAGCCTGGCAGCGTGGTGCACGTGAGGGTACGCGACGCCCGGATCGACGCGCGGGTCGAAGGCGTCGCGCGCATCGACGCGCTCGACCCGCGGACCGACCCCGATCAGAGGCGATGATCCCGCGCCGCTTCGCCGTCCTCGGAGATCCGATCGCCCACTCCAAGAGCCCGGCGATGCAGGGCGCCGCGTTCCGGGCCCTCGGCCTTCCCCACACCTACGAGGCGATCCGCGCGACGCCGGAGGACCTGCCCGGCCTCGTCGCGGAGCTGCGCGCCGGCGCCTTCCACGGCTTCAACGTCACCGTCCCGCACAAGGAGCGCATCCTGGGCCTCGTCGACGTTTGCGACGACAGCGCGCGCGTCGCGGGGGCCGCCAACACGCTGGTGCGACGAAGCGACGGCCGAGTGGCCGCGTACAACACCGACGCGCCGGCGCTCGCCGCGGAGATCGCGGGGCTGGTCGAGGGCGGTCGGACGTTCGCCGGGACGCGGGCGCTCGTCCTCGGCTCCGGCGGTGCAGCGCGGGCCGCGATCGTCGCGCTCGGCCAGCACCTGGGGGCTTCCGAGATCGCCGTCCGGGCGCGGAGCTTCGCCGACCCGGCGCGGCGCGAGGCGTTCGCCGCGGGGGCGCCCTACCCCGTCACGACCGAGCCCTGGCGGCCCTCGGCGGACGACGAGCGGCGCACGTTCGCCGTCGTACAGGCCACGAGCGCGGGCATGCTCGGCGCGGACGTCGGCGAGGCGGTCGCCGACGTCGTCGCCTGGCAAGACCTCCCGCCTCTCGCCGTCGCCGTCGACGTCGTCTACTCGCCGCGCGACACACCCTTTCTCCGGGCGGCGCGCGGGCGGGGTCTGCGGGCCACGGACGGGCTCGGAATGCTGGCCCGCCAAGGGGCTCTCGCGCTGGAGCTCTGGCTGCGCGAAGGCGCGGCGGCCGACTGCCTGGCCGCGCCGCTCGAAGCGATGCGCCAGGCGCTCGAGCGCTAGGCCGCGCGCGGTAGTAGAGTTGGGGGCAGGTCCGTGCCCAAGAACCGGCAGCGCCTGGGGTACCGGCGCATCGTCCAGCTCCTCGTCTTTCTCGTCGTCGTCCCGACGGTGCTCATCCTGCTCGTCGGCATCGTGCTCATGTTCGTGGGGCGGGGCAGCGTCTTCAACCTGCTGTTCGGCGTGCTCACGGTGAGCTTCGTCCTCGTAGCGGTCACCGGCACGGTCCTCGTCCTCGTCTTCTTGCGACGCGAGGCCAACCTCAGCACGCTGCAGGCGGACTTCGTGTCCAAAGTCAGCCACGAGCTTCGCACGCCGCTGACGAGCATCCGGCTCTTCGTCGAGACGATGGATCGCAACCGCGGCAACGCGGCCACGCAGCAGAAATGCATCGACGCGCTCGGACGCGAGACCGAGCGCCTCACGCTCCTCATCGAGCGGCTCCTCGACTGGGGCCGCATGGAGGCGGGCGGCAAGCAGTTCGAGCTTCGCGAGCGGGAGGTGAGCGAGGTCGTGGCGAAGGCGCTCGAGGCCTTCGGGCCCCTTCGCGACCGGCACCCCGAGCTCGACTTCGCCTCCGAGATCGAGCCGCGCCTGCCGCCCGTCAGCGCCGATCTCGGGGCGATGGCGGATGCCTTGCTGAACCTCATGTCGAACGCGTTGAAGTACGGCGGCACCCCGCCCGTCGTGCGCGTGCGCGCGCGGCGGTTCCAGGACAAGGTCGCCATCGAGGTGACCGACAACGGCGATGGGATCCCTCGAGTCGAGCACCGCAAGATCTTCCAGAAGTTCTACCGGATCGACGATCGCCTCTCGCGCGAACGCGAAGGCAGCGGGCTTGGTCTTGCCATCGTGAAGCACATCGCGCGCGTTCACCGGGGGCGGGTGCAAGTCGAGAGCGCCCCAGGCAAGGGTTCGACCTTCCGCATCCTGCTGCCGGCGCGCTCGCCGCGGCGCGAAGTCGTGGCCGCACCCGAGGGCGCGAAGAGCGCATGACGATCCCCGGTTCGGGCGGGGCCGCCAGGCACCGGGTCCTCGTCGTGGAAGACGACGCGAGCATCGCGCTCGGCCTCAGGATGAACCTGGAGGCCGACGGCTACGAGGTGCTCTCCGCCGAGGACGGCGAGGCAGGGCTGGCGATGGCGCGCGCAGAGAACCCCGACGTCGTCATCCTCGACGTGATGCTGCCAAAGCTCAACGGCTTCCAGGTCTTGCAGACCGTGCGCCGCGAGGGGCTGACGATGCCCATCATCGTGCTCAGCGCGCGCACCGGAGAGGCCGACAAGGTGACGGGCCTGGAGCTTGGCGCCGAAGACTACGTGGCGAAGCCCTTCAGCCTGGCCGAGCTGCTCGCCCGCGTACGGGCGGCCCTTCGCCGCGGCTCGCGGGGCGTCGATTCGTCGCGCCGCACGGTGCATGCCTTCGGCGACGTGCGCGTCGACGCCGCGGGCCGCACCGTCACGCGCGCCGGGGCGCCCGTCGACATGACCGCGACGGAGTTCGATCTGCTGCTCTGCCTCATCGAAGCGCGCGGCACCGCGTTGACCCGCGACGCGATCTTCATGCGCGTCTGGGGGCCGAACCACCACGGGACGCCGCGCACGATCGACAACTTCGTCCAGCAGATCCGCGCGAAGGTCGAGGTCGACCCGCAGCACCCGAAGCACCTGCAGACGGTGCGCGGCGTTGGATACCGCTTCGACGGATAAGAGCCACGACTGCGGATAGGGTTCTCTTGCTCCTGTGCTAGTGGGATGGGGCTAACAGCCCATGGAACAAGCGCTCTTACGGAGCTATCTCGCGACGGTCTACGAGTTTCCGACAGCGTCCGGCGCGGTGCGAGCGTCGCTCGACGGCGACGTGGTCTCGGATCCGTCCTCGTTGCCGGAGCTTCTGCAGAGGCCTTTCGCGGTCCTGACGGCGTATAACCCGCGCTCGATGCTGCTGCCCCGCAAGGTGAACGACCAGCGACAACAGGTCATGCGCGACATGCTGATCCTCGGCGTCTACCGCGTCGAAGCGTGCGTCGCCTACGAAGAAGACCCGGAGGGAACGTGGCGGGAACCCTCGTGGCTGGTGCACGGGATGGACCGCACGGAGGCTCTCGCGTTCGGCCGCGTGTTCCGCCAGAACGCGATCCTCATCAACGGCGCGCGCCCGGAGATCGTCGTCACCGATCCAACGTGCGACGACATCGGGAGAGTGTTCGTCGGAAACTGGCGCGTCCGCGCTTAGCCTTTGCTGTCATCCCGAGCTGAGCGAGGGACCCCATTGACTCCGCCTTCCGCGCTCTCCGTGGGGTCCTTCGCTTTGCTCAGGATGACAGCAAACCTTGAGCGTCTCGGGACACCGCGCGACTCGGGGGGACACGCCGGCGTGAGCGTCGTGGGCTGCGATCGCCGCGCGGCGCGCGGGGAACGCGCATTGCTTGGGGATTCCCCATGCCGACAATCGCGTCTTCACGGACGAACGAGCAGCGCGCTCGCGTCGTGTTCTCCATTTCGCTTCTCGTGGCCGTTGCCCGCTGCGTGCCCTCTCCCGGCCCTGCGATCGGCGCCGCCGCGCCCGAGCTCGACGACGCCGGTGATGGTGCGCCAGCGGGCGCGGGACTCGCGCCGTCGAGCCAGGGGACGCCTCGCGTTGGATCCGGCGACGGCGACGCGTCGGGTGCCGATCTCGCCGCCAGCGACGCTGCCGGCTCGCCCGACGATGACAAGGCCGCCAGCTCGATGGCCGACGAGGCCTCGTCCGACGACGCCGCGCCGTCGGACGACACCACTCCGGCGGATGCCTGCCCGGCACCGCTCGCCCCGGGCAACCTGCTCATCGACGAGCTGATGATCGAGTCGGTCGCCGGGACGGGCGATTACGGCGAATGGCTGGAGGTCGCGAATCTCCTCGACTGCGCGATCGACCTGCGCGGGTTGCACGGCGAGTGCCCCCACGGGGCGAAGGTCGTCACCTTCGACGTGGGCGACGACGTGTGGATCCCCGCGCATGGTTTCTTCGTCGTGGCCGACTCGGTCGATCCCTCGATAAATCACGACCTCCCCGGCGTGGTCATCGGCTGGCTCGGCTCGCCGGGAGACGTGCTGCGCAACGACGGCACCACGGTGACGCTCAGCCTCGCGGGCACCGCGATCGACACGCTGACGTACCCCGAGCTCACGCTCACGGTCGGCGCCTCGAGGGAGTTTCCCAGCGCGTGCGATCCGTCCCAGCGGGGCGACTTCACGCTTTGGCAACCGGCCACAGCGTCCTGGTTTCCGGGCTTCTACGGCACCCCGGGCGCCCCCAACAGCGACGTTTCTTGTCAGTGAACCTGGACGCCGCGGGCGACCGGACGCAAACTTTGGATGTCATCATGGGATGGTTCAGCTCAGACAAACTGAAGGTACCGGCCGATGCAGAAGCCCTGCCGGGACGGGCGGCCAAGATCGCGGTTCCGGCCAAGCATGAGGTCCTCGACACGGCCCTCGAGCCGCCGTTCCCTCCCGGAACGCAGACGGCGACGTTCGCGCTGGGCTGCTTCTGGGGCGCGGAGAAAAAGTTCTGGCTACTGCCCGGTGTGTTCTCGACGCAGGTTGGATACGCGGGCGGGTCCACGCCCAACCCCACGTACCGCGAGGTTTGCTCGGGCGGAACGGGTCACACAGAGGTCGTCCGCGTGGTGTTCGATCCCGCGCGCGTGGCCTACGCCGATCTTCTGCGCGCCTTTTGGGAGAGCCACGACCCGACGCAGGGCATGCGCCAAGGCAACGACGTAGGGACACAATACCGTTCGGCGATCTACGTCGAAAACGCCGCGCAGCGCGAGCTGGCGGAGGCCTCGCGCGACGCCTTCCAGAAGAAGCTCGCCGCCGCCGGCTACGGCCCTATCACCACCGAGATCCGCGAAGGCGTCCCGTTCTACTACGCCGAGGATTACCACCAGCAGTACCTGGCCAAGAATCCAGACGGCTACTGTGGCCTCGGCGGAACAGGCGTCCGCTGCGGCTAGGAAACGAGGCGGCGCGCTCACTGCAATCGTCGCAAGCTGGGCACGAATGAGACGGGGCGAGCGCGCGACCCGCTGTAACCTTTTGGCGCCTGAACCGTTCTTTCCCTCGAAAGCCATCGATGCCCAGCCGATCTACCCGCCCACTGCGGCGACACCCGCGCCGCGTCCTGCGATCACGCACGCCGTTCGTTTCTGTCATTCTCGCGGCCTTGCTCGCGACGGCGGCCGTCTCTGGCCTCGCGCGCGCCGGCGACCCGAAGACACCCCTCGGCAAGTGGATGAAGCCAAACATGGGCGCGCCCCTCGCAGGCGAGGACTACGACGCGCTGAAGAAGAGCCTCGACCTCGTCGCGGGCAAGACGCCCAAGGGCGACTATCCGCAGTGGTCCGCCATGGCGACGGCCGGCTCCGCTGCTGCCGCCAAGCAGGATCTCAAGGCCGTGAAGGCGTCCTGCAAGCAGTGCCACGACGCGTACAAGGACAAATACATTAAAGACTTCCCGGATCAGCCGTTCCCCTGAGCCGGCCAGGAGCACGGCCCGCGAGGCGGGCGTGCCGGGCTGTGATAAAGGACCGGCCATGAAGGCTCCCGCGCACGCTCTCGGCGCGCTTCTGGCGGCTACGTCGCTGCTGGGCGCGGGCTGCGAGACCCAGCACAAATCCTCGACCGTGGCGTCCGACGCGGGCGCGACGGCCACCAAGTTCGTCACCGCGGATCCCAAGCTCGAGAAGGCTCTGCAGGCGGCCGCGTCCGCCACGCCGGACGACAAGGGGCCGCCGCCCGACGGGGTGTTCGGGCCGGGTCTCGCCGACCGCCGTCACCCCAAGGGTGCCCCGACGAAGGTCGACGTCGTCACCGACGGAGACGAGCCGCGCGTGATGATCGTCGCCGCCGGTGAACCCGCGCGTGCGTCCTCGTACGGGCCCGCTGGGCTCGAGCTGGCCGCCCAGATGGGCGCGCGCATCGCGCTGCCGACGGTCGACCTCTCGCTCGTGCTCGCGCCGGGGAAAAAGGACGAGGGCGGTTCGGACTGGATCGTGGCCGACCTGAAGAAAGTCGTGCCCGCGCGAGAGCAGTTCGGCGAGTTGCCGGCGGGCACCGACAAAGAGGTCGCGAGGCTCGTGGGCACCGAGCTGCGAATCAAGACGGGGGCCGACGGACTCTCGAGCGACCTCGCGATCGCGCTCCCCAAGGGAGCCCCGGACGAGCTCGGGCGGGTGGCGCGCAACGGAGCAGAGGCCCTCACGCTGGCCACGCTCGCGCCGCCGCCCAGGGCCGTGGGCGTGGGGGCGCAATGGATCGCCGAAACGCGGATGACGCTGGCCGGGGTCGACGTCGTCGCCTACCGCGCCTACCGGGTGAAGAGCGTGACGGGCGATAGGCTCCGGGTCAGCGTGGACCTTCGCGCATACGCGACGAGCTCCGATCCGCAGCTCGAGGGGGTGCCCAAGGGGGCGACGCTCGTCCAGATGAACGCCGAGGGACAGGGCGAGATGGAGATCGTCAAGGGCGAGCTCATGGCTCGCAAGGCGGACATCCAAGAGCGCGTGGTCATGGTTTTCCAGCCGGCCGACCCCGGGAAGGCCGCGGCGCCCGACCCCTTCGGCGGTGCCGCCGGAGACCCCGACCAGCAAAAGCCCCCGGCCGGCGGCGCCATGACGGCGCAGATTCTGACGCAGGCCACCCTGGTGCGCGGCGAGGACCTGCGCGCCGCCATGAGGCAGCCGTGAGAGCACGGCGCCGGCTCAGCCCTCGCCCTGCGCCCACTCGACATTAGGCGGGAAACACGGCGTCGGGGTACACTGCCGGAAGCTCGGGCGCTCATGAAGATTACCTGCCAGGCCTGCCAGGCCAAGTACAACGTCGCGGACGACAAGGTCCAGGGCAAGATCGTCAAGATCCGGTGCCGCAAGTGCGGTGCCACGATCGTCGCTCAGGGCAACGGCGCGGGGACGAACGGGACGGCCTCGCGGGGGCCCACTCCTCCGCAGGGATTCGCCGGCGACGACGTGCAGTGGCACGTGAACCTGGGCGAGGGCGACCCGCGTACGATGACGGTGCGAGAGCTCATCGAGGCGTACAACACCGGCGTCGTCACCCACGACACGTTCATCTGGACCGACGGGATGGACGACTGGAAGCCGCTGTCCGAGGTCGAGCCCGTCGTGGCGGCGCTCCACGCCGACGCGGCCAACGACGCGCCACCGCCCAGCGCGCGCGACCTCGCGTCCATCGGCCCGAACGTCCCGCAAGTGGAGAGGCCCGCGTCGGTGAAGCCGGAGCCCGCGTTTCAGTCTTCGGCAGTCGCCGAGTCGATAGCGCCCGGCTACGAGGCGCCGACGGCCATCGCGTCGTTCGCCATGCAAGCGCAGGTCGAGGCGCCGGTCGAACCGAAGCGTGCGGCGGTGAAGCGCGAGCCTCGCGCCCGCGATCTGTTCGCGAGCCGTGTCGCGAGCGAAGACGTGCAGACGAGCGCCCCCGTCGCGCCGCAATTGATGTCGAGCGTCGGTGCGGGCTCGAGCGTGGACGCGGGCAAGCTCACGGGGGAGCGAAACGAGAACTCCGTCCTTTTCTCGCTGGCCGTCCTGACGAAAGACTCGGCCGATGCTCCGGCGGCGCCCGCCAAGAACGTCAGCGAGGACTCGGGGCTCATCGATCTCAAGGCCCTCGCGGCAAAGGCCGAGTCGGTGCGGCCGTCCGCCCCGGGGAGTGCAGATGCGGCGGTGTTCGCGCCGCCGCTCGGGCTCGCAGCCTCTCCCCTGGGATCTCCCCTCGGCGCCTTCGGCGTGGGCGCGCCCGAAGAGCGGCCGAAGAGCATGCTCCCGCTTCTCATTGGCGGGGGGGCGGCGGCTGCCGTCCTGGGTGTCCTCTGCGTATTCGTCGGAATGAAGCTGGCCGGCTCGGGCACCGCGGCCGCAGCGAGCGCCGCGTCGGCGGCGCCGCTGGCCGCGACGGCCGAGCCCACGGCGACGGCCTCCGCCACGGCACCTGCAGCTTCGACCACGGCCGACACGAGCGCGACGGCGTCAGCAGCCCCCAAGCCCAAGCCCGTGACGCCCGTGTACCACGCCGCAGCCCAAACGGCGCCCGCCAAGCCGGCCACGACCGGCGCCGCCCCCGCCGCGACGGCCGCTCCGCCCCCCGCGGCGAAGAAGGGCGGCAGCACCGACTGCGGCTGCAACGGCGACCTCATGTGCCTGATGAAGTGCTCAGCGCACTAGTCAACCCAACCAAGCATCCAGCGCGACCAGGCCGAAGAATGCGACGCTGACCCAGGCGTTGACGTCGAAGAAGGCCTTGTCGATGGCGGCTAGGCCGCGTCGGCGGACGAGGGAGTGTTCGTAGACGAGGAGCGATGCGGCCGTGACNNCAGGGCGCGCTTGCCTCCGAAGCGCGCGGGGATGGACTTTAGGCCCTCGCCCCGATCGAACTCCTCGTCTTGCAGGGAGTAGAGGACATCGAACCCGAGGAGCCACGTCAGGACGGCGACCATGAGCAGGACGATGC
>PLIR01000264.1 GCA_003139415.1 Myxococcales bacterium | reverse complement strand
GAGCCCGCCGCATAACAGAAGCCCGGCACCCGGAGGGCCGGAAGGTGGCAAGGCGCGCCGCTCGCGGCGGACCGCGAGAACGAGAAGACAGGGAGCGGGTCTCCCTTGGCAGAGGACTCCGGCGATGCGATGAGCCACGTGCCCAGGCCCACGCAAGCCGAAGGAGTCTCGCTGGACAAGATCACGACGTTCTCGGCCGAGTATTCGAACCTCTGACCAACGGCTCCGGAGCGGCGGCACACGCCAGGTTCGTGTCGATCACGACCAGATCGTTGCCGTCGAAGGCGGGGCCCACAAGTACGTCCTCCGCAGGGAGACCTGCGCCCCGGCCGGACGTTGACCCAGTTGGTCCCGAGCACCACCCCGTCGAGCCGACTCTTTCCGACTGTTGGCTACGGAGGTGGTCTGGGCTAGCGTCGCCAGCCCGATGCACGCGGCGCCGAGCGTGGACGAGACCGCATGACTGAGGCCTGGTCGTCTGTGGACGAGGTCGCGAGGCATCTGGGTGTCGTCAAGGACTCCATCTACCGCTGGATCGAGCACCGCGGCCTGCCTGCGCACAAGGTCGGCCGGCTGTGGAAGTTCAAGCTCTCGGAGGTCGATGCCTGGGTTCGCGCAGGTGGCGCGGATGCACACGATGGCCCCCCTCCACCGGGAGACAAGCGATGACCGCCGTCCCGCCCCGCGAAGGGATGATGGCGGTGGTGCGGAATCGACGCGCACTCATCACCGGCGTGCAGCCGTTCGACGCCGATGAGCTGGGCCGCCTGCATCTCGTCGAGGTCGAATACACCGATGGCGTCGGCGCCGAGACCGACCAGGTGCTGTGGGAGGTCGAACCCGGAACCGACGTCCTCGAGCCCGCCGCGCTTCCGCGTGTCGAAGCGACGGCCCCCATGGATCCGCGCGAGTTGGATGCGATGGTGCGGGCGGCGCGGTGGTCTGCGCTCACCCCCTCGCTGCCGTTTTCCGGCCTTACCGAAGACCGCCCGCCACTCGCCGCGCCGCTCTTCGGAGCGATTCAACCGGAGGCCTACCAGCTCGTGCCGGTGCTGCGCGCCCTCGAGATGCCGCGCGTGGCGCTCATGCTCGCGGACGCTGTGGGCCTCGGAAAGACCATCCAGGCGGGGATGATCCTGCGCGAGCTAATGCTGCGCCGGCGCATTCGGCGCATGCTCATCCTCTGCCCGGCCTCGCTTCGCACGCAGTGGCGAGAAGAGATGGACGAGAAGTTCTCGCTCCCGTTCGACGTCGTCGACCGGCCCCACTCGCTTCGCTTGCAGCGCGAGCTCGGTCTCGACGCGAATCCCTGGCGTGTCCACGAGCGCGTCATCGCGAGCTACCACTACCTGAAGCAGCCCGACGTCCTGGAGCAGTTTCGCAGCACCGCCGAACCCGGCGACGACGGCCGCCTCCGCTGGGATCTCCTCATCGTGGACGAAGCCCATAACCTCGCGCCATCGAGCTTCGGCGACGACTCCGACCTGGCCGAGATGCTCCAACAGGTCGCGCCCTGGTTCGAGCATCGGGTGTTCCTCACTGCAACGCCGCACAACGGGCACACACGCTCGTTCTCGGGCCTTCTCGAAGCCTTGGATCCAGTGCGTTTTACACGCAAATCGGAGCTCGACGCAGAGGACCGCGCCCGCGTGGGAGAGAGCGTCATCCGTCGGCTCAAGAGCGAGATTAACCGCTCCTACGTCGGGCTCGGCGAGTCCGCACGCTTCTCCGAGCGGCGCGTAGACGCCCTGCCGGTCCTTCGCTTTGGCGCCCAAGAACGGGCGCTCTCCGAAGCGTTCCACGACTTCCGAAAGGCCCTCCAGAAGGCAACGGCCCAGGCGGCTGCCTCGGACCGCGCGGCCGCGGCGTTTGCGACCGAGGTGTTTCAGAAACGCTTGCTCTCGGGGCCCTGGGCATTCGGCCAGAGTTGGCTCAATCTGCTCGAGGGGCTTGCGGAGCGCAGCGGTCGCCACGAGCGTGAAGGCGCGGAAAGCGTCGCGCGCGTCCGTGGAGCGCAGGGCGACGACACGGACGACGACGCCGAGCGCGAGAGCCGTGAGCGCCAGTCGAGCCGCACGGTGGGTGCCTGGCTGCAGGATTGGCAGACGGAGCTAGCCGACGAGATCGCAGCCGTGTCGCGCGCCGTCGAAGAGCTTGGCGTAACGCGCGTGTCGGCGGGCCTCGAGCCATCTGCGCACAGGCAAGCTGTCGCTAGCGGCGCGAACAAGGTCCGCGCCGACGCGCGGCTCCGCGCGCTCGAGACGCTCACCGGCGAGCGGCTGCGGGCGGGCGATAGCTGGAGGGCCGGCGACCAGAGCGGAGAGCGCCTCGTCGTCTTCACGGAGTACCTCGCCTCGCTCGACTACATCGTGGCGCGATTGCGCGCCCGCTTCGGTGACGGCAACTGGCTCGTCTCGCTCTACGGCGGGATGAACGACGAAGAGCGCGACGCGGTGAAGCGTGCCTTCAATGACCCGAGCAGCGCGGCGCGCATTCTGCTCGCCACCGACGCGGCCGGCGAAGGCTTGAACCTGCAGCGCTCCTGTCGGCTGCTACTCCACTGGGACATCCCGTGGAACCCGGGGAAGATGGAGCAGCGCAACGGACGCCTCGACCGCCACGGTCAGGAGCGCGACGTCCACGTCTTTCACTTCGATAGCACCGACGACGCTTCCATGCGCTTCCTTGGCAAGGTGCTGAAGAAGCGCAGCCAGACGCGTGAGGATCGCGTCGTCACGGACGAGATCTTCGCCCAAGCGCTGCTCTCGCATTTCGAGCACGACGAAGATGTCGAGGCCGCCGAGGAGCGGCTCGAGCGCACGATCAAGAATGCGCTCGCGGCGAAGAAGGACGCGGGAGACGATGTCCCCGATGCCGCGCCGCTGCCGGGCAAGGCAGATCGCGAGCGACTCGCAGAGCTTCGTGCCGAGATCGACCTCACGCCCGAGACCCTACGTGACACGCTCGAAACGACGCTCGCGATCGAGTCCGGCCGGCCGCGCCTGCGCGCGGACGGCGAGGACCGCTATCGGTTCGTGCCGGTCGTGGGGCAAGGGCCGGTTCCGTCGGTTTGGCAGGAGGTCGTCGATCAGACGCTGCGCGACGGTGGTGCCAAAGGCCTGTGCGCGCTGGTCTTCGACCCGGAACACTACGTCGTCACCCGCTCGGGTCGGCCTGTCTTTCTACCCGAGCCGGACTCTCGGCTGCTTCACCTCGGGCACGCGCTCTACCACCGGGTGATGTCGACCTTTGCCCGCTACCGCTTCCCAGGCGGCCCCAAAGCGGCCACGCGATGGTGCGTGCGTGAGTCGGACGGCGTCCCCGAAGGCGCAGACGCGCTCATCCTCCTCACCCTCGAAGAGCTAGCCGTGAACGAACTGCGCGAGCCGTGTCACCACTGGGTGCGCACCGTGGCGTTGCCAGTGAAGGACGGCGTGCTCGGCGAGGCGCTCGCTCATCGAGCGCCCACGGCGTGGCAAGAGCAAGGCGGCGCACTGGCCCCCGACGCGGCTCGCGTGATTTGGGAGGACGTCGAGGACGCGGCCAAGGCCTTCGTCGAGCGGATTCAGCGCACCCGCACAGCGGAGCTCGGCATGCGCCTGGTGGAGGCCGGCAAGCGCGTCGCCGCCCAGGAGAAGCTGCGCTTCGAGAAGCGCCGCAAGGAGGTCGACAAGGCCATCAGCGACAACCAGATCGCCAAGCTCGAGAAGGAGATCGCCGGCTATCTCGAACGCCGCCAGCGGTACCTGTTCGCCGAGCTCGACGACGAGGAGCGCCGCAAGCTCTCGGACAAGCAGGCCGAGCTCGAGCTTCGCCGCCGGCACTACGACGCTGTGCTCCGCCGCCTCGCCGAGGAGGAGAAGCGGACCCTCGAGCGCGTGCTCCCGCCCCGTTACCGCCTGCGCGGCGAGGCGCGGGTCTATCCGATCGCCGTCGAGATTCGCGTGCGCGCGGCTGGTGACGGCCGCACGCGCCGGAGGTCGCCGTGAGCGTCGACCTCGATGCGTGGATCGAGCTGAATCAGGCAGGGCGCTTGCTCGACCGTCGCGGGCTCGATGCGCTTCCCACGCCAGGGAACCCGCCGTGGAACCT
>PLIR01000194.1 GCA_003139415.1 Myxococcales bacterium | reverse complement strand
CAGATGCAGAAGGCGTACGCCTCATACCAGTTGATGCAGTTGATGGGCAGGTCCTCGTTGCCGCTCTGCGTGCTCGTCCACGTGGCGAAGGCGCTGCCGCTGCACCCGAGATTCGAGTCCGTCGGCGAGACCTGAGCGTTCCAGTCGACGGCGTCCCACCCCGTCTCGTAGGTGCCGGCGTCTCCGCCGTCTCCGCCGTCTCCGGCGTCGGCGTAGTCGGCGGCGTTGTCGAGACCCTCGCCCCCGTTGAGCTGCGTTTGGACGCCGGATCCCGACGGCGGCAGATAGCCGTCGTTCCACGCGGCCACGAACTGCCGGAATCGACCGACCGTCACCGGGTACTTGTCGAGGCTGAAGTCGCTGACGCTCGCGGGATCGGCCTCGCCGGTCGCGGCGTCGTCGTCGTTCGTGTACGTGCGATAGAACGTGCCGCCGCTGACGGGCAGGGCGGCGCAGCAGTCGTCGATGCCGGAGAGCCCGCAGTCGCTCATGCCGGCGCCGCCGGCCTGGCAGCTGGGTGGTTCGGCCGTGCAGCCGCCCAGATGACAGTAGGGAGTCGGCGAGAGGCAGGCCGACGGGGACGACGCGTAGGTGCACCCGTTGCTGTCGACCGCGCAGGTCACCACCGTCGTCGTGTTCCCGCACACCGTAGCCGCGGAGGCGCCGGCGCAGGCGGACGAAGCGACGCACGTGCAGGACGAGACGGCCCCGGTCGTGGTGCATGTCTGGTTCGCGTCCGCGCACGGCGCTGCCGCTCCCCAGTACCAGCATGCGCCGCCGTCTCCCTCCTGCGCGCAAGACGCAATGTCGTCGGACACGCATTCGGTCGCGCCCTGGGTGCACTGGTTGTTGCACTCGCACGACGCGGACCCGGGGGTGCCCCGGCAGGCCTTCAGCGGATCCGCGCAGGGCGCAGCGGAGCCCCATACCCAGCAGGTACCCCCGTCGTCGTCGGGCACGCAGGGAGCAATGGCGCCGTACACGCACCGGGCTTGGCCGGAGGTGCACTGGTTGCAGCTCGCCTCGGCCAGCGATGCGTCCCGCGCTTCCCCGGCGTCGCCGGCGTCCAACCCCGGCAGGGTCGCGTCGGCCTGCACCTCGCCGTCGTTGACTTCGCTCGCGTCCGTCGCGTCGGGATGGGTGCCCGCGTCGCCGGTGGCAGCCCCGCCCTCCGGCCTGCCGGCATCGAGGTCCGATCCAACCAAGCCGCCCGAGTCGACGATCCCGCCCGCGGCATCTTCCGGGCCCGTCTCCGATTCGCCGGTGTTCCCGGAACACGCGACGGCGCCCAACACGAACGCAAAGCCGAGCTTGAAACGCGACACGAGCCCCCAGCCCGCCGCCGTCGGTGACCCCCTCGGCGCCGACGACCGGGGGCCCTCCGATGCCGTCACGGCTGCCATTGCTGCGCCCGGCCGCACCGGATGCCGGCGGTGCGGGCGCGAAGGGTGGGATCTTGGCTCGTGCGGTTGCTGGATCCCCACGGAGTCAGGTGGTCGGCGGCCTCGTCATAGTCGCCAACCTCGTATTCTCGTTCGGGCGCGACCGAGGGCGACGCCAAGTAGGCGCAATCCGAGCATGGGTCGACGAACGCGTTGAGGTAGGCGTCGAGCAACCATTCCTCGACTTCTCCCGCGAGGTCGAGCTGGCCGTACAACCCGACTCCCATCGCGGCCGTCCCCACCGGGGCGAGGCTGGCGAAGCTCTCGCAGCCGTTCTCGCTGCACGGTCCGTTCGGGTAACAACAATCGTAGATGGCGTACTGGTTGAGTGTCCCTGGCGCCGTGGAGCCCCATGGGTACTCGCGCTGCTGGGTGCCGCCCGCCGCCGCGTATTCCCATTCGGCCTGGCTGGGGAGGAACGCGCCATCCCAGATGCAGAACGCGTAGGCCTCGTACCACGTGATGCAGTTCATCGGCAGGTTCTCGTTATTGCCGGGAGTGCTGGTCCACGTCGAGATCCCTTGTTCGCTCGACCTGCCGCAGAAAAGCAGATTTTGATCCGTCGGCTCGACGACCACCAAGCCGGCATCCGTCTCGCTGTTCCAGTCGGACTCCCATCCTTGGTCGTAGCCGCCGTTCGACGCGCTGTTGGCGAGCCCCATGCCGCCGTTGGCTTGCGTCTGAATGCCGGACCCGGGAGGGGGCATGTAGCCGTTTTGCCACGCGCTCACGAACTGGCGGAACCGGCCGACGGTGACGAGGTACTCGTCCAGGTAGAACGTGCTGACGCTCGCCGGGTCCGCGGGGTTCGGTCCGAGGCTGCCACTGTTCGTATAGGTCCGGTAAAAGGATCCGCCGGTGACCGAGAGGGTCGTGCAGCAGCTATCGCCCGTACCGCCGCAAGCGGTCGTTCCGGTGGTGCCGAGCTGGCAACTCGGCGGCGTCGACGTGCAGGTCGTGGGGGACGCCTGATTGCAAAATGTCAGTGAGCCGCAGGGGGTGCCGCTCACCCACTGGCCTCCAATGCACGTTTGCGGCGTGGTGCTGGTGTTGTCACACTGCGTGTCGCCATCCAGGCACGCCTGGCACAGGCCCGCTCCGTTGCAGTACGGAGCGGCGGCGGTGCAGGCGGACTGGTCCTGCCATTCGCCGTTCACGCACAGCTCCGGCGTGTCGTCGGTGGTGGGGTCGCATTGCATCGCTCCGTCCGGGCACGCCTGGCACAGGCCCGCTCCGTTGCAGTACGGAGTGGTCGCGGTGCAGGCAGACTGGTCCTGCCACGAGCCGTTCACACACAGCGCGGGCGTGTTGTCGGCGTTGGGGTCGCACTGCATCGCTCCGTCCGGGCATGCCCCGCACGTCCCGCCGTCGAGGCAGGAATCGCCGTTCGGGCACGTCGACGCATCGGACTCGTAGAAGCATCCTTGGTTGTCCACGGCACAACTCGCGACGGTCGTGCTATTTGCGCACGTGCCCGATGTCGAGGTGCAGACGGAGGCGTCGTTGCACGCGCACGACGCCGAGCCCGCGGCTCCTGTGCAGATCTGGCCAATCCCCACGCACGCGTGGGTCGCGAGCACCCAACAGCCGCTGTCGGAGTCGAGGGCGCAGGAGGAGATCCCACCGTCGACGCACGTGGATCCATCGGCGGTGCACGCGGTAGCGCAAGCGGGCTCGGGTTCTTCCGCGGCGTCCCCCGCGTCGCCCGCGTCCGAGATCGTGGCGTCGCCGCCATCCGGGATCGTGGCGTCGCCCGCGTCACCAAACGCCGTCGCAGCTCCAGCTTCGGCCTCGGATTCGCCACCCACAAGAGGCGCCGGGCCGCCTTCGCCGGACACCAGCCCTCCGAGGACACTGCCGTCGAACATCCCCGGCACGAAGATGACCGTCGGCGTCGGAAGCGCGTTCGGGCCGCACTCGCCGTTGCCTGGCTGGCAGCTCGAGCCATTTGGGCACGTCGAGACCGGCCCGGCGTCCGTCGGCACGACGGCTCCGACGCAACTGGACGAGAGCACCATCAAGAGCTCCGCCATGATGTCGGTGGGCACCTGGACTTCGGCCACGCGCTGCACGATCGGCGCGCCGCTCTTGGTCGCGGTCACCGTGACGAGCGCCTCGTCGTCGCTACTGCCCGAGCCGATGGCGAACGTCCCCGGCAGCTTCGTCGATGGCTCCGGATATGGTTCGCGCCAGACCTGATTCCAGCTGCCGCTGCCCACCTTCTCGCTGACCTGCAGCAGGATCTCGTCGAAGTCCGCGGGGGCCGTCAGCCCATCGGTGTCGATGATGACCTCGACGCCGGTCGTGGGCACGGTGTCGCTCGTTGCACACGCCGCCGCGAGCGCCGCGGTCCCGAGGAGGCCCACGGTGGCGACGCCCGCCCGCAAGGCGCGGACGCGACCTCGCGCGCTCATCTCACCGCCCTGGCCGAAGTGAACCTCACCGCGCCGAGAGTCCCGACGAGCGGCGCCTGGGTCTCCTGCGGCGACTTGAAGAGAAAGTAGCCTCCGACGATCGCGCCAGCCACCACGGCGCCGCCTCCGGCGATCCATGGCCAGAGCAGCGTGCCCTGGTGCTTCTCGTTCTCGAGCGTCACTTGCATCGAGCGCATTTCATCGTCGCGAAGCTCGACTTGAGAGCGGTAGGCGATCTTGCCAGGCTCGGTCACCTGCACTTCGTGCCTTCCCGACGCAACCTGCCCGTCGAATCGGCCCTTGGCGATCGTCTTGCCGTCGACCAGGATGGTGGCCCCGTCCTCGGCGCTGACGACGAGCTGCGCGACGTGCAGAATCGGAATCAACTTCGACGACACCGGCTGCTCGCTGCCGCCTTGAACCACCACCGGGGTCACGACGGACGTGAACCCTGCCTTCGACACCGTGACCACGTGAGGGCCGAGGTCGACGACGATGGGGTGGGCGAGCGGCGTCGTCCCCGAAGGCTGTCCGTCGATCGAGACGTAGGCGCCGTCCTCGCTCGCGGTGAGCCGCAGGGCCCCGACGAGGTTCCGGATCGCGGCCAGGGCGTTGTCGACATCGGCCCGGTCGTCCTTGGGCATCGAGGCGCCCGCTTCTTGCTCGTAGCGCGCCAGAAGCGCCTGCATCGACGCGTAGTGCTTCAGGTTGCGCTCGCATACCGCCATGTTGAAGAGCAGGCGCGGATCCTTGGAGAGCTCGTACGCTTGGCGGTACTTGGCGAGGGCCCGCGGGAAATCGCTGTTGTTGAGCAGGATCTCCGCCGAGGCGAACGCCTCCTTCGCGGACCCCGTGAGCGATACGCTGAGCGAAGGCTGCGGCGCGTCCTTGGGTGCGGCGGACGCCTGGCCAGGAGCGGCGGCAAGCGCGAGCAGGAGCGGCGCGAGGAGGAGTCGAGGTGTCTTCGTCATCCGTCTGCGGACTGCCGTCGGAAAGCGTGCGCTATTGCCCAGTCCCGCGTACCTGGTTTCGACGTCCGCCGGGCAGGTCGCATCCCGCGGGACAATCCTCTGCAACGCCTGGAACGTCAAGGTTCAGTTGGCACGGGAAAACAAATACCTAGACGCGGTGACGGCATTCGGCGCGCAATGTTTCACCGTTATGTCGATGGCGCGGCACTTGACCGACGGGACGACTCCGCGGCGAACCCATCCCGCCCTCCGACTCAAACTATCCGACTCAAAAGTTTCTCCCGAGACGTCCCTTGCTCAGTCGCCGTCCTCGCCGGCGTCGAGTGGCACCGCCGCGTCGCACCCCTCGTTGATCCAGGACACCACCGCAGCAACACCCGTTGGGTCGACCATGTGCGAGTCGATCGGTGGCATTTGCACCGGAACCGACAGCGTGTCGTAGCCGGCGTCGTTCAACGGATCACGATGGCTCATTCGGTCGTAGACGCAGCTCGCCGGCGCGTTGCACTGGGAAAGCCTATCCGGCACGAGGTGGAAGCCGACCGTCGGCTGATTCCACCCCGTCTGGTACGTATCGGTCGCCTCGATGGTGGCCAGGTCCGCAGCGAGCAGCCGCATGTAGAAGCCCGTGGACTGCGCAAGGCCCGTGCCACGGTTGTGACACGGGACGCCGCAGTTGGTGTGCAGATAGCCGAGCGCCGCCGCCTGGATCGGGTCGCCCGGGATGACCAGCGCGGCGTCCGGCGGATCGGTGAGGAGGCTCTGATCGATGAGCGCTTGGATGGGCAAGCCGCCCGCGTCGGGCGACGACAGACTCACGGCCTCGAAGCCGAGGACGTCGTCGAGCCGTCCGCCGTGGCATTGGCTGCACTTGGCCTGGCTGGGGATCTCGTAGCCCGCGTCGTTCGCGTTGAGCGCCCCGACCGTCAGCTCGGACGTCGACGAGGCATCCGCGGACCACTGGTATGTCGTCAAGTACCAGGTCCCGGCATACGGCCCGGAGTCGGGCCTGTCGGGGAGCTTGTGAATCATCCGGGTCTCGATGTACTGGCCGCCGACGATAAACTGCTTCCACACCTTGGTCCCGACGGGGAACATCCACTCGTCCATGTTCGCGGTGTCGATGGCGGTCCCGGGCGGCAGATAGATCCAGCGCGTCTTTACGGCGCCGTCGCTCCAGAGGTGCAGACCCGGGTCGTACTCGATGACGCCGGGCGCGATCGTGCGCGAAGGCCAGTCGGAGTAGAGGCCCGTGCAACGGAGCTCCGTCGGCTGCATGAACGAGTCCAGGGTGCAGCCCGTGACGCCGCCGTCACCCGCTGCGGGCGCCGCGTCGCTCGCGTCGTTGGCCGCATCGGCGGACGTGGAGGAGTCCAGGGTTCCGTCGAGCAGGCTGGCTGCGTCGGTGACGGTGGCGTCGGCGGGGCCGGCGTCGGTCGGAGATGCGTCCGCAATCCCAGTTTCCGACGGGTGGCCCCCGCCGCTGTTGTTGGAGCAAGCCGCCGCCAGCACGCAGAGTGCAACCGTCGCAAGTCGATGCACGCTGGTGCCCACGAGACTCTCCCTTCTCCGAACGCAAGGTCGCGCAGCCGCCGTGACCATATCACCAGTGCGCCCCGCACATCGCGGCAGCAGGGTCGACCTGGTGATTAAGTGGGACGTCGGCAAAACGAAAGAAACATCGATAGCGTTCTGCGCGAGCCGCGCGAGCCAGTGTCGTGTCGGGGGCTCGGGCTCGCCCGACGTCGCTCCGTGGCACGGTGTTCACAAAGCGGAAATATGCGATGACGCAAATCGCGATGTTCGGAGTCGACTCGTGCGCCGACGATGTTAGGCTGCGCCCGGTTGAACATTATAATTGGCTCACGCACTCTCGCGACCACCAGCGCGTTCACGTGGTGCTGTGCGCTCATCGCCGCGGCGTCCGCGGCCCTACCCGCGTGCGGGACCCAAGCCTCCACGGGTGGCCCGGACGCGAGCATGCCCCGCCCCGACGGTGGTCAGCAGGTAGAAGGAGGCGTGGACGGCGGATCGGGTACCGACGGCGGTAGCAGCGGCGTCGGCGCGAGCGATGCCGGTTCCCCGCACGATGGCGGTGGTTCATCAAGCGGCGATGGCTCCTCGGGCAGCGTCGACGCGAGCAACAAGATGGACGCCACCGGAGTTGAGGAGGCGGACGCCGACGCGGGGCCTTACGACGCGACCGGCGCGACGGAAGCCAGCGCCGACGGGGGTGCAGCGGCCTACGACTACTCCGTGTACCAGCACCACAAGAACGGGTCGCGCAACGGGCTGTACATCGACCCCGTGCTCACGTGGACCCCGGGCGAGGACGGGGGGCCAGGGACGGGGAACGCCGTGACGATGCACGTCCTCCCCGCGTTCACGGGCGCCGTTCAGACCAACTATGCGGCGCCCGGCGCCACGATGGGCACCGTCAGCACCGGCATTTACGCCCAGCCGCTCTATGTCGAGAACGGGCCAGGAGGCGTGCCGGCGTTTGTCGTGGTGACCGAGCTCAATCACGTGACGACGTACAACGCGACGACGGGAAACGTCCTATGGGACAACGGGCCCACCTCGACGATCTCGTACGGGCCGCCTGTCACGAGCGGCCTGCCCTGCGGCAACATCAAGCCTCTCGGCATCACCGGCACTCCGTTCATCGACTACAGCTCGGGCGAGGGCGTCATCTACTTCGACTCGATGAGCGGCGATGCCGACGCCGGCCTGGCGACGCACAAGGTCTGGGCCATCCGGGTCGAGGACGGATCGGTTTTGCCCAACTGGCCGGTCGACGTGCAGGCGACGGTCCCGAGCTTCAACGCGATGTACCAGAACCAGCGCGGCGCCCTGCAGCTGGTGAACGGCGTGCTCTACGTCGCTTATGGGGGACTCAATGGCGATTGCATCGACCCCGCCGCCCCGTATTACGGCTGGGTCGTCGCCATCCCCCTCGACAGCCCGCAGCAGCCGACGTCATGGCACACGATGGCTCCGAGAGGGGCCATCTGGGCGTCGGGCGCGCTGCCCACGGACGGCACGAACGTCTATCCGGTGACCGGGAACACTTCGGCCCCGGGCGTCACGACGTTCACGCCTCCGACCACGTGGGGTGGGGGCGAGGCGGTCATCCGGCTCAGCGCGGGGGCCGTGTTCTCCGGGTCGACGGCCGACTATTACACGCCCTCGAACTGGGCGTCTCTCGATACCGGCGACAAGGACCTCGGGTCGGCGAGCGACGTCTTGATCGACATGCCTGGCACCTCGACGCCGCACCTGGTCGCGCTGGCGGGCAAGGACCAGAACTTTTACCTGCTCAATCGCGACAACCTGGGTGGCGTCGGGGCTGAGCTCTTCAAGGCCACGATGGCTGTCGGCATGCCGGGCAGCACCCTCGAGGTGGCCTTCAAGGGCGCTCCGGCCGCATACACCACCAAATCGGGCACGTATGTCGCGCTCTACATCGAGAACGGGTTTGGCGTGGGCTGCTCGAACAACGGCAATCTCGTGGCCATCAAGATCACGCCCGGGGTCGGGTCGGCCAACCCGACGGCGTCGGTCGCGTGGTGCGCGCCCGACACGGCCCTCGGTTCGCCGATCGTCACGACGACGGACGGCGTGTCCGACGCGATCGTCTGGGACGCGAACACGTCACTCTGGGGGTACGACGGCGATACCGGAGAAAAGATTTACTCTGCGGGGAGCACGATGATGGATGCTAACCTCCAGCCGTTCAACACGCCGATCGCGATCGGTGGAGGCCGCATTGCCGTCCTGGTGAACGGCGAACTCTTCGTCTTCAGCGCGCCCTGACGCGCCGTTGTGCAAGGGCGCCGAGCGCACGACGACGCGCCGGCGTCGTCAGCGCTTCGGAGTGAGCTTCATGAGAGGGTCGACTGCCTCGTCCGGCGTCGCGCCCTTCGAATCGGCTGGCGACGGGGTCACCAGCGCGGTCGGCCCTTGCCCTGTCGTCGCGGCGGCCGTCCTCGCGCTCGCGATGGTGTCGGGGGTCTTGGGCTTCGCGGCGCCGTGCGTGCCGCGCGTCTCGTGGGCAGGAGGGGGAGCGGTGTCCGCCGGCGGCGCGGCCAGTAGCGGCAGGGCCGACGGGAGCAGGGCCGTCCGCGAGGGGCCTTCGGCCCATTCGGGCGCGGGAGGAGCCGTCGACGCGACCATCCCTGCGGGAAGCATCGCCGACGCCGCGGGCTTGTTCGCGGTGGGGCCCTTCGATACGGCGAAGATGCCGGTGATCAAGAGGACGCCGATGAAGGTCCCGAGGGTCGCGATCATCACGTTCGATCGCGAGAAAAGCGCCCGCACCGTGGGCGGGATCGTCCCGAACACGGGGTGGGACAACCCGGAGCCTCCGAGGTGAGGCGCCGCCTCGGGGGCCAGTTGCGTCGTCTCGGTCCCCGCGGAATACGGGGACGCGGGCGGTGACGGGGGCGGCGTGAGCGCGCTGGCCGACAGGCCCGCCGCATGGATGATGCCCGACACGCGCTCCACCGTCGACTTGGCGCGCCGCGGCGCGAAGGGCAGGAGCGCCATGGCCAGCTCCGCGACGTTGCGGAACCGAGCCTCCCGTTCCTTCTCGAGACAGCGCGCAATCGCCGCCTCGAGCGCGGGCGGGACTTCGGGCCGGTGCGCGCGAAGGCTCGGCGTCGGCCGGACCGAGATCTTGACGGCCAGCTCGCCGAACGCCTCTCCGGGAAAGGGCACGACGCCGGCCAGAAACTCGAACAGGATGACGCCGAGGGCCCAGATGTCCGTCCGCGCGTCGACGTTCTTGGCGCTCTGCACCTGCTCGGGCGACATGTAGAGGGGAGACCCGATGACCGCGCTCGTCCGGGTGACCGAGAGGCCGGGCGGCTCCGACACCCGCGAGCGTTCGGACACCTTCGAGATGCCGAAGTCGAGCACCTTGATGACGAGCTGCCCGTCGCTGCGCCGAACCCAGAACAGGTTGGCCGGCTTGAGGTCCCGGTGCACGATACCCAGACCGTGCGCGTCGGCCACGGCGACGCATGCCTGGAGCACGAAGTCGACGGCCTGCTCCAGGGAAAGGGGCCCTCGCGCGCGCAGCCAGTCGGCGAGGTCGCCGCCTTCGAGGAACTCCATCACCATGTACGGCGCGCCGTTGTCGAGCGTCCCCACGTCGAGGACTCGGGCGACGTGCTCGCTCATGATCCTGGCGGCGGCGCGCGCCTCTCGCCCGAAGCGCGCGACGGCCTCGGTGTTCGCGATCAGGTCCGGCAAAAGGAACTTGAGCGCGACGGGGTGATCGAGCTCCACGTGGCGCGCCTTGACCACGACGCCCATCCCCCCGATGCCCAGCACGCGCTCCACGCGGTACTTGCCGGCAAGGATCTGCCCTTCGTAGACACCCGCGTCCGCGCGAGGATCACCCCCGGCCGCCACGGGCCTACCCTCGGCCTCGTGCGCGGAATTCCCCGCACCGACGTACAGGTGGCATTGGGGAGGAACATCCCACCGGCCCGCCGATCCCGTCAAGGCTGAGGCGCGGGCGGAAACGAAAAGTGATTTGAGGAGGGTTTCCACGACCGTAGGCGCGCTTACGCGACTGTAATCGCGTCCCGCCGCACGCTAGAGCGCGGTTTCGCCTCGCCACGACTGGCGCCGCGAGCGCAACGTGCCCCGCACGAACGCCCCCAGCACCGGCGCAATGTTCGACGCGTCGTTGTCGTCCCACTCGTCGGCGCTGATGGCGTCGCTCGGGCGGCCGCGCGCGTCGATGAGATAGAACCAGGGCACCGTTGGCTCGTTCATGCGGAGCGCCCTCAGCTCGTCGCGAAACTCGGCGACGTCGATGCGCAAGAGGCGCACCTTCGCCAGCGCTTGCTGCACGCGGGCGTCCGTGGCGGCCGCGGCG
Source organism: Myxococcales bacterium (assembly GCA_003139415.1). Classification (GTDB taxonomy): domain Bacteria; phylum Myxococcota_A; class Polyangia; order Polyangiales; family Polyangiaceae; genus Palsa-1150. The sequence goes on along the minus strand of PLIR01000194.1, from coordinate 853 downwards.
ACCTCGGCGCACGGGCCGCAACGCTGGGCGGTTGTCTCGAGCAAGAGAGTCTCGCCCGATCGGCGCGCGGCGGCGGCCTGTACCGCGAGCTGCGAGCCGAGCGAAGCCGTCGAAGGGTGCAGATCGACGAATCGCGGCGAAGCCCCGGGAGGCGCCGGTAGGGCCACGACCCGCTGGTCGAGGGCGCCCGTCTCCGTAAGAGCCTCGGCGACGCTCGCGCTCGGGACCGGAATCATGGAGCCACGCTCCGCCGTGCCCCGCACGATCGCGAGCGAGACGACGCCAAGCCAGGTGAAAAAGAGCGTGGATCCGATGGACCCGAGGACAATCCCGGCCGTCGCCAGGCCGTACCCCTTGCGCGCCCCTCCAGAGCGGCGGATATCACGGTGTGCGCGCGCCCCGAGGACGACGGCCGGTACGCCCAGAGGCAGCCCGAGCCAAGCCAGGCAGCCGACGACGCTCAGCACACCGAGGATGATGGATGCGACAGCCCTGTCGTCGGGCAGCGAAGCCTCCGCCGTGGGGGGTGGGGCAGGGGCCGGCGGTACGCTTTCGGGGGGCAGCTCGGGGGTGGGCTCCAGCGGCTGCATCGGCGCCCTTTTAGGATAGCGCTCAGGGGCGCGGAGGGCCCGCAATGGAATCGATGTCGACGCCCGAGCTCTGAATGAAGTCGCGAGCCACGTCGTTGTCGCCGTGCGCGAGCTCACGCGGCGGTCCCCGGGCGATGATCTGCCCTTTGGAGAGCAGCATCGCCTGGTCGGCGATGTGAAAGCAGCTCGCGATGTCGTGCGTGATGACGAGGCTCGTGACGCCGAAGCGGGCGCGTGTCGATTCGATGAGGTCGTCGACGGCG
>PLIR01000327.1 GCA_003139415.1 Myxococcales bacterium | reverse complement strand
GGTGACCACCTGCCCTCGCTCGACGCCGACGCGCGACCCTTTGGGGATCCGGCTCCCGGCGATGCTGGTGCCGTTGGTGCTGCCCAGGTCCTCGACGCTCACGGGGTTGCTCCCGTAAAAGACCGCGTGCTCCCGGGACACCGACGGGTGATCGATGCACACGTCGCAGCGCCTGGAGCGGCCGACGCTCAAGCTGCCGGAAGCAGGCAGCTCCTTGACCGCGGAGCCGCCGGGCCACATCGCCACGACATGCGGGCGGCCGAGCGCCACGTGCGTGTGCGTTTCGGTGCCCGTGATGTCGTCTTCACGCGGTTGCATCGGTAGGGTCTCGCCTCCCATAAGCGATTGGCAGGCCAGCTGTCCGTGTGCCGTCTCCCTGGACGGGTCGATGCACATAACCCCGCGGATGTTGCCGTGAGACGAACCGCGCTCGAACAGATCCCGGCGCGTTCATCGAGCAATCCTCTGCGCACATGATACGTGCATTGCGCGGTTCGCGCACCACGCTACGCGGCCGGCTGCGCAACCACCTGCCGCTCGAATCACGCCGTCGCGGTCCACATCCCCGGTACATCCACCGGTCGCCGATGCGAGCCCGGCCGCGCGCATGTGTTTGCCGTTGCCCATCGTGCGCATTATCCTACCCAAATTGCCCGCACACACGCGTCTCTCGGATCGAGTGAGCGTGAAGATCAGGCCTGCCGCGGGCTTGGAACGAGGGGTGCAATTGCCCTCTCTGGTTTGTCGGCAGGTGCTTGGAGCGCAAGTCCGATGGTGAAGGTGCGCAACGCGAAAAAGACGATCGCGGTCTTCTGTGACGGAGGCTTTCTCGCTCACGTGACGCGGTCGTTCGAGGTCGGGAGGGCGCTGCGTCACTGTTTCGGCCATCGCGTCATCTTCTGCTGCGAAGGGCCGTACACCCACATCCTGCGAGATGCCGGCTTCGACGTCGTGCCGGCTTTCACGGTCGACCGCGACATCACGATGAACGTCGCGCGCAAGGGGACGCCCCCAAGCCTCAGCTGGTGGAAGGACGTCTGCGAGAAGTCGGTCGCGTCCGACCTGCAGGTCCTCGAGCAGATCAAGCCCGACGCCGTCGTCTCCGACATGCGCTGGTCGATGTCGACGAGCGCGCGCGCCTACGGCGTCCCCTATGTGGCCATCGCCAACGCGTGCTGGACGGACAAATTCGCCGAGGTGATCCAGCTGCCCGAGGGGCACATCACGGGCAAGATTTTCGGCAAGTGGCTCGCGCGCGCGGCCTTCCCGATGCTCACGCAGCTGATGCAGCTCTACGGCGGCATGGGCTACACGGCGATCCGCAAGCGCCACGGCCTGGCGCCCCTTCGATCGATGTGGGAGGCGGTCGAGGGCGACATCACGTTGATGCCCGACTTGCCCGAGTTCATGCCCGTCGTGCGGGGGACGGCGCCGAGCTTCCGCTACATCGGGCCGCTGCTCTGGGACGCCAACATGGGTCTACCGTCCTGGTTCTCCAAGCTGCAGCCCGGCCGGCCCACGATCTACTTCACGATGGGATCCACGGGCGACACGAAGTTCTTCGAGGAGGCCGTGCGGGTCTTCGGCAACACCGACTTCCAGGTCCTCATCACCACGGGCGGTCTCGCCGAGATAGCCAACCCGCCGCCGAACGTCTTCATCGCCAAGTACGCCCCCGGCGACGCGCTCATGGCCGTCAGCGACGTCGTCGTCTCGCACGGCGGCAACGGCACGGTGTACCAGGCCCTGTCGTGCGGCGTTCCGGTCATCGGCTTTCCGACGATGTTCGATCAGGAGATCAACATGCGGCAAGTCGTGGCCCTGGGCATCGGGATGCAGATGTCGAACAGGGACTACTCCGGCCCGGCGCTCGATCGCGCGGTAAGGACGATCGTGAACGAGACGCGGTACCGCGACCGCTGCCGACAGCTCGCCGCGCGCATCTCGCGCATGGATGGCCGCCGGCGCGCGGCCCTGCACATCCACGACTTCCTCGAGCACAAGAACCCGAAGGAGCACCCCGTCACGGCCACCGCGATCCTTCAGCTCCTTCCGCCCCTCAAACCCGAAAGCGCCGTTGCATGAATCTGTTTCGCCGTTCCACGCTGTCGGAGCGGACGCTCTTGCCGTTCGACATGTTCGACGCCGAGTACCCCGAGGCGGAGGCCCGGCGGGCACGCCGGATGGAGAGCATCTACCACGTGGGGCAGGCCCGCATCTGGGACGGGCGCGAGGTGTTGAAGGACCTCATCGCCAAGCACGGAAAGCCGGAGCTTGCCCCCACGCCGCGGCGTTCGCTGGCGCGGGTCTTCGGGATGATCATGTGGGGCGAGCTGGCGGCCTGGAAGATCAGCGCCCAACTCTCCGACCGGCTGGTCCCGCTCGAGGCCAAGCTCGCCGCCGCCAGCCAGGTGCACGACGAAGCGCGCCATTTCTATGTGATGCACGACTACCTCGCCGCCCTGGGCGAGCGGCCGGCGAAGCTCGAGTTCTGGGCGCGCCGGGTGTTGACGCGGACGCTCGAGACGAACGACTTGCTAAAGAAGCTCGTCGGGATGCAGCTCACCGTCGAGACGATCGCGCTCGTCGCGTTCCAGCGCGTGCGCGAGCTCGAGGTCGAGCCCGTCCTGAGCGAGCTGATGCCGTTTTACGAGCGCGACGAGGCGCGCCACATCGGCCTCGGCGTCCAGCTCGTCCCCAAGTTGATCAGCGAGCTGTCGGCGGCTGGGGCGGTCGACCTCGCGCTCTTTCAGCTCGATCTCCTTACCGCGACGCTCTTCAGCCTCAAGTCGATCGAGCGCGATCTGCTCAACATCGGCGTCGACCCGCGCAGCTTGCTCGGCATCGCCTTCCGGAGGCAGGCCGACATCGACGAGAAGATCCGGGCAGAGTTCCCTCAATGGCCGGCGGACCCGCCCCTGCGGCGCGTGTTCGAGGGCATCTGCGAGGTTCTCTTCCCGACCGAGGGCCTCGACGCCCACGTCCCGACCGCGACGCGGATCCGTCACGCCCTGGAGGTTGTCGCCAGGGCGCGTCCGAGCGTGTTCGAGCAATGGGGATCGAAGACGGACAAATCGCGGACGGCGCCGCTCGCCTAGTCGTAACGCGGACCACTGGCAACTTGGGGCGCGCCGCGGCGGCGAGCCCTCGGGCACATTTGCCGCGGCGCTCGGCCGTCAGTGCAAAAGGGACACGGGCTGGCCTTCCTTCGGAGCGAAGAGACCCGCCTTGGCGAGCGAGGGGACCACGGCCTTGGTGAGACTCGCCACGAAGGCCTTTCCTGAGGTGGGGTTCTCCGTCTGCGTGGTCGCCGACCAGACCATCTTTCCGCTGGTCGTGCTCCAGAGCATCGTCTCGAACTTCACGTACGCGACTGTCGCCGGGTAAACGGCGCCGCCCGTACCCCAGTAGCCGCCGGGTCCGTAGAAGCCTCCCGCCCAACCTGCCTCCGGGGGGACCACGACGGTCTCCGAAGCGTTTTTCAGCGCGGAGACCAACGCGCCGTCGTACCCGGCGCTCTCGAGCGTCGTGCGGATGGCGTCCGCATCCGGCGGCACGGGGCTCTGCGGAAAGAGCGTGTACGATTGCGTCGCGTGGACGCCGTACGCGGCGAGCTCGGCGACGTACCCGTCCTCGAGCGTGCGGCGATCCGTCTCGCCGACGCGCCCGCCGAATACGGCGATGTTCCTCAACGGTCCGGCCGAGGAGCTCGGCGCCTTCCAGACGTTGGTCTCGGTGGTCGATGTCGAGCACCCCGCGACGAGCGCCAGCGCAGCGGAGGCGCACGCAGCCGAAATGCACGCAGTGTGCACATTCCTTGAGTTCCTCGATCGTGCTTCTGTTCGGATGGCCATGAGGTGCTCCTTCGAACACCCGAGCGACGCAAGCCTCATGCCCCAAGGCCCGAGCCATCGCTCGACCGTTTCGAGGCTCTGCCGTCTCCGTGCGTTTCGAGTCCGGATCGGATCGAGAGGGCGGGGCCATCGCCGCTGCGGTCGCGTCGGCGCGATGGGCTCGCCGCTGCCGTCTCGTTCGGTGTCTTCAGATGCGGCGATCGGCGCTCTTCTGATACGTGAGGAGCTTCTCGAAGTACTCGCGCGGATGCGGCGTCGTGATCCCCGAGCCCTCGAGACCCTCGTACGTGTTCGTCTTGTCGAACTCGAACTTGGAAGAGCCGTAGGGCATGTAGTGTTCGCCCTTGAGCATCAGCTTGCGCTTCGTCCCCCAGATGACGCCGCGAAGGACGGGCCGGAAGTATTTGTAATAGGTGTCGAGGGACATGTACGGCGGCTGCTTCACCTGCACGAGCCGCGACGCAATGCGCACCAGCTCGTCGAGCTCGCAGGTGTAGCCGGGGCCGGACGTCAGGTGGTGCGAGCGGCCGATCGCCTTCGGCGAGTGGATGAGGGCGAAGAGCGCGTCGACGACGTAGTCGATGGGGACGATGTCGATCTTGGTCCTCGGATCGGCGGGCAGCGCGACGCGGATTCCGCGCGAGTAAGCTGCCTTGAACATCGACACCGTCTGGTACATCCCCTCGAACGAGGTCGTCGCGCCCGTCTTCGAGTCGCCGACGACGATGCTCGGACGATGGATCGAGGTCGGATGGCCCTTGGCGAAGGCGCGCACGAGCGTCTCGGCCTCCATCTTCGTTCGCTCGTAGGAGTTCGAGAAGAGCTGGCCCACGTCGAGCTCGTCCTCCATGACGAGGCCCTCGCGACCCCCGGCCACGTAGGAGGTGCCCACGTAGTCGAGCCGGCGGAGCGACAGGGCGCCCTCGGCGAGGGCGAGCACGTTGCGCGTGCCCTCGGTGTTGTCGCGGCGCGCGACGTCCAGCGGGAGATCGAACCGGACCGTGGCGGCGCAGTGCACGACGTGGTCGATGCTCGACCGTACGGCGTCGGTCTGCTTCGCGTCGAGGCCGAGGCCGGGGCGGGAGATGTCACCCTCGACGACGTCGATCCGCGCGCGATGACGCCGCACCTCGTCCGGGCCGAACGTCTTTTCGAGCAGCGTGTCGACGCGCTTGCCGGCGGCTTCCTGCGCAGAAGACCGCACGAGCAGGGTGAGGCGCGACCCCGGGTGGGCCAAAAGGACCCGCTTCATGATCTCGGCGCCGAGGAAGCCCGTGGCTCCGGTCAGAAAGACGTTGCTCCCGACTCCGGTCGACGATCCCGCCGGCCTACCGTTCGTGTCCGCGCCCATCCGTTCTCCTCGAACCCCCAGAATACACGCGCCGCCTTCGCGCAGGCGACTACGCCGTTTCGACGCGCCCGCCGTCACGGACGATGACCGCGTCGCCCTCGACCGTCACCGCGACGGGAATCTTCGCCTCCGGGCTGCCTTCGGGCGCCCCGAACGAGAGGGAGGCGTCGACGAGGACGCGCGCCGGGTGAACGCGGGCGCGCTGACCGACGTGGTCCTTGATGGCCACGACGCGCGGATCGACCGCGACGTCGCTTGGCAGCCCGTAGGCGTGGGCGACGCTGCCGGGAAGCGAGTCCATGCGCTTCACGTCGGCGGTCGCGAGCTCGGTGCGATCGGCGAAGGACCGCGAGAGGCCAGCCCCTTCGACGAACGTCCGATCGACGAGGAAGGGTACACGGTGCTCGCGCTTCCACTGGTGGGTCAGCGGGACGAGCATCTCCACGTGGCGCAGCAGCGCCCAGACGCGGCCCGACGGATCGATGATCTGGATCGCGAAGGCGGGCAGGGCATTCGCTCCGTCGAAGCCTGCGAAGCGGATCTCCGCGCGCATCATGCCCGTCCGGGGCGGCGGGCCGAAGAACCTCGCGTTGAGTCGCACGGGCACGCCCATGTATCCCGGCGCGATCTTGTCCGACCAGCGATCGAGCTCGTCGTGCGGGATCGCGTGAAGGGCGCCGTCGAGCAGGATGTGATGAAGGGCCCCGATGGGCGCGTCGGCGCCCGCGGCGTCGAGCTGCGCCGTGGCGCCCCGCGTTCCGATGGCAAGCCGGCGGAGAAGCTGCAACCGGGGACCCCAGAAGATCGACCCGGCGTCGTAGGGGCTGCGGGCGATCACGGCGTCGGCGAGCGGCTCCCATGCGGGGGGGGGCGCGGCCCACCGGCGCGACAGCCGGATCTTTCCTGTCGCCACTTTGCGGGTCGTCGCGCCGTCGGTGAGATCGAACATCGCGGCCGTGGCGTCGACCTCGTTGGTCCGGTGGACGGCGCGCGCCGCCGCGAGGTCGACCTCCGTCCGCAGCTTGCGCGGGCGATCGGCGACGAGCCAACCGTGCGCGCGGAAGTCCTGCACGCCGACGACGCCCCACTCGGGCGTGCCCGTCTGCCGCACGTAGGCCTCGCGGACGTGATCCATCGCCGCTCCCGCCAGGCGGTCGACCATGCTCATGCCCGGCATGACGGGGACCGTGTAGCTCGGGCGATGATCGCTGACCCACTTGTCGACGGCCGGGTCGAGCACGCTCTCGCAGACGCGAGGGGGAAGCGCGGCGACGGCGCGGCCGCTGCGCACCCGCATCCCGAGGCCCTTGGCCTCGTAGCAGCGCACGCCATCGACCCAGAGGGATCCGTTGGCGATGACGGTCACCGCGTCGGCGGTCGACTCGACGGAGACGACCTCGAGATCGGCGACGATGTGCTTGTTCTCCGGCCGGACCTGACCGCGGAACTTCCACGAGACATGGTTCGAGAGCGCCAGCGGCTCGAAGTACGGCTGCGCGACGTCCGTCGAGAGCCCCTCTTCGATCACGTAGTACTGCAGCGTCTGGAGCATCATCTCGACGCCGAGGGACCCGGGCTGCACCGGATCGCGGAAGAAGTGCGACTTGAAGAACCAGTCGCGCGGGTTGACGGTCTTCTCCGACCGCAGGCGCGCCTTGTAGGCGGGTGCCTTGTCCCGGGCCGGCTCGCCGGGCCAGTGTCCGGTGATGCGGTCGACCATGAGCAGCATCGGCCCGGGTAGCCTCAGCGCGCCGGAGTAGAACTTCTCGGGCCGGCTGCGCAGATCGACCGGGGCATCCGCCTTCCGCTCGAGGCGCGCGCGATGCTCCGGCAAGGTCGGCAGTCCGACCTGCGCGTCGAGGGCCTCGTTGGGGAAGTACCCGAACGCCGCCGTGAGCTTGCAGACGACCCGCTCGCCGACCGTGCACTCGATCTTGTACGAGATGAGCATGACGCCCGCGACGTTCGCGACCGACGTCACCTTGGTGTGCGTGCGGACGGTGGTCCCGCCGAACACCTCGCCGACCATGGCCCCCGCGCCGTCGAGGTTGCGGAAGAACACGTCTTCCTGTGCCGCGAGCGGGCACCCGACGTACACCGAGAGCCACCCGCACGGCTGAAGGGCCGCCTCGAGCAGCACGCACCAGGGCATGGTGCGATTGCCGTTCTCGTCGAGGTACCAGGCGTCGAGCGGGACGTCGTACTCCATCGTCGCCTCGGCGCCGGGCTTCATCGAGAGCCGCTCGCCGGCGACGTGGGTCACGCGCGTGACGAAGTGGTAGGGCGGTCCGGGCAGGCGCGGCATCTGCCGGCCGGTCCGCTCGAAGAAGTCGCCCGCCTGGTTGAACGCCGCTTTGGGCCAGCCGAGCGCGCCCGCCACCATCGACGAGTAACCGAGCCGGAAGCCGTCGATGTCGGCCGTAGGGAGGCCGCGCGCGTCGTCGGCCAGGCCATCGGCTTGCAAGCCGCGATCGCTGCTCAGCGGGAAGTCTTGCACTACGCGCATCGCCACGCGTTCGCCGTGGAACACCAGCCTTTCGCCCGCCCACGCCTTCACGTCGCCGACGACGGTGCGGGTCGTGGGGTCGAAGGTGTCGACGAGAAGCTCGTAGTCGAGGGGCGCTTGCACCTCGGGCGCATCCCCGAAGCGCAGTCGGGCGACGTGACCCGCGGGCGCCTCGAAGCGGGCGCCGTCGCGCGGCACCGAGCATCCGGCGGCGGCGAGGAAGAACGCGAGCACCTGCTGCGCTCCCTGATAGAGGCGTGCGACCTGCAGGCCCGTGTCGCGTGCTGCGGGCGACTCGGCCGTGTCGGGAGCCGTGCGAGCGCGCACCGCCCCCGCCGACCGCGGGCCGGCGTGCGGATCGAGAAAGTCTACGGCCGCAAGGCGCACGAGCGCGCCGCCGGGCAGAGGGGCCGTCCGCGTGTGCGCGCCCGCGCGCTCGAACCCCGCGCCGAAGCAACCGAAGGTGTCCCCCGCGAGGAACGCCTCGAGGTCGCGCTCTGTGAAGGCGTGCTTGCTCGTCCAGCCTTTGCCCGCGGCCGCAGCCGAAGGCGCCGCGTCGAGCGACGTGCGAGGGGAGGGCCCGAGCGCGCCCGGTTGCCAGCGGCCTCGGACACGCAGGATGGAGCGCGCACCGTCCGCGCTGCGGCACGTCATCTCGACGTCGGCGGCACCGGCGGCATCGGGAGCTCCGACGTGAAGCTCGGTCGCGATCGACTCGCCGGCGAACGGCAGGCCTTCGAGCGCTTCGAGCTCGATGTCGAGAAATCCCGTGCGCCCGGACCCGGGGCCATGCACCGCGGGCGCGAGAAGAGCGCCCACGGGCAGGACGTGCGAGTCGAGCAGAGGGTCTTCCCAGGTGACCCGGGTCGAAAGCAAGGTGGGCGCGGGCCGCGCCGGCGGGGCAGAGACTACGGATTGGCGCGGGCGCGGCGGCGGAAGGTGCAGGGCCTCGAGTGCGGGCTCGGGTGGCGGGGGCGGTGCGCCGTGCTGCTCGAACATCTCGAGAAGCCGCTGCCGGTGCGCGATGAACTCTTTGTGGACCTGCTCCTGCAACCGCAGAAAGCTCGCGTGCGCGTCGGCGAGCCGATCGTGGTGCGCAACGAGGGGACGGGATGCCGGCGCCACGCTGGTGTGATCGCTGCGGCGAGCCGCGGGGCCGGCGGGGGGCAGCCCATCGCTGTTGTCCTGACGCTTCTGCATGGATCTGTCCTTTGGCTCCAAGAGCTATCCGGCGCGGTGGATCGGGATCGCCGTCACGGGCGGATCGCCGTTCATCAAGATCACCTGGGCGAACGGGTCGTCGCTCGCGACTTCGCGCGCGAGGGCCTGGGCACCGGAGTCGAGGGCGATGAGCTTCACACCCGCCTTCTCGAAGAGTCGAGCCAACCCTGGGGTGACCATCCCGCCGGCCCATGGCCCCCAGGCGAGGGAGCGCACGAGACACGCCGGTCCGCGGCGCGCCCGTTCGCTCGCGGCGACGGCGCTCAGGACCTCGTTCGCCATGGCGTACGCCGCCTGCGCCGAGTTGCCCAGCCGGCCTGCGACGGAGGAGAACACCAGCAGAAGCTCGATCGGATCCGCCGCGGTTGCGGCGAGCAGGTGGCGCAGCCCGTCGACCTTCGTGCCGAAGACGCGGTCGAACTGCTCGTCCGTCTGGCTGGCGATGAGCGCGTCCGCGAGCACCCCCGCGCCGTGGATGATCCCGTGGATGGGCCCCCAGGCGCGCCGGATCACGCCGAGGCATCCGGCGACGGCCTCGGCGCTGCGGACATCGACGGCGTGGTAGCTGACCTGCGCGCCCGACCGTTCGAGCATGGCGAGGTTGGCGCGTATCTCCCGGCAGTCCAGGATCAGCTTGGCCTCCCGCGCGACGTCCTTGGGGGACTGGATCGCCCCCGTGGCCTGGGCACGCGCGAGCAGCGACCGGCGAATGTCGGCTTCCGTTGGAGCGGAGGCCGTCTCGGGCCCTTCGTCGACGAGCGCAGTGCGGCCGAGCAGGGCGAGGCGAGGACGCAGGTGTCCGAGAGACGCGAGCGACGTTGCCGTGACCCCGCGAGCGCCGCCCGACACGACGATGACCGATCCCTCGCGCAGGGGAGCCCTTTGCGCCGCGGCATAGGGCGCGGCATGGTGCTCGACCACCGAACGGCTACCGCTCGGCCCGAGCGCGACCTCGACATCGGCGCCTCCGCTCAGCAGCTCGGCGACGACACGGCCGGCAACCTCGTCGACCGACCCGTCGCCGGTGGCGACGTCGATCGCTTTGACCGACGCGCCGGCCCACTCTGCGATGGCCGTCTTCGCCAGCCCGGCGAGGCCGCCGGCCCACGCGCGATCGCCAGCCTGTCCGTGCATCGCAAAGGAGCCGCCCGTGTCCTGGACGGTCACGAAGACCCGCTCGCCCTTGTGCTTGGCGAGCGCGCGCGCCGCGCGCAGGGCAGCGAGGTGCAGCGCCGTTGCGCCCTCCGGACCGACCGACCGCAATCCATCGGCGAACACGACGCCGCGGGCGTGATCGGAGACTTCCTCTGCGCTGTGAGCGTCGAGGCCCGCGGCGGCGAGCCCTGCGGCGATCGCCGCGCCCAGCGAGCCCCCGCCAATCACTTCGATCCGCACGCCGGCTCGCAGGCCTGGAAGCGTGGCGCCCGACGGCGGCGAGGACACGAGCGTTGCCCCGTGCCTCGTGATCCCATCGGGCAACGACGGAGCCGCGCTCTCGACAGCTTCATGAGAGCTCGGCGTTATTCTTTTTTTTTTGCGAGGCCCAGCTTGTCCGAGAACCGCTCCATGAACCCGACGACGTCGCGCAACGTGCTCAGGCTCGCGACCTCCTCGAGGTTCACGTCCTTGATGTCGGGGATCTGACCCTCGAAGGCCGAGAGGATCTCGACCCGCTTGATCGAGTCGATCCCGAGGTCTGCCTCGAGCTGCTGGTCCAGGTTCAGAATGTCGACCGGGTATCCCGTCTTCTCCGAGATGACGTTGAAGAGGAACGTCTTGAGATCACCGTCGGCGGGCATCGCCATCGGCTTGGCTGCGGCCGCGGGGACTGCCGGCTTGGGGGGCTCGACGGGGGCGGGTGCAGGCGCGGCTACGGGCGCAGGCGCGGGCGCGCGGGCGACGACGGGCGCAGGCGATGAGGGGCCGAGGTCCACCAAGGGGACGGGGGCGGGCGGGGCGGGGACCCGCGGTGCGCGTACGACGCCGGACGAGGGGGCCTGGCCCATCGGAGACTGCGTCGCGGAGGGCGCCGACCAGTTCGCGTGCAGCGCCACGGCGAACGGCTCGTGGTCGTCCGCGGGTGCGCTCAGCCTCGGAGCGCTTGGCGGCAGCGCCGGGCTCGCCGCAGCCATGGAGGCCAGCGCCATCACGGAGTGTTCCGCGGCGCGCAGGAACGCGAGGTGGCACTGCGCCATCGTCTGTTGGTACATGGCGTGCGCCTCGGCGGTGCGGCTCTGGATGGCCTCGTAGGCGGCGATCCAGGGAGACGCATCGCTCGTGCGCCAGCTTGCCGAGGCGGTCCGTGTGATCAGCGCCGCGCCGTTGGCGTACCCGTCCGCGGCAAGCTCGCGTCCTTTGGAGCTCCCGTTCCCGTTGACGGCGGTCGCGTAGCCGTTCTCCGGGGCTCGCGGCTTCGCCTCGGCGGGCGAGGCGCCTCGCGCCGATGCATGACCGACCGACGGGGCGCGAGGCATGACTGTGCCAGCGTCCCTCGAGGCTTCGTGGCCTCCGTTGGCCATGGAGGCGTGTTCTGCAGCACCGGGCGACGGCTTATGTTCCTTCGTGTCCATGACCTCTCCGTTGGATCGCTTCGCGCTCGGTGCGCGGGGTGGATTGGGGCGGGGCAAGGCGGCGGCACCGCCCTCGGGGGGATACTTCTTCCCGTAGTTGGTTCCGCTGATGCGGACCGTCATCTTTGGCTTGGGCTGGGCGCGAGGATCGGCGCCGAGATCGAACTCCGCCCAGAGGGGCGCGAATTCCATCGCGTGGCCCGCGACCGAGATCTGCGCGAGCGCCTGCCAGAGCGCCGTCGCGCCGTGTCGCCCCGCGCGATCCAGGGCGATCGCCCGATGCGCCTTGTCGCCGCAGATGCGGCCGACCATCGCCGTCAGGACGGCACCCGGTCCCACCTCGACGAACGTACGGACGCCGCGGGCGTACAGCGATTCGACCACGTCGACGAAGCGCACGCGTCGTGCGATCGAAGACGCCAGAAACGCGCCGATCGCCTCGGGCGCGTCGGGGTAGACCTCGCCGGTGGCACCCGCCAGGACGGGCAGCGCCGGCTTGCGGAACTCGACGCCGGCGAGCGCCGTTGCGAACGGATCGACGGAGCCTGCCACAATCGGCGAGTGGAACGCCGCCGCGACGGGCAAGCGTTGCACTTTGAGACCCGCCGCGGCGAACTGCCGCTCGGCTTCCTCGATGCCGGCGGTCGAGCCCGAGACGACGACTTGCTTCGGATCGTTGTGGTTTGCAACGACGACGTCCGAGGCATGGCCGGCAAGTATCGCCTCGACCTTGTCGATGGGCGCGGAGACCGCCGTCATCGTGCCGCCGCTCTCGCCCGCGGCGCGCGCCATCAGCTCGCCGCGCAGCCGGGCGACACGCAAGAAGCTCGTGCGGTCGAGGGCCCCCGCCGCGTACAGAGCGGTCACTTCGCCGAAGCTGTGGCCGGCGACGCCGTCGACCTTCAACCTCACGGATTGCACGATGGCGAGCAGCGACGCGCTGACGGCGCCGATGGCCGGCTGCGCCCACTCCGTCGCCCGCAGTCGCCGCTCCAAACCTTCGCGGTCGGCGTCGGAGAAGCCCGGCTTCGGGAACACGACTTCGTGCAGGGCGCTCTCGGGCGTCAGACGCGCTCGGGCCTCGTCGTCCCAAACGGCGCGCGAGGCATCGAAGGTGGCCGAGACGTCGCCGCCCATGCCGATGTACTGGCTGCCCTGCCCGGAGAAGAGCAGCGCCACGCCTCCGCCCGGCGTCTCCTCGGAATAGAAGATCGCGCCGGGGCTGGTGAACGTGGAGCCTTTGGCCCCCTCGATGCCCGTCACGGCTTGCTCGAGCCTGGCGCGAAGATCGCCCACGTCGGATGCGACGATGGCGAGGCGGCAGGTGGTGTCCGCGCGGAAGGTCGCCTGCGTCTCCCGGGCGACGTGCGCGAGCGACCCTGGCCTCAGGGCATCAGCGAGCTTGCGGGCGCCCGCGACGACCGACGCGCGGTCGGGACCGCCCAAAAGCACCAGCTCCGTCGGTAGCGCGCGGAGGCGCCGCGTGCGCTCGCGGGGCTTCGCGCTTTCGCCCGTGTACTCCTCGAGCGCGATGTGGAAGTTCGTGCCGCCGAACCCGAAGGAGCTTACGGAAGCGCGCCGCGGCGTCTTGCCGTCGGCGACCCACGGGCGCGATTGGGTGTTCAGGTAAAACGGCGTCTTCTCGATCTCGAGCTTTGCCGCCGGCTTGTCGATGCCGAACGTGGGCGGCAAGACCTTCTCGTGCAGCGCCAGGGCCGCCTTGATGAGGCCCGCGGCGCCGGCCGCGGCCTTGGTGTGCCCGAGCTGCGACTTGATCGATCCCAGCGCGCACCACTGGCGCAAGCCGCCGGCGCCGGCCTGGAAGACTTCGCGCAGCGCGCTGAACTCGGCGAGGTCGCCGGCCTTGGTGCCGGTGCCGTGGGCCTCGACCAGGCCGACGGTCTCGGGGCCGTAGCCGGCGTCGTCGTAGCAGCGGGTGAGGGACTTGACCTGCCCTTCCCATCGGGGCGCGTAGATGCTCTTGGCCCGACCGTCCGAAGAGCTGCCGACGCCGCGGATGACCGCGTAGATCCTGTCGCCGTCGCGCTCGGCGTCGGCGAGCCGCTTGAGCGCCATCATCCCGATGCCCTCGCCCAGCATCGTCCCGTCGGAGCTCTCGGAGAACGGCCGACACGTGCTGCTCATCGAGAGGGCCGGCGTCTTCGAGAAGCACATGAACGTGAACGGGTCGTTCGTGGTGTCGGCTCCCCCGGTGATGACGAGGTCCGCGTCACCGTGGCGAAGCATGTGCGCCGCCATGGCGACGGCCGCGAACGAGCTCGCGCAGGCCGCGTCCGTCGTGAAGTTGGGGCCGCCGAGATCGAAATGGTTCGAGATGCGGCCGGTGACGACGTTGTTCAGCAGGCCGGGGAAGGTGCTCTCGTTCCAGTCGGCCGCCATGTTCGCGATGTCGGACGCGATCGCCTGGACCTCGTCTTCCGGCAGGCCATGCTCGCGCAGCGTCTTGACGAACGCCGGCCGCTGCAGCCGCCCCGCCATCTCGCCCACGAGCTCGAGGCCCGAGCACACGCCGAGGACGCACCCGACTCGCTCGCGGCTCACGGTATCGTAGCGGGTGCCGAACGTGTCGTGAAGCACCTGATCGGCGACCATCAGCGACAAGAGCTGGCAGGTGTCGGTGCTCGTCAGCAGCTTGGGCGGCACGCCGTACTTCATCGGGTCGAAGTCGACCGGATCGAGGAACGCGCCTCGCTTGCAATAGACCTTGTCCGGAACGCGGGGGTCGGGATCGTAGAAGTCCTCTGGGAGCCAGTAGCCGGGCGGCACGTCGCGAATCAGCTCGCGCCCCCCGAGGAGGTTTCGCCAGAAGTCCGCGGCGCAAAGGGCGCCGGGGAAGAAGGCCCCGAGGCCCACGATTGCGATGCCATCTTCTGCTTTTCGGACGGTCATTTCAGCCTGGGGGGTTCGAGTAAAGGCGATCGTGAAAGTGCGGACAAACCTGGCAAGAGGTCGCGTTGCCCGGCCATCGCACGTCACTCAGCAACGAAGAAACCTCGGTCGGTAGTCGAAGGCGGCGTCGGGCACGGGCAGGCCGATGGATCGGAGCTGCTGGGCCCTCGAGACGACGGCCGCCCCTTCGAGCAGGTTCAGCGCGATCTGGACGACGGAGCGCTGCTTCAAGTCGGCGAGGAACGTGCCCGCCACCCAGCGATTGAAGGCTCCCATCGCGGGGCCGCACCAGATCTGGAAGTCCAGCTTGCGCGCCGGGACGCCCTCGATCGCCCAGTGGCTGGCGAGGCCGATGTACCAGCGGAACACGAGGGCCATCTTGTGCTTCGGGTCTTTCTCCGCACGCTCGACTTCACGCGGCGCGCGCGCCCGAAAGAAGCGGCTCGTCTCGTCCCATACGTCGGCCACGGGGCGCTGGAAGATCTCGCGCTCGATGCGGGCCGTCGTGTCGGCGGGGATCGCGTGGAGCCCGTCGTGGGCCCGGTACAGCTCCCGCAACGTCGAAGCCCGCGACGCAAACATCGTCCCGCGTTTGAGGACCTGCACTTTCACGCCCATCTCGAACATGTCCGGCGAGGGAGCCATGGCGACGTCCGTCAAGTCGGCGGCCGAGAGCATCTCCTTGGCAAGCTCGGAAGTCCCCGCCTCGATGGCGGACTGATTGACCGAACCGGTCATGACATACGCGGCGCCGAGCCCGAACGCGGCGGCGACGGCGCTGGGGGTGCCGATGCCACCGGCCGCCCCGATGCGGATCGGACGCGCATAGTGGTGGACCGCCTGAAGCTCGGCTCGAAGGCCGAGAATGGCCGGCAGAAGGACGGTGAGCGGGCGGTTGTCCGTATGCCCGCCGGAGTCGGCCTCGATGGTGATGTCTTCGGCAAGCGGGACGCGGGTCGCGAGCGCCGCCTCTTGCGCCGAGAGCGCCCCGCGCTGCACGAGCGTGCCGACGATCTCGGCGGGGGCCGGGGACATGAAGAGCTTCGCGGTCTCCGGGCGGGAGAGCTTCGCGAAGAGGTGGTTCTTTCGTTCGATCCGGCCGCCGGAGCCGACCGACAGGCCCGTGCACGCGTAGCGCACCACGGCGGGCGTCAGCCGCATGAACGCCGACGCGGAGACACGGCGAACGTCGCGGCGCAGGTAGACGTCGACGAGCGCCTCTTCGATGCTCGGATCGTGGGGCGTGTGGATGAGATCCGAGCCCCAGGTTGCGCCGCCCTCGCTGAGCTCGCGATGCAGTTCGACGACCGCGCCTTCGACGGCGTCCGGTGCGAGGCCCGCGGAGCCGAAAAACGCCAGGAGCTCGGCCCGCGCCATCGCGAGCACCAGGCGAGAGCTCGCGATCCCGTGCGCCATCGCGCCCGAGACATAGGGGAACCGCACGCCGTGCACCTCGAGAAATTCGCTCGATCCGAGCCACTCCGGATAGGTCGGCTCGAGCGACGCGACGAGCGACGTCGACTCGAGTGCGCGGACGGACTGCGACCCTTCGGCAAACGACACGCCGAGAGCCCCGGTATCGTCATTGCGAAGAATGTGGACGCGTTCACGACAGCGCGAAGCCGCGTGGAAGATGGCCTCCGGTGAGAAGTCCAAGTCCGGGGCGGCCCCGTTCGTGTGCGCATGCCACCCTTCGACGGTTCCGTTTTCGCCCGTGCCGGCGGGCGTCTCGAACGGGATCATGAGCTCTAAACGATACACTTGCAGAGCACATGCCGCCTAGTCCAATCCGCCCAGATGGGAGGTGAGAACTCACCCCTATGACCGCGACATTCGTGGGGAAACGACCGACGAGCCGGGCGGACTCAACCATCCGAGGTGCGCAAGCGTTTGCGCTATCCACGAGGACCTGCGAGCGAATGCTCAGTCGGTGAGCACGTCGCTTCTCGGCGCGATCGCATTGCCGTCTGTGAGTCTTGGGGTCTGTGAGTCTTGGGCCCGTCAGTCTTGGGACGAACCAATGAAAAAGCGACCGCGCAGCCGGGCACCCGCGTTGTGACGCGGAGGCCAGGACGACGCGGCCGCTCTCTCTCGCGCGGCTTTCTACAGGGGCGAGGATATCGCGCTTCCGAGGACTGGATTGCCCACGTTGGCGGCGGCGACCGGGTAGAAGATGTTGACGTCGATGCACATGACATTCGACACCGCCGACTCGCCGAAGGTGAGCGCCGAGGTATTGCTCGACGGGTTCGTGTCCAAGCACGTCCACGTGATCGACGTGCCGCTCGTAAGCTCCAGGGGCGGCGAGAAGGTGGTGGGCGTGGGGTTGTCCCATGTCGTCGTCTGGTAGAGAGTCGTGCCAGTCGACGTCGTCGCCACGAAGCTCGTCGCGTACTTGTGCATGTGACTGCTGGCACTCAGGATGTAGACGTCCTGGGGCAAGGTGTAGCTCTCTGTCGTCGCGACGTTGGTGCCGCCGACCGGAACATAGATGCTGGTGTTGTTCAGGAAGATGACGCCGGCGTGGTTGGTGACGACGTTCGGCTTCGCGACGTACATCGTGAGCGACACGGCGGCGGTGAGCGTCGTCGTGCCGGTGTTCAGGTAGTGGGCCATCATTTGAAAGCCCGTGCCCGCCGGAATCGTCGCGCCGATCGTGGCCGGATACGTCTGCGTGAGGTGCGGGGTCTGCGACGTGAACGTGAACGCGCCGAACGTCAGGCCGCCGCCGACGCAGGGGGCCACGGAGCCCGTGGTGGGCGAGCCCGACTGATAAAACGCGAACATGTGGTGCGAGCCGGGCGACATGCTGAGCTGGTACGTCTTGATGTCGACCTGCTGGCCCCAAGGGTTCGCGAACGTCTGGCAGTAGTAGACCTCTTCGCCGGCGGGCACTTCGAAGCTGCTCATGGTGACGGTCTGCGTCATCGAGTAGTCGATCTCGGGGTCGTCGACGGGTGCCCCATCGGTCACGATGATGCCGCCGCCGTCGTTGCCGCCGTTCCCGCCCGAACCGCTCGAGGCCGTGCCGCTGCTGCTGCCGCTCGACGTGGCGGTCCCACCACTGCCGGACGAGGTGGCGCCGCCGCCCGAGGCCGTGCCGGTCGACGTCGAACCGCCGGAGCTCGACCCGCTCTGGCCGCCGCCATCGTCTCCCGTTGTGTTCTCGTTTTGGTTGTTGCCGCTACCCAACCCACCGCCGCCCGGGTTGGACGCGCTGCTGCATCCGTACCCAACCGCGCCCACGAGCGCGCACATTCCGACGAAATGGCCAATTTTCATTTGTTCCTCTACGAGGTCATCGAATGATTGCAGCTCGACTCGAATACGAGCGACCGCTCGAATTCCGCGGCGAACGATTCGGCGAAACCTCCTTGTGCACCGTGCGTGCCTGCCGTCCGTGAATGGCTACGACGCCGCTCGAAGGTGTGATTTGATCGATCGCTCTGGATCGCAAGTCGTCGCCAGGCATGAGGGCGCAATCGATGATGCTGGTAACCGCGCTGCGCGAAGCGCGCTCGATAATGCGCAGCTAGCGCACCGAAGCGCTCACGCTTCGCGACCGAATTCGTGAATTCGCGCGGAAATTTGCACAGGCACGACAACGCACCGTGGGGTTGCCACGCCCCGTGCCCGGACCTCGGGTGACGGTGATTCTGGCAGTCTCACTGAAGTCTTCCAGCAATGAGCCCGTGCGGACGAACTATTCGGAGCTCGACCGTCGGTCTTTGAGCGGCCGCGCAAATCCGTATTCCGTCAAACGGGCGACGAGAGTCCGCCGTGAGATTCGCAGGAGCTGCGCGGCGCGCGTTTGATTGCCGCCGCAGCGGTCCATGGCCTCGGCGATCCGACGCCGTTCGAGGGTGCGGGCCGCGCGCCGGGCGTCCTCTTGAAGACCGAGCACGGCTTCACCCGGAGGCGGCTCCGAATCGTTCATCGATGAGTGGCCGGGAGCCGAGGACGGGAGTGACGGCAGCGACGGTGGCGTGATCAGCAGGGGGGCGGTGAGCCGCTCCTCGGGCGGGGCCACGAACGCGTTCTCCGGTGGCGCGAAGTGTCGGATGTCGACGGCGTCGTCGGTGCAGAGCGTGATGGCCCGCTCGATCGCGTTGCGAAGCTCGCGCACGTTGCCTGGCCAGGGGCTGTGCTCGAGAAACGCGAGGGCCTCGCTCGTCACGGGCAATTCGGGTCGTCGCGCGTGTGCACATGCCGCGCGGACGAACTCGCGCGCCAGCGGCGCGATCTCGCTGCGCCGGGACCGGAGGGGAGGAATCGTCAGCGTGATGCCGTTGAGGCGGAAATACAGATCCTGCCGGAACGCGGCGGAGCGAACCTGGGCCGCAAGGTCGCGGTTGGTCGCGCAGATGATCCGCACGTCGATCCGGCGTGCGCGCAGGCCGCCGACGCGCGTGATCTCTCGATTCTCCAGCACGCGCAGGAACTTGGCCTGAACGCCCAGCGAGAGCTCTCCGATCTCGTCGAGGAAGAGCGTCCCGCCGTCGGCGATCTCGAGCAGGCCCGGCTTGGCTTGAACGGCGCCCGTGAAGGCGCCGCGCTCGTACCCGAAAAGCTCGCTCTCGAGGAGTGCGTCGGGGAGCGCGGCGCAGTTGAGGCGCACGTACGGCCCGCCGTTGCGGGGCGAGCGACGGTGGAGGGCGTCCGCGATGACGTCTTTGCCGGTGCCCGTCTCGCCGAGCAAGATGACGGAGATGTCTCCCTTGGCGACGAGATCGACGATGCGGTGCAGCTCGCGCATGGCGTCGTCGGCGATGACGATCGGCGGCTCGTCGGGTCGCGCCGGTGCCTGGGTGCGGCGAGTGCTTGGCGGCGGCGCGATGACCTCGTAGGCGCCGTGGACGACGAGCACCGCGGCGCCGACGCTGACGACCTGGCCGCGCTCGACCGGCATCCGCGTTTCCTTGGGGATCTGGAGCCCTGCAACGGCTGTCCCGTTGGTGCTCCCGAGGTCCTCGACCTGCACGGGGCGTCCGCCGTGAAACGCCACGTGCTCGCGAGAGACGGACGTGTGATCGATGACGATGTCGCAGGTGCGCGAGCGCCCCACGGTAATGCGCGCGCCTTCGGGGAGCTCTTTCGCGATCGTCCCGCCGGGCCACATGGCGACGATGTGCGGGCGACCGGGGTTCAGGGTCGCGTGCTGCTTGGTTCCCGTGAGCTCGTCTTCGCGCGGTCGCATGGTCGGACTCGATGCTCCGCGGCGGCGCCCGGGCGCGGCGGCGTGCGGTGCCGTCGTTCCTCGCAGCCTAGCATGGCCCGTACCACGACGTGCCCGGCACGGACGCTCAGAGATTCAAGCGCAACCCGCCGACGAAGCCCCCTCGAACGGGCGCGAGCAGCCACGAATCGGCCGGCGCCGCCGGCGCCTCGACCGTCGGGCGAACGATGTAGAGGATCAAGGTGCTGACGGCGAAAAGCGACGCCACGCCAAGCGATATGTCGCCCACCCGCGTAAAACTGCGCGCCGTGTCGACGTCGCTCTGCTTGCAAGTGAGCGTCGGCTGACACGTCGAGCCGAGCCTCTGCCGCTCCGACAAGCCGACACCTTCGAAGGCCGCCCCCATCGCGGCGGCGGCGATCGCAAGCCCCGAGGTGACGAGCATGCTCGCGGGCACTGGGCGCGTTACGGATGGGGTGACAGCGGCGGCGGTGGCGCGCCAATAGAAGTCGACGACGTGGTTCTTCTCCCCCTCGCGGATCTCGACATTCTGCTCGATCGAGGGCTCATCCGCGCGTTCGAGACGGATCCGATGGCGACCGGGGTCGATGAGGAGAGGGGTCGTGTCGGCCTCTTCCACCACGACCGTCTCGTCGATGGTGGCGCGCACGCCGCGGACGTCGCGAACATCGTTGTGCCCATGGATCTCGTGGGCGACGATCAGGATCGACGGCTGAGCATCCGTGGCCTCGGTCAGCCACTGGCGACAGTCGGTCCTCGCCACCCGGGGGCACACGTCGCGGGCGCACGTCTCGAGCATCGCCCTGGCCTCCCGGAGGCGTTTCTGCCGCAAAAGGGGCTGCGCTCGCTCGGCCGCACCGAAACAAGCCTCTGCCTCCGTGCCGGTGGCGGAACCGGGAGGGCCGGCGGCGGGACCGGGCGGAGGTGTGGCTTGCGCCCGGCATTCGAGAGCACTGGCCAGCACAGAGAGGGCGGCCGCCGCGGAGACGGCTCCCAGGCGGCGCCACGCCGGAGGACGCATAGGGCTCATCAGGGGCCCGCTCAAGGGCTCAAACAGTGACGATAGTATCTCTTCGTCCCGTCGGCATCGATCCAGAATGGTGGATCGCAGCTGCCTGTCTTGGCGCCTGGGCCGGCCGTCGGCGGCGAAGCGGTGTTCTCGGCAGACGGCAACGGCCGCGGGGCGGGCCGCGCCGGGGGCGGCCATCCGGGGCCCCAGCGCTTCGCTTGCCCGGCTGCCGGTCCCGCTGCACCGGCGGAACTCGTGGCCTCGGGCAACGTGGCAGCGTTGACGCTCGGGTCGTTGTCGGTCGCCGGAAGAGGCATCACGGGAATCCAGCCGCTGGTGGCCAGTGTGGGCGAGGACGGAGGCGCAGGCGCGCTGGAGTGTGCTGCGCTCGGTGAGGTGACGTCCCGCTCCGCGGCCCCGCGGGCCCCGTCCCACCCGACGAGCCGGCTCGCAGCGACAAGGCCCAGCGCCACGACGGCCGTGGCGACCAGCAAGATCGTCCGCACCGGCCGCGAAGGCGGCGCGGGGGTGGCGTCGGAGACCTGGGCCGCGTCGCTCGCTCCCGCCGGGACCTCCGGCGGAATCAGGTGCATCGGCGACGTGGGACCCGTCGTCATCTTGGCGTTGGCGCGCCCCCCGCTCGCCTTGGTGAGCGCCGTCTGGTCGGCACGTGCAAGCCTGCGCTGCGACGGGCTCGTGGCGACGCTGATCGGCTCGCGCGCCAAGCCGGAGACCGGAATCCCGGGCGAGGCTGCGAGCAGAGCCGAGGATGGCGTTCCGGCGTCGCTCGAGTCATCGCGCTCGATGTCGGCGATCTGTTCGATGCGCTCGGCCAGCGAATCGCCCACGAGCCTCTCGACCCAGGCGCCCACTTGCGAGGAAGTGGCGAGGGGCACGGCGCCTTCGACCGCGAGCGCCATGTCGCGCGCGGTCGCGTAGCGTTGCTCCCGATCCCGCGCGAGGCCCTTCATCACGATCGCGTCGATCGCCGCGGGCAGGCCCCGAGCGTAGGTGCTCGGCGGCTCGATGTTGCCGAGCAATACCTTGGCGTAGATCTCGCCGTCGTCGACGCCCTGGAACAGGCGCTGCCCAGTGAGGGCCTCCCAGAAGACGATCGACGCCGCGAAGATGTCGGCGCGATGATCGAGGCCGTTGCCGAGCAGCTGCTCGGAGGGCATGTAGCTCAGCTTGCCCTTGATCTGGCCCTGCTGGGTCACTTGCACGCGCCCGCGCGCTTTGGCCACGCCGAAGTCGATGATCTTCGGCGCCGGCTGGCCGTCAAAGAGGGCGACCAGCACGTTGGAGGGCTTGAGGTCGCGGTGGATGATACACTTCTGATGC
>PLIR01000069.1 GCA_003139415.1 Myxococcales bacterium | reverse complement strand
CCGGGCTCGCATTAGACAAGGAAGTCGAATGAGCGCCCGCATCGTCCCCCCCAACGGCCACGTCTCGTCCGTCCGCTACCGTGGCGGCAAGGGCGAGCCGATGCTGCTCTTGCACGGATTTTCGGCGAACGCCCATACGTGGGCGCCGGTCCTTCCGGCGCTCGAGCGCCATCACGAGGTGATTGCGGTCACGTACCACGGTCACATGGGGGGGCTGCCGATCCCGGCGGGCTTCCCGCACACCATCGCGGCGTCGGTCGACCTCGCCGAGGCCGAGCTCGACGCCGCCGGGTGGGACAAGCTGCACATCGTGGGCAACTCGCTCGGGGGCTGGCTGGCCGTCGAGCTGGCGCGCCGGGGCCGGGCCAAGTCGGTCGTGGCGATTTCGCCCGGTGGGGGATGGATGCGCGGAAGCCTCGAGGCACGACGGCTGGAGAGGCTCTTCCGGAATATCCGCACGTCGCTCTATGTGGGGGGTCCCATCGCGCCCATGCTGGCGCGATTCGCCGCGACGCGCCGGGTGGCGCTCAGCCGCATCGTCGCACGACCCGAGCAGCTGTCGCCCGCGCACGCGCAGATGATGATCACGGCGTCCTGGCAGTGCGACGTCTTCGACGACGTGGTCCGGGCGCTCAAGCACGAGGTCGAGCCGGCGCTTCTCGATCCGCTGCCTTGCCCGGTCCGGCTCGTGTGGGGGACCCGCGATCGGATCCTCCCCATGCACCGGTACTCGTCCTACTGGCGCAAAGTCCTGCCGGGCCACGAGTGGGTCGAGCTGGCCGGGCTCGGCCACGTCCCGATGTTCGACGACCCCGACATCGTCGCCCGCAGCATCCTCGAGGTGACGAAGCGAGGCGCGGAGGAGTCGGCGCTCGCCTCCTGAGTCGACGGGTGCGCTAGACTATCCATCGATGTCCCTGAAGATCGACCAGGACCATTCGCGCTTTCGCTCGATCGTCCGCGGACGCATCCGGCAAAACCTCAGAAAATACATCTCGCAGGGCGAGCTCGTCGGCCGTCACGGCAAGGACGTCGTCTCGATCCCCATCCCCCAGATCGACATCCCGCACTTCTCGTTCGGCGACCGTCAGCGCGGCGGCGCAGGTCAGGGCACGGGCGACCCGGGCGATCCGGTCGGCGGCGACCCCGACGGCGAAGAAGAGGGCGAGGGCCGTCAGGCCGGGTCGGGCGCGGGCGAGCACGTGCTCGAGGTCGACGTCACCCTCGACGAGCTGGCTTCGATCCTCGGCGAGGAGCTCGAGCTGCCCGACATCCAGGACCGGGGCAAGAGCAAGATCATCAACGCGAAGGACCGCTACACCAGCATCCGTCGCGTCGGGCCGGAGTCGCTCCGAAACTTCAGGCGCACCTACCGCGAAGCGCTAAAGCGCCAGATCTCCACCGGCACATACAGCGCGGAGAACCCCATCGTCGTCCCCATCCCCTCGGACAAGCGCTACCGGAGCTGGAAGACCGAGGCCGAGCCCGTGGCCAACGCGGTCATCATCTACATGATGGACGTCTCCGGCTCGATGGGCGACGAGCAGAAGGAGATCGTGCGCATCGAGAGCTTCTGGATCGATGCGTGGCTGAGCAAGCAGTACAAGGGCATCGAGAGCCGGTACATCATCCACGACGCGGTCGCGCGCGAGGTCGACCGGGACACGTTCTTCCACACGCGCGAGAGCGGCGGCACGATGATCTCGAGCGCNNGACAACTGGTCGATGGACGACACCCTGCTCTGCGTCGAGCTGCTCAAGACGAAGCTCCTCCCGCGGGTGAACATGTTCGCGTACGGCCAGGTCGAGAGCCCGTATGGCTCGGGCCAGTTCGTCAAGGACCTGCGCGAGCACTTCGCTCGCGATGGTCGCGTCGTGACGAGCGAGATCCGCGACAAGGACGCCATCGTCGGCTCGATCAAAGAGTTTCTCGGCAAGGGCAACTAGATGAGGGCGCCCCGATGAGCGAGTTCGCGCTGAAGACCGCGCTGCCGGCATACCTGCGCGAGGAGCAGAACAAGATCGAGAAGCTGGCGGCCGAGGCGGGGCTCGACTTCTTCCCGACGGTCTTCGAGATCCTCACGTACGACCAGATGAACGAGATCGCGGCGTACGGCGGGTTCCCCAACCGCTACCCGCACTGGCGCTTCGGCATGGAGTACGAGCGCCTCGCCAAGAGCTACGAGTACGGCCTCTCGAAAATCTACGAGATGGTCATCAACAACAACCCGTCGTACGCGTACCTGCTCGAGGGCAACTCGCTCGTCGATCAGAAGCTCGTCATGGCGCACGTTTACGCGCACGTCGACTTCTTCAAGAACAACTTCTGCTTCCGCCAGACGGACCTCGACACGGGCGGGCGCACGGTCGACCCCGTGCGCCGTGCGGCCGGCTACGATCCGAATCGCCGCTGGATCGACAAGATGGCCAACCACGGCTCGCGCATCCGGCGCGTCGTCGCGCGGCAGGGCATCAACAAGGTCGAGGAGTTCATCGATCACTGCCTGAGCCTCGAGAACTTGCTCGACTTGCACGCCGCCTTCACGGCCCGCTGGACCAAGCGGGCTCCGGAGGACGACGAGCCGAAGGCCACCGAGATCCCGCGACTTCGCTCCAAGGACTACATGGAGTCCTTCATCAACCCGGTCGAGTACCTCGAGGAGCAGCGCAAGAAGATCGAAGCGGAGCGCGACAAGCAGACCAAGTTCCCCGAGCACCCGGAGCGGGACGTCCTGCAGTTTCTTGCCGAGAACGCGCCGCTCGACCGGTGGGAGCGCGACGTGCTCGAGGTGATCCGCGAGGAGGCCTACTACTTCGCTCCGCAGTGGCAGACGAAGATCATGAACGAGGGGTGGGCCACGTACTGGCACTCCAAGCTCATGACCGAGCGCATCCTCGATGCGAGCGAGATCATCGACTACGCCGACCACGCGGCGGGCGTGCTCGCGACGAGCGGGGGGCGGCTCAACCCGTACAAGCTCGGCGTCGAGCTGTATCGCCACATCGAGGAGCGCTGGGATCGCGGGCAGTTCGGCAAAGAGTGGGAGGAGTGCGACGACCTCGATGCCAAAAAGAACTGGAACCTGGGCCTCGGCCTCGGCAAAAAGAAGATCTTCGAGGTGCGCGCCCTCTACAACGACGTGACCTTCATCGACGAGTTCTTGACGGCCGACTTCGTGCGCGAGCACCGGCTCTTCGCGTTCGGCTGGTCGAACCGCAACGAGCGCTTCGAGATCGAGTCGCGCGAGTTCAAGGCCGTCAAGGAGAAGCTGCTCTTCCAGCTGACGAACGGCGGCAATCCGAGCATCTACGTGGAGGACGCCAACTTCGACAACCGCGGCGAGCTGCTTCTGCGCCACGAACACCACGGCCTGGACCTGCGCCAGGACTACGCGAAGGAAGTGATGCGCAGCGTGCTCCGCGTGTGGAAGCGGCCGGTCAACGTCACGACCGTGGTCGAGGGCAAGCCCGTCATGCTCCGCCACGACGGCAAAGAGCAGACGACGCGGCACCTTCGCGGGTGACGCGGGCAAACGAGCCGGCCATGGGGGGGGAGGAGTTCACGCGCGACCCGGGCCACTGGCTCCGCCGGCTGTCGCCCGACGAATGGATCCGCGCGGCGCTCGGCGAGCTCGCGCGTGCGGAGAAAGCGTGGGCCGTGGGCCAGGTGCGCGCCGGGGTGGTGGGCGTCAAGCGCGCAGCGGGGATGGCGCTCAACGCGGCGCTTCTCGTCGAGCCGGACGACTCGTGGGGTCGCACTTACATCGAGCACGTGGAGGCGCTGGCCGTCGACACGCGCGTGCCGGAAGCTGTGCGCGCAGCCAGCCGCAGCGTGCTCGACGCGACCCCGCCCTCGGGCGAAATCGTCCGCCTGAGGACCCCGCGGGCGCACGCCCCGGTCATCGAGGCCGCGCGCGACGTCATCGCCCACGCGTGGGCGGTGGTAAAGAGGCACGATGAGGCCCCGAGCGATTGAAGCGGTCCTGGCACTCGCCCTG
>PLIR01000584.1 GCA_003139415.1 Myxococcales bacterium | reverse complement strand
CCCCTCGCGCGGCGGCTTTGGTCACCAAGTCGAAGCGTTACGGTACCCGTTGCCTACGTTATGGTATGCACTACAATGCACAAACATGAACGCACACGCACATGACGCAGGTGATGTACAAGGTGGCGCGATGCCCCGTCCGCCGAGCGACACTGTCCAGATCGCGATCCGCGTGCCCCGTGAGTGGCTCGCCCGCGCGGACGAGGTGGCGAAAGCGATATCGCGGCCCGGGGTCACCATGAGTCGCACCGACGCCTTCCGGGCTGCTATCGCGTCAGGATTCGACGCCCTCCTCCCGAGCGCGCCGCCCGCGAAGAAGTCCCGCAAGTAGCGCCCCTGGCCGCCCGCCCCCCGCGCCTCGATTTGTCCGGGCCCGGCGGGCGCGCGTCGAGGTGACGTGCGCGAACAATCTGCCCCGGCGCGGCTGCAACCGTCCGGGGCTTGGACCGGGAGACCGACCATGAACAGCGTAACCGCGGAGAGAGAGAAGACGAAGCGCGCGAGCGGCGCGCCCGATCAGGCCGGCGAGGTCGTGAAGCTGAGGCCCGCGAAGAAGAGGGCGGGGGCGAGCCGCTCCCCCTGGCTGGACGCGCCCACCAGACGCGAGCTCGACATAGGCATCGAGGACATCCAGGCCCCGCTCCGCAAGGTCGCCGCGGACCTCTGCACGCTCATCCACGAGCTCGCCGACAGCGGGTCGATCGAAGTCGCGGACCTCGAGCAGGTTCGGGACGATGTCTCGCTGGCACTCTACGAGGTGCGCCTCTACGGGATGCTCATCGAGCGGGTTCCGGCGGATACGTACGAACCCGGGGTGGAAGGCGGTGCGCCGTGAGCGCCCCGAAACGGCATCGGAGTCCGGATCGGGACGACCCTCACCACCTGGCGGACGGGCGGACGAGATACAAGGAGCGGGAGGATCTCAGCCGCCGGCTGAGAGACCTGGCCGACGAGGTCGAGGAACTGGGGACGATCGATGCGCGCCTTGCCGCCGACCTCGTGAGGGCAGTCGCTTGGCCCTTGGAACACTTCGAGGACCCGGAACTTCTCGGGCCCGGCTCCACGGGACGGGGCAGAGTGGCCCGGGGACGCGGAGGGCCGGGCAGAGCGCGTTCGTCGGCTCGTCGCGGTGCTGGACGCTGTGGTGGAGTGGCCGATGCATCGCCGTTGGTGGCTCCCGCTGCAAGAACGCACGGCGCACGAGACCCGGGAGGCGCTGCGGGTCGGCGCATTCAAGCGCAAGTTCGGAGAGCCAACACCATGAGCGGCGACAAGCGCAACGACATCATCTCCACGGGCGAGCGGCTGGCGCTCCACTGTCCCGAACTCCTCCAGACGATCTACCGCCATCCTGAGCGGTGGTCGCTGCCTGCACGAGCGGCGGCGATGTGCCTGCCATGGCAGACCTGCTCCACCCAAGCGCAGTGGTCGAAGCTCCTCGACCAACTCGACCGCGCGATCGAGAAGGTCCGGACGTCAGCGCCGGGGGCGCGCGCGTCGAACGTAATCCGGTTCGACGAGAACGTCGCGAAACGTCGAGCCCGCGAGCGGGCACGGGTCACGCGGTCAACCGAGGAGCGACCCGAGGGCGCGTCGTGAGCGTCGAGCGCGTTGCCGTCACGCTCACCCTCGACGACCTGCGCGCGCTCGTTCGCGAGGCCGTACGCGCGGAACTCCGCGAGGCCCTCGGGCCTTCGTTGGGGGTCGACGTGGGGCCGGACGCGAAGGCGACCGGCGCCATGATGACGATCACGGCCCAATGGGAGATCCCGCGGGCCGAGGTCGAAGCCTGGCTCGCGGGGGCGCCGGGGCAATGAGGACCGAGGCGAGGGCGGTCCGGGCGCCGCCGATCGTGGTCCGCCTGGGCCGCTCTCGCCCGTCCTCATGGCGCCGACCGCTCGCAGCTCCTGACAACCTGGTCGCCCACGTCGATGTTCGTGCACGTGACCGGCGTGGATTTGGTCTCCACCAGCATATGCAAGGTGCCCCCGCCGCCGTTGGCTATGGCCTGCGCCTCCCGACGCTCAGCCCCCTCGACGCGCAGCGCGTCGGCCTGGCGCTCGCGCAGCTCGTGCAGCTCCCTCAGACAGGCCCGGCGCGTCGGGCGATCAACCCCGTCGCGACATTCCGCTTCCTTCGCTTCGACCGCGGCCTGAGCATGGCTCGAGTCGGTGGCTCCCCCGCAGGCGTAGAGCGCCAGGCAGAGGGAGATCGCGAGCCTCATCGACGTACATGCTGGGCTCAAAGGAGACCCGATGGCAAGCCTACGCCCGGAGCCCGCTATCGCCGTATCCTGGGGCCTATCGCCAACGGGCCCATGAGTGACACGGCGCAGAGGACACGGGAGCTGCTCGACCAACTGCTTTCGCAGGGCGGGTCACCGTGGGGCTCCCCCGAGGCGCTCCTTGGACATCTCCCCAATCGCGCGCATCAGGAAGGGTGGCACCTCGACTGGGAGGCCGCTCTCACGCACTGGTCGGACCTTTGCCGTTTGGGGGTGGTTGCGATCGTCGGGGGAGGTGACGGGGGCTATACGCAGGGCTACCCGCGGTACATCGTTACCGATCACGGACGAAGCCTCTTCGCCCGCGGCGAGACATCGCCGCACAACGCGGACCGCTACCTCAACGCCGTACGGAGTAGGGTCGCAGACCCCGACTCGATCGTCATGACGTATCTCGAGGAGGCTGTCGGTGCCTGGCGGTCGGGCTTGAACCGCTCCAGTGTCGTCATGCTCGGCGGCGCGTGCGAGCGCCTGATCGTCTTGCTGGCGGAGGCCGCCAGCGCTTCCGCGATCGTTCCGTATTCAGAGAAGCTGGCGAAGGTGCTCAAGGGTCCGAAGCCCGCGGGGATCTCGGACATCTTCGAGCAGGTGCGCGGCGCGCTGACCGCGGACGCCGAGGACGGCAAGATGGCGGGCGACCTGGCGGACGCGATCGAGCGAAAGCTCAGTCCGATCTTCGAGCACGCTCGTGGCCTTCGAAACGCTCACGGGCACCCCAGCGGGGCCGAGGTGTCCGACGAAGACGCCGAGGCCGGGCTACTGCTGTTCCCCGGCTTCTATGCCCTCGTCGATCGTCTACTTGCGCACTTTCGTGGGCGAGCGGCCGCACCGGGGAAGGCGTAGGCAGATGCCGCTCTACAGCAACGAGCCGGCGAACCTTTCGGGGCTAGAGAAAGACCACCCATGTGACACCGCGGAGAAGTTTCTTGCGTACCTGAACCCGCAGCAGAGCCGGTGGGACTGGTACGAGGGTCGACCCGCGTGGATCTTCCGGGGCCAGGCCGACGCGCAATGGGCCCTCCGTGCGACGGTATTCCGCGATCGGTCTGTGCTTGCCAGCGTGGGCGCGCAACCGAAGGACGACACTGCGGTCTCTCTTCGCGAGGCTCTGCATCGGATGCGTGCGGACTTTCGCAGGGACATCGACGAAGCAGGAATCGTGGTGCCGCAGGTTCCGTCGCCTCCGGACGGAATGTTCCCTGGCAGTGGCATCCCGGAGTTCCTCGAGCGAGTCGATGTGCCGTTGGCGGGGCTGGCGCGCCACCACTCGCTTCCCACGGAGCTGTTGGACTGGAGCCGCCACGCACACGCGGCCGCATATTTCGCGGCGGAGCCTCGCGTTCTCGCGCCGGCCGCATGTCGAACCTGGTCGTCAGACCGTATCGCCGTTTGGGCCCTGAACGTGTCCAACGGCCACGCTTACGGCGATAGAGGCCGTTTGCGTCTGCACGAGGCGCCTGGCGCGACGAATCCAAACATGCGTGCTCAATCGGGCGTCTTCCTCGTGGTACGGCCCGACGACAATGATCCTCACGGCAACAGCGTCGACGGGTTTGTCGCCGAAGAGAAGAAGCTCGGTCGAAGCGAGCCCAGGTTGATACGTGTCACACTCGAGGCGAGGCACGCACCCGAGCTCCTGAGACGCCTTGCCGTGAAGCGGGTCACGGGGAGCACCATGTTCCCGGGCGCGGACGGTGTCGTGCGAGCGATGCGCGAGCGCGCGCTTTGGGACAGGCGGTAGCGATGCCTCGCTACGTGCCCTTCACCGCGACGACTCCGATCCCTCAAGTGGGCGAAGAGTACGAGAGCGCGACGCGGGACCTGAAAGCCTCGAGCGATCTTACCACGTCGTT
>PLIR01000580.1 GCA_003139415.1 Myxococcales bacterium | reverse complement strand
TCGGGCCTGACATCGCGATCGCGCCCACGCTCCCGGGCAAGCCGGGCTTCGACCTCACGGCGGGTGGGAACACGAGCACCAGCACGAACTTCATCCTCACCGGCGCGGTGGGCGAGTTGGGCAGCAACTTGGTGAGCACGTCGACGAACTACAAGCTTCAGGGCGGCGTCGTCGTCGGGCAGCAGTAACGCGCGCGTGCGACGAGCGCGGGCGCGGGGTTTCGGAGACTCTAGGGAGAGCATGCACATGACTAGGCGGCGGCTGTTCGTTGGGCTGGGCACGGTGACGGTGCTCGTTTCGTTCGAGGCGCCCGCGAGCGCCGTGGACGTGCCGCTCTTCATGACGGAGCAGGGACGCCTCTTCGATTCGAACAGCAACCCCGTGTCGGGCAGCACCACCTTCACGTTCCGGATCTACGGGGCGGCGACGGGTGGGACATATATGTGGCAGGAGATCGAGGCGCCGATCAACCTCGACTCGGGGTTCTTCTCCGAGGTGCTCGGACAGGTCACGCCGCTCACGTCCGTGATGTTCCAGACGGCGGCGTTGACGGGGACCCCGCTCTATCTCGGGATCACGATCAACTCCGACCCGGAGCTGTCCCCGCGCCAGCCGCTCACGACGGTGCCGTTCGCGTTCGTCGCCAGCAACGTCGTCGGCGACATCTCGCCCCACTCGATCTCGATCGGTGGGCAGGAGATCGTCAACGAAGACGGCGGCTGGGTAGGACCGAGCTCGGGCCTCCAGGGGCCGGTGGGGCCCACAGGTCCGGTCGGAACGAGCGTCGTGGGCCCGACGGGCCCGACGGGTCCGGCGGGCGTCGGAACCGTCGGCGCCACAGGACCGACGGGCCCTCAGGGCCCGCCGGGTGTCATGGCCTTCGGCCAGACGTACTTCGAGGCCACGTACGACCAGAACTCGTACGGCATTGCCGTCACCTTCAACTCCGGCAACGCTTCGAACTGCCTGATCACGTCAACGGTCTCGACCGATCCAACCGTGGCGCCATACCCGACGAGCATCACGGGACCGCTTGGAGGCACGGACTTCATTGAGGTCACCGGCGAGGAGCAGGTCGGCACCGGGACCCCGTCGATAGTGTCTGGGTTGAACGGTGTCACGCCCTGGGTTTATAAAGATCTCTCTCTTGATGAAAACCGGGATTACTACTGGAATTTCAACGTCAGCTACGTTGTCGCGGTGAGCGCGAACACAGCCTATGGCTTCGGTTGCTACGTTTACCCCGAGGGTGACACCGGCACCGAGGTGTACGTGTATTGCTATACGACGGCGACGTGCTTCTAACAGCGTAGAGGCTTCGGTCAGTCGGCAAAGGGCGCGTCGGTCGCTCCATCGGAGATAGGCGCGTCGGAGGCTGCGTCCTCGGGTGCAACCGAGCCGGCCTCGGAGGGTCCTCCACCCGCCTCGACGCCGGCTTCGCCGCCGCTCGCTGAGCCTGAAGACGCGCCGGCTTCGCCGGCCGGGCTCTGACAGCTCTCCACCATGAGTCCCTTGAGGACATTCGCCTGCGTGCATGTCCCGCCGGCGAGGCACTCGGTCGACGCGGCGCAGAGCTGGACGTCGCCACCCGCGCAGCTCCCCGCGGCGCACGTCGCGGTCATCGTCGTGAGGTTCGCGCAGCAGATCGCGCCTCCGTCGCAGTCGTCTGCGTTCATGCATGTCAGAGGGGACGCCACGCCGCCGCTGCTGCTGCTCGACGAGCTCGACGACGACGAGCCGCTGTCCACGACCGCGCCGGGCGATCCGCCGCCGCCCGATGACGAGCTGCTGCAGGCGGAGACCAAGGCAAGCCCGAAGGCACCGACGTTCAAGACCAGGATGGGGGTTGCTGCGCGCATGGCATGACCTTGCTCTTTCGGGCGTCGAACGCGGCGTACCGTACCCCGGATCCCGCCAACTTCGGAAGACGGCCGATCAGCGCACGAGGAGGGCCGGTAGCGCGCCATAGAGCGACATCGCCAGGACCAACGGGGTCGCGAGGCTTCGACGCGACCCGCGCTCGGGCGCAGCACCCGCAACGCCTTCAGCGCGTTCAACCGTGTGCACTGCAACACGGTCGTAGCCGCGTCGAGACGCCGAGCGCGACGCGATCAGACATCGCACCGCCGTCACGCAAGGCTTCGACCTTCGGCACCGTCACTTCTGCGCGACGTCCCCGACGCGAGGGTGCGGCGGCGACACTTTTTTTGGACCGCCGAAAGAGCCCGGCGCCGCGGCTGTGCGCCAGCGCGCCCCTCACAAAATTGTTCCAGCAGAAAGTTCCCGCTCGCCGTTACGGCTTCAGCTTGGTAGTTAGGTTTGGCGGTTAGGCCGCAGGCGGTGTCCGAAACCGGAAAGGAATACGGTGCGCAAAATGTTGCGTGACAGACTCTATCCGCTGGGGGCACTTCTCGGCGCCGTTATGGGCGCCGCGAGTAACGCCGGAGCCAGTCAATCGTTTTCGATATCGCCATACGTCAGTTGCAACACCCAAGGAGTAATGGGGGGGTCGTGCGTCGGCACGTATGCGTTTGTTGATTTTTACGTTGCCGAAACGGACGCCGGTACGCCCACGTGGTCGACTTACGCGAACAATGTGACGGCCGTGAGAGCCTACGTCAGTATTCCCACGGGAGGCAGCGGAAGCCTGCAAACTTGCCTGTATACGCATACCAGCACCACGGCCAGTTGTGACTCCCCCACGGCTTGGACGAGCGGCGGAGAAATCGAGCAGACCACCTTTTCATCGTCCTGGCATAGCGACAACGGAACCGATTTTCCGACGGTAGCGGTCACCGTCACTGCCCCAAACATGGCGCCCTTCGGCACGGCGTACTTCTTTGGCATAAATATCTCTGGCACGTGACGAGCGCTCGTACACGTTCAGGCGACCACCGAGACGACTTCGATCCGAACCATCACAGCGCAGAGCATTCCGCTACTGCTGACCGTGTTTGCCGGTGCGCTGGGCTCAGCGACGTTCGAGCACTTCGCGCACCCGGGACAGAGCCCTCATTCGAATTCGCAGGACTCCCGCACGACCAGCGTTGGGTCGGCCGA
>PLIR01000581.1 GCA_003139415.1 Myxococcales bacterium | reverse complement strand
TGATGCACAGCTTCGCTCAGGTCCAGCGGACCCTGCTGGCGTCGGCCGGGGTGCAGGTCAGAGCGTTTCGATCCGAAGCCGCCTATTACGCGGCCAATTCGCTGAGCACCACGCTGCCCGGCGGTCCGGTGCTGGCGGCGACGTTTTTGCTTCGGCAGCAACGGGTTTGGGGCGCGTCGACGTTGGTGGCGTCGTGGCAGCTGGTGATGTCGGGTGTGCTGCAGGCGGTGGGGCTGGCGCTGCTCGGGCTGGGCGGCGCTTTCATCCTCGGCGCCAAGAACAACCCGTTCTCGTTGCTGTTCACCCTGGGCGGCTTCGTCGCACTGCTGCTGTTGGCCCAGGCGGTGGCGTCACGACCGGAACTGATCGAAGGGATCGGTCGCCGGGTGTTGGCGCGGTTCAACTCGTTGCGCGGCAGGCCGGCCGACGTCGGGCTGGCCAAGTGGCGAGAGATGCTCTGCCAGCTGGAGTCGGTCAGCCTGAGCCGGCGCGACCTGGCGACGGCCTTCAGTTGGTCGCTGATCAACCGGTTCGCCGACGTCGCGTGCCTGGGTTTCGCGGCGTACGCCGCGGGGGCGCATCCGTCGGTGGGCGGTCTGACGGTCGCCTGCGCGGCCGCCCGCGCGGTCGGGACGATCCCGCTGATGCCCGGCGGGCTGCTGATGGTGGAGGCGGTGCTGGTGCCGGGCCTGGTGTCCAGCGGCATGTCGCTGCCGGGCGCGATCTCGACAATGCTGATCTACCGGCTGATCAGCTGGTTACTGCTCGCGGCGGTCGGCTGGGTGAACAACGAGGCTGGTCTGAGACTCACGTGGATGCTCGACCCCGACGACGAATCAGAGGATGCCGGCGTCGAAGCCGAACGGCGGCAGCGGGAGGCCCGTCGGGAGCGTGGGCGGCGTGGGTAGGCCGCTCGGGAGCGTGGGCAGCGTGGGGAAGCCGCTCGGGAGCGTGGGCGGCGCAGGCAGTCCGCTCGGCAGTGACGGCGGCGCCGGCAGTCCGCTCGGGAGCGACGGCGGCGTCGGGAGCGCGGTCGGCAGCGGGAGCGTGGGCAAGCCCGCGTCGCAGTACGGCAGGTTCGGGAGTCCGCTCGGGATCGGCGGCAGGAAGAGACCTCCGTCGAAATCGGGCAACGTCGGGAGTGTCGGCAGCGACGGCGGCGTGGGCAGTCCGCTCGGCAGCGGAGGCGGAGGCGGGATGCACGTCAGGACGGGCGGCGTGGGCAACCCGCTTGGTACGGGCGGCAGGAAGAGACCGCCGTCGAAGCCCGGAAGGCCCAGCAAGGCCTGGCTTGCCGTGCTGGTGGACTCGGTGCCGTCGGTGCTGTCCGGCGAGGCACTGCAAGCCGCCGCGAGAACGCAGGCCAGAAACCCGGCACCCGTCACGATTGCGGCACTGCGACTCATTTGTCGNNAGCGCAACGCTCTTGCGGCGTCGCGTTGTCATGCCCTTCGTGTCCACAGCCCGCATCGCTTTATGATCGAAATAGCCGCACGCGGTCGGGACCGCGGGTATCAAGCCGCTTGTCATCTGTGAGAATCAGCTTGCCGATCGCGCGCGGGGAGACGTGGACGGGTGGCGCACCGCGTCGCGGCACGTGCGGAGCATTTCTCGGAATCGCGCCTGCTCGCGGCGCGTCACCCCGTCGAAGAGCTTTGCCTCGAGCGCGTCGACCTGCGTCTCGCACCGGGCGAGGGTGCGTTGGCCGGCTGCCGTCAGGTGGATCCAAAGGGCTCGCCCGCCCTCGGGCCCGGGGCTGCGCCGAATCAGCCCACGGCGCTCGAGCGCCGCGACCATCACGTTGGCGGCTTGAGGGCTGACGAAGGAACGGCGCGCCAGCTGCGCCGACGACGTACCGGGATGACGCGAGAGGACGCTGAGGGCGGTGTACTGGACCGCGGTCAGACCGAGCGGTTCGACGATCGCGTCGATGCACGTGCGGACGGCGCGCTCGAGCTGCTTCACGAGGTACGTGGCTCGCGGGTAGGTACGGATGGGACCCCGGGTCGAGCGCACCGCCTTCATGCGTCACAACGCTACCAAAGGTTCGCCGCATGCCGGCGTAGCAATCCTGCCCTTCCCGTCGGTCGCCGCTGCACGAGCCTTCCTGTAAGAGATGTTCATGCCTCTCGCAGGGCCGAGTCACCTCTTCGCGCCGCTGAGCCTCACCGATCGGCAGCGCGTCTTCGTCCTGACGGGGGCCGGCATCAGCGCCGAGAGCGGCATCCGGACATTCCGTGACGCAGGCGGCCTTTGGGAGAAGTACCGCTTCGAGGAGGTCGCCTCGCCCGAGGGGTGGGCCGCGCATCCGGAAGTCGTGTGGCGGTTTTATGGCCAGCGGCGCTTGCAGGCCGCAGCGTGCTTGCCGAACGCGGCGCACCAGGCCCTCGGCGCGCTCGAGCGGTCGCTGGGCGAACGGCTCTTTCTCTGCACCCAGAACGTCGACGACCTGCACGAGAAGGGCGGATCCGTCCGCGTGTGTCACATGCACGGAGAACTCTTTCGGAGCCGCTGCGAGGTCTGCGCGCGTCCGCCGTTCGAGGACCGCGCGGCCCACGCGAGCCTGCCTCGTTGCGAGTGCGGCGCGCGCGTCCGCCCGCACATCGTCTGGTTCGGCGAGGTCCCCTTCGGGATGGACGTCATCGCGCGCGCCCTCGAGGCGTGCGACGTCTTCGTGACCATCGGTAGCAGCGGCGCCGTCTACCCGGCGGCGGGGTTCGTGGCGGCCGTGCGAGGACACGCTCGGACGGTGTACGTCGGTCCGGAAGCCCCCGACAACGCGAGCGCCTTCGACGAGTGTCGCCTCGGCCGGGCCAGCGAGGTCGTGCCGGGTCTCTTCGCCGCGTGACCGATGGCTTACGGAAACTGGCCGACGGCGGCGAGGGCGTCGAGGGTGGCCTGGCGCTCGGTGTCGGCCGCGACCTCGGCCTGGATCTCCGCGTCGCGGGCCGTTTGCTCGGCGTCGATCACCTCGATGTTGGTCGACGCGCCGGCTTCGTACGCCTGGATCGTGAGCTCGAGCGCCTCCTTGCCGAGGCGAGAGGCCTCGAGGGCGCGGGGCAGCGCCGCGCGGGCGCGCGCCACCGTGTCGTAGGCCGCGCGCACGTCGGAGCGCGCTTGTCGGACGGTCGCCTCCGTCTGCGTCGTGGCCTCGCTCTCGAGGGTCCGGCGCTCCTTGCCGAGGCCGCACGCGAGGCCCCCGTCGTAGAAGGGCACCGTCAGCAGGAGTTCGGCCTGCCAACCCGTCGCCGGCAGCAGGGACGTGGGAGGGTTCTGGTAGAACGCCGTGAACGTGCCCGCGACCGACGGCGACAGCTCCGTCCAGTTGTCGCGCCGAATGTCGTGTGCGGCCTTGCCTCGCTGTCGAGCGGCCACGACATCGCTGCGCTCCTGCGTGGCGAGGTCGACCGCGTGATCGAGCGGCGGCAGCACGGCGAACCGTGGCTCGTCGGTGCTGTCGAGGGGGGTGTCCTGGCCCGCGAGCACGCCGAGCGCCTCCGTGGCACGGACGACGGCCGCCCGAGAGGACTCGACGAGCGTTTCGTCGGCGGCGAGCTGCTCGCCCGCGCGGACCTCGTCGAGCCGGTTGCCCGCGCCCGCCACGAACCGCGCGTGCGCGTCGTCGAGGTGGGCCTTGGCCGTATCGAGCGCGCGCTGGTTCGCCTCGAGGACGCGCTTTTGCTCGAGGACGGACAGGTAGGCGTGTCCCGTGGCGACGGCGATGATGCGGCGCGTGTCGAAAGCCGCAGCCGTGGCCACGTCGATGTTGTCGCCCGCGTGCGACCACTGCGCCCAGGCCCGCGGGTTGACGAGCGGTATCCTCACGATCCCCGAGAGGTTCTCCTGCGACGCGGGCTGCGTCACGATGCCGTCGAACACCTGGCTCGCGCTGAGCTGCAGGTACGACGCCGTCCCGGTCACCGTCGGAATGGACTGCGAACGCACTTGCTCGAGCAGCGCCTGCGCGCGAGTGATCTCGTCGCGGGCGACGACGAAGGTTGGATTTTGCGCCAGGGCGCGCCGGATGGCCTCGGTCATCGTGACCGGCACCGAGGCGGTTCCTTCTGCGAATGCCGACCCCGCAGTCGCCAGGGCCGCGAGGCCGAACCCCGCCTCGACCCAGGTGCGGCTCATGGGGCCTTGGCTCCGGCGTCGGAGTGCTCGGTCTTCTTTTCTAGGGGCTGGATCGTCGCCCCGTCCGAGAGGTCGACCGGCAAATCCAGCGCGACCTCGTCGCCGGCGGAGATCCCCCGAAGCACCTCGAGCGTCTTTCCGTCGGTGCGCCCGGGGTCGATCGGCACGAGGTGCACTCGTCCGTCCACCACCTTCGCGAGCAGGTTCTTGCCGCCGCGAACGACGAGCGCCTCGACCGGCACCGTCGGCCTCGGGACGGCGGTCACGTGCAGCTCGACGTTCGCGAACGTGCCGGGAAGCAGCCCGTAGCGACGGTTGTCGAGCTCGACCTCGACCAGCATCGTCCGGGTGCGTGGATCGAGCGCGCCCGCCGTCCGCGTCACGCTCGCGGGGACGCGGAGCTCCGGGCGTTCGTCCTGCCAGATGACGACGGGATCCCCGGGTTGCGTGAACGCGGCCACGTCCTGGCTGACGTAGACGGCGATGCGCAGCGTGTCGGTCACGCCGACGTCGACGAAGGGCAACGCCGACTGCGTCCCTCCCGTCGCCGCGGGCATCAGCGCGCCGGGGTCGACGTACCTTGCCGTCACGACGCCGTCGAACGGGGCGCGGATGATCTCGTACTGCTTGATGGCCTTCGCGCTCAGTACGCCCGCGTTGGCGACGTCGAGGTTCGAGGTGGCGGTCTCCAGGTCCTGCTGCGCGACGATGTTCGGCGCGAGGACCTGGGCGCGCCGCGCGAGCTTGATTCGGAGCACGGCCGCGGCCTCCTGGGCGGCCAGCGCCTGATCCGTCTCCGGCGACTCGACGCTGCCGAGGATCTGCCCCTCCTTCACCCGATCGCCCTTGTCGACCAGGACGTCGCGGACGTAGCCGCTGACTTTGGCGTAGAGCGTCGTCTGAAAGAAGCCGCGGACGTCGCCCGTCAATCGGACGGTACGCGCGGCGGGCCCGACCTCGGCGCGGGCCACGAGGACGGTGGGGCCCTTGTCGACCTCCTCGGAGCGCTGTTTGGCCTCGACGCGGCGCGCGTGTCTCTTTCCGAGGGTGACCCCGAGCACGCCCAAGATCGACGCCACCACGAGGATTATCCCCGCGACGAGGACCATCAAGCCGAGGCGCCGCTGCCTGTGGGCCGACGCGTGCTCCGGATCGCTGTCCTCGTCCGGATGAGTGCGCGGAGGATAGGTGACCGTCATGTCTGACCCTCCGCGCCCTCGCTCTCCTTCGCGAACCGCTCGTCGAGGGCGTGCTTCGTCGGCTCCTTGGTGCGGAGCAGCGAGTACACGATCGGCACGATGAACAGCGTGACCCCGGTGGCGACCACCAGGCCACCGATGACCGCGCGACCGAGGGGCGCGTTCTGCTCGCCGCCCTCGCCGAGCGCAAGCGCCATGGGCAGCATCCCCAGGATCATCGCCATCGCCGTCATGAGCACCGGGCGCAGGCGCGTCTTGCCCGCCTCGATCGCGGCCGCCACGGGTGCGAGATTCTTCTCGACGCGGACGTCGTTGGCGAAGCTCACGAGCAGGATGCTGTTCGAAGCGGCGATCCCGATCGCCATGATCGTGCCCATGAGCGACTCGATGTTCAGCGTCGTCCCCGTGATGGCGAGCATCCAGAGGGCCCCGACGAGCGCCCCCGGCACGGCCACCATGATGATGAAAGGGTCGAGCCACGACTGGAACAGGACCGTGAGCAGCAGGTAGACGAGAGCCGCCGCGAGGACCATCCCCAGGCCGAGGCTGCGGAAGGACGTGCGCATGCTCTCGCTCTGTCCCCGGATCGTGACCGACGAGGCCTTCGACAGGCCCTTCTTGAGCGAGTTGCTGGCCTCCTCGATGTCCGCGGCGACGCCCGCGAGGTCGCGCCCGGCGACCGAGCACTGCACGTCGACGACCGGCTGCACGCTGTAGTGATTGATGAGAGAGCGCTCTCGCGTCGGGGAGATGTCCGCGACGGTCTCCAGGTAGCTCGCCTGGTTGCCGATGACCGTGGGGGACTGCGGCAGGCCCGCCGTGGACGCGGGGGTTGGCGTCTGCGCCAAGAGCGAAGGCGTGGCCGCGGCCGAGACACCGGGAGTGCCGAGCGCCGTCGTCATCAGGTCGTTGACCGAGCGGATGGCGGTGATGGGAGTCTGGATGGAGACGAAGTAGTTCACCGCGTTGTCGGGGTTGACCCAGAACGACGGCGAGAGGAAGGTGCTCGAGCTCAGCGTGGTGACGAGGTTCGTCGCGGCGCTTGTCTCGTTGAGTCCCACCCGCGCGCCGCGCTCGCGATCGAAGGCGACGTTCAGAGCAGGTTGATCGTAGATCTGGGGAATCCTCGCGTCGGCCACGCCCGGGATGCGGGCCACGCGGTCGCGCAGCTTGCGCGCGAATTCGAGGTTTCCCTCGACGTCGCGGCCTTCGATCTCCACGTCGATGGGGGCCGCGAGGCCGAAGTTGAGGACGCGATCGATGATGGTCGACGGCTGGAAATAGAAGGTCGAGCCGGGCAGAATGTGCGGCACGTCCGCGCGGATGCGGCTCATGTAACCCGCCGTCGGCTTGTGGCCGGGCTTGAGCGAAATCGAGATGTCGGCGTCGCCCTCGCCGACGCTGTCGGACTGCACGAAGCCGAGGTTGTACGAGGTGGGGACGCCGATGGTGTCGTCGATCGCCTCGAGCTCGGCGGCGGGCACGATGCTCCGTACCTCGTCCTCGAAGCGCTGGACCAGGCGTTCGGTCTCCTCGATGCGCGTACCGGTGGGCGCTCGAAAGTGGATCGCCATCTGGCCGGCGTCGACGTCCGGGAAAAAGTCGACGCCTATCGCGAAGCCGAGGACGATCGCGCACGCGACGAGGACCGCCCCGACGCCGAGGGCCGCGCCGCGCCGACCCATCAGAACCCCGAGGATTTCGCCGTAAAGCCCCTGCAACCGTTCGAAGCGATCGTCGCGCCAGCGGTTGGCTCGCATCCACAGCCCGCCAGCGCCTTTCGCTGGCGCGTCGGTCGCGTCGACCTGCTTCTCCAGCGGCTCGTGCCGCAGCAGCAGGCGCGCCGCCGTCGGGACGAGGGTACGCGACAGCAGATACGAGGCGAGCATCGAGAAGACGACTGACAGGGAGAGCGGGATAAACAGGTACTTTGCAGGCCCCGTCAGCAGGACGACGGGAAAGAAGACGATGCAGATCGTCAGCGTGGCCGCGAGCGCGGGGACGGCGACCTGCCGGGCGCCGTCGAGGATGGCCACCGTCAGCGGCTTGTCCATGTTGCGGTTGCGGTTGATGTTCTCGATCTCGACGGTGGCGTCGTCGACGAGCATGCCGATGGCGAGCGCCAGCCCCCCGAGCGTCATCACGTTCAGCGACTGGTCCGTCAGAAACAGCCCCAGGACGCCCACGAGGATCGATACGGGGATCGACGCCGAGACGATGAGCATGCTCCGCCAGCTCCCGATGAACGCCAGGACCATGATGGAGACGAGGCCGGCCGAGATCGCCGCCTCGCGCAGGACGCTGCCGACGGCGGCCCGGACGAAGACGGACTGATCGAACTCGACCTTCAGGTCGAGCCCCGGCGGCGCTGCCGCCTTGATCGACGGGATGAGGCTTCGCACGGCGTCGACGACAGCGATCGTCGACGCGTTCGCCTTGCGGAGGATGGCCAGGTATCCCGCGCGCTTGCCGTCGACTCGGACGACGTTCTCCTGCACGGCGAAGCCGTCGTGCACGTAGGCGACGTCGCCGAGGTGGACAGGCGCCCCGTTGACGACCTTGATGGGGACCTGGTTGAAGTCGTCCGCGGTGACGGGGCTGCCGTTGAGGCGGACGTCGTACTGGCGAGTCCCGATGCGCGCGAGGCCGGCCGGGATGATGACGTTCTGCGAGAGGATCGTCGAGACGACGTCCTGCGCCGACAGCCCCGCCGCCGCGAGCTTGTCCGGATAGAGATCGACGGAGACCTGGCGCGTGGCGCCTCCGTACGGAGCCGGCGTAGAGAGCCCCGGCACCGTGAAGAGCTTGAGTCTAAGGAAGTTGAGCCCGTAGTCGTAAAGCTCCTGTTCGCTCATCGTCTTGCTCGACATCGTCAGCTGCGCGACGGGAACGTTGGAGGCGTTGAACTGCAGGATCACCGGCGGCGTGATCCCCGGCGGCATGAGCCGGCTGGCCGTGAGCGACACCGACGTGATCTGCGCGATGGCCGCGCCGATGTCGGCGTCCTTCTGGAAGTACACGCGCAGGATCCCGAGGTTCGGGATGGACTCGGAATCGATGTGCTCGATTCCCGCGACCGACGACGAGTAGGCGCGCTCGCTGATGTAGACGATGCGCCGTTCCATGTCCTCGGCGCTGAGGCCGTTGTAGTTCCAGACGACGACCACGACGGGGATGTCGATCCTGGGGAGGACGTCCGTCACCATGCGCGACGCGCCGAGCACCCCGAGAAGGACAACGGCAAGACAGAAGACGGCGACCGAATAAGGACGACGAAGTGCGAGTCGGACGATCCACATGGCGCCGGTGCTCGCCGGCGGTGCAAGCGTCGAGCCTCTCCCGTTCAGCCGGATCGATCGGGCCCCGCCGCCAAATCACCGGGTACTCTCGTTGCTTACCCCCTTGGTGCTTGGTCCTCGATCGTCGGTCGCAATGACCGACGCGCGCCGGGGCGCAGTTCGGTTGGGCGTTCAAACAAGAACGCCTCGTGTGCGGCAGCTTCGCGCCTAGGCGCCGCGCGCGAACCGGACCCTGCGCGGCTCGGTCGGTTGCGGAGCCGTTCGCGGCCATGTCACGGCCGGGAGCGGAAAGGCCGGGCGCCCGAGGAGGTAGCCCTGACCGTAGTTTGCGCCCGTGTCGCAGACGGCGTTGAACTCGTCCATCGTCTCGATCCCCTCGGCCACGACGGACGCGCCGAGCTCCTCGCAGAGGCGTACCACCATCTGCACGACCTTTTGCTGGCGCGGCTTGCTGTGCAGGTTCTGGACGAGCTTGCGATCCAACTTGACGACGTGGGGTTCGAGGTCGGCGATGAGGTTGAGGTTCGAATACCCGGCGCCGAGGTCGTCGACGACGAGGTGTGCGCCTGCGCGACCGCACACTTCGCGAAGCACGCGCTGGCAAAGTTCGAAGTGCGTGAGCGGCGCGGACTCGGTGATCTCGAGGTAGACGTCGTGATCGTGAAAGTAGATGGGATCGTCGGGGCGCACGATCCATCCCTCCTCGAGCTCGTTCGGGTGCAGGTTGACGAACACCGGGATGCCGCCGCAGAGCGGGAGGGCGATCTCCCGGATCATGCGGCCGAGGCGCCCGGTCGCGCGCGCCTCCGCGGCGTGCTCGAAGAGGACCGGCGGTGAGAATGTGGGGATGCTGCAACGGACGAGCGCCTCGTAAGCGAAGATGGCGCCGTCCTTCAGGCTGACGATCGGCTGGAAGACGGCCGACAGGTCGCTGGGCTTCACCAGCTCCCAGAACCCCCCTTGGGCCATGCGGGACGCGCTGGGCGCATCCGACAGGCGGTTCGATGCGGGAGGCAGCGTGAGTTTCTCGTCCAAAGACACCACCTCGGCAAACGTCCGGCCGCCTCGGCGCCAGAGGACGACTCGCTCGCCACATCATGAGGCACCCGCCGCGCCGCGTCGCGCGCTGAAATCCGATCTCGAAGAAATTGTTAGCGAAGCCGCGTCGCGGCATTCCGAGGAACGGAACGTCGCAATGGGGGAGCGCGGCCGCTCCCCCACGCCCCCATCCGGGAGACCACGCTTCCCCACGCCGCCACCCGGGAAACGCGCGGCTCACGAATGCGGCCGCCGCTTTGGCGGGGGCGGCGCGGATTAGGGCACGTCGATTTCTCGGGTTTCGTGCTCGACTCCGTCGCGGAGGAGCGTCACTCGAAGGCGGGTCGTCCCGGGTGTCGGGGCAACTCGCACTTGCACGGAAGCCTCATTGGGCTTTGCGGGGAGCAGGACGTTGGCCCTGTTCCAAGACGCGGCCAGCTCCGGCTCGGCCAGCGAGGCGCGCCAGGGCCATCGCGGCGTTGCCTGTGGGGCAACCGGTTCGACAGCGACTCGCCAGGCGCCTTTCAGATCGGCGTACGCCCGTGGTCGGGCATCCGCGGAAGGCGCGAGGGACTCGAACGAGGATCCCGGCCCGTACGTCGGTCCCTGCGCGCCCGTCACGGGCGTCTGCGTGA
Source organism: Myxococcales bacterium (assembly GCA_003139415.1). Lineage (GTDB taxonomy): Bacteria > Myxococcota_A > Polyangia > Polyangiales > Polyangiaceae > Palsa-1150. Next base: position 1,126 of record PLIR01000581.1, on the reverse strand, counting down.
CGGTGTGGGGGGGGCTCCGGACGGCGACTTCGATCGAGACGAACTGCCCGTCGCGGGTTGCGCGGGCGGCGACCAACGCCGGCTCTTCGCTCGGGGCGCGTGGAAGGCCGGCCTCGTCGAGCTGGAGCGAGGCGGCGCCGCACGGGGTGCCGCGGTCGTCCGTCGCGAACGTCGCGCAGGCACCGCACTGGCATCCGTCGCACACTGGGAGCTCCGCGTCGCCCACCAGTCCGCGGTCGCGCCTCAGCCACTGCTCGAGCGTGATCTCATCCGGCGAGCCTGGACCGCTCGCCAGCCACGCGTCATGGTAGCGAGCCGCGGCGTCCTCGCCGATGAAGCGCAGGTGCCATGGCTCCTGCATGTAACCCGTCTTGGCGTTGATGTACTTCGGACGATCGGCGCGCGGCTCGCACCGCGAGCCCTCTCGACGGTCATCGGGGTGGATCGGATAGGGCAGGACGTAGCCGAATCGCCACGCGTTCTCGTCGAGCCAGCGTCCACCCTTCGAGCAGCCGAATCCGTTGCGGAAAACGCCCTCGCCCGTCCGGTTGCCCTCGCGCGCCCACTCGGCCGTGAAGAGGTCCACGGTGGTCCCGAGCTGGTGCTGGCTATGACCGGGCAGGGCGCTCTGTTGCGCCGCCTCGCAGAACCCGCCGCGGGCCTTGTTCGCCCAGCTCGCGAACACCCAGCACTGGGTGCCGAAGCCGCGGAACGCAGACGTGACCTGTCCGGCGACCCCGTCCTTGTTCATCTCGGCGAGCATCGCGGTGAGCGCGCCGGCAGCGTCGCGACGCAAACAGGCGTGGCTTGCCTCGCACGTCGCGGCCGAGCGGACGCGTCCCGTGCGCAGGTCGACGAGGTCCTGCGGCGTGAAGTCCGGTGAGAGCGCGCCGGTCGGCGAGCGGTTGGCGAGCGCGAGAGGGTCGTTGCCATCGACGAAGGCGACCTGGATGTCGGCGGCGGCGAGGAAGGAGCGGTGGGCGCCGCGAAGGACGACGGGGCAGGTGTAGTGCGGGATGGGGACGGGAGGGCCGAAGGGGGTGGGATTGAGGGCTGGCGCGGATGCAAGCGCGGGCGAGGGCGCGGGCTCGGGCGCGGACGCACGCGCGGGCGCGGGCGCGGGCGC
>PLIR01000358.1 GCA_003139415.1 Myxococcales bacterium | reverse complement strand
CGGCGATAGGACTTGACCCAGTCACCGGGTCCTCGGGACGATGCCGCTTATGGCAGCGACGAAAATCTCGATAGTCCCCAAGAAGCCGCTCTCGCCCCTGAAGCCCATCGCTCTCAAGAAGTCGATCGCTCCGAAAAAATCGATCGCTCCCAAGAAGTCCGTTCCCCCGAAGCAGCCAACCGCTCCAACGACGAAGGCGATGAAGCCCGCCGGTCCCGGCGTGTGCATCTGCGGCGCGGAGGGCAAGACGCTGCTCGCCAAGGTGGTCAGCCAGATGCACCCCGAGGGGACGGTCGCCATCGAGGCGCGGGCCTTCGAGGTGCAGTTTTGCCCGACCTGTACGGGCCGGATCCGTGCTGGCACAGAGCTCCGGCTCTGAGCCGCCGCCTCGTCGACAACGCGGACGACCGCGTCCTCAGCCGTCGCGCGCGGCGGGTGACCTGCGCCGCGGCAAGAGCAGTCGCGCGGGGCCCATCCACGCGCGGGGGCGCGGCGCCGAGGCGACGGGCGGCTCTTCTTCCGGCGGGTGGAAGTGGTCGGCCACGAGCCGGAGGTGAAAGAGCATCGCTTCGCGCCGCGTGTAGGCGGCGTGGCCGAACCCAGTCGCCCAGAAGTTCGGGACGACCCTCGCCTCGTCGCCGTAGTCGACGAGGACTGTGTGGCCGTGCGGCGAGACGCGAAGCCCTGCGGCGATGTTTCGCAGCCACGCGCGCAGATCGGTGCCGACGCCGAGCACGCGGTCGAGGCGCTCGTTGAGTGCGCGGTCCTTCGCCGATGGTGCGGGCCAGTCCGATCCGGGCGCGCCGAGGTGGTGCACGTAGTCGCCGCGGCGCGTGTGGAGAAGGCCGCGCAGCGACGCGCCACGCGCCGCCTGCGTCGTCCTGTGATTCACGAGGTGCAGGAGGCGGAAGCGCGGCCCGAGCGCGAAGTCGTAACGCGGCGGGGTCCCGAACGTCGCTACGTCGAAGACGCAGCGCCGGAGACACGCGAGGTGATCTTCGAGGACCCCAGCGTCCTCCCCGCGCGCCACCGCCGCGCCGACGAGCTCCTCGTACCCGCGCGCCCGCCCGATCAGCTGGCTGAGGAGGGCGAACAGTTGACCGCCGTGGCTATGACCCACGAGAAGGATGCGGTCGTCAGGGCCGAGCGCGCCGCCGGCATGCGTGGCCAGCGCGCGGGCGAGGCGTGCGGCCTCGTGCACGCGCGCCGCGTGGTGGTTCTCGCCCGACCACGTGAAGTCCATGGCCTCGATGCCCGTCGCTGCGGCCAGAGCGTCGACGTAGTCCCGCGGAAAATTCGAGAGATCGCCAAGGGCGCGAGACACCTGCGTGCGCGTCAAACCGCGGAGCCCCCGCGCAAGGTCCGACAGGCCCGGCACGGCCGCCTCGAGGAGGCGAGCGACGGCCAGGGGATCGTTGCCTACGAACGACCCGTGGACGAACACGACGAGGCGCGTACCGGCTCCCCGCAGGCGAGCGCCGAGGTCTTGCATGGCCGTGCGCCATTCGGGCGTCCCTTCGGCGGCCAGGGCCGTGAACGCGACGCGCGTGGGCTCCAGGCGCGAGACCACGATCGCGTTGGATCCCCCCGACGGCGCCGATTGCACGGACTCCACGGACCGCAGGCGCGCGACCGCAAGTACGTACCCGGCGCCGAAGGCGACGAGGGAGCAGAGCAGGCAGAGGAGAAGGGCTAGGACCATCACCGCACGCCATGCCGAACCGGACGGCGGCCGCACACGCGCCTCATGCCCCGTCGCTAGTCGTTCTCGATCCCGGGGGCAAGACGGGTCCGCGCCGCGAGCGAGCCCGGCGAGATGTCTTCGACCGTCGGCGGGACAGCGCGACCTCCGGCCATCGGGTCGGCTTGGGGACGATCGCTTCCCGAGCGGCCAGGCTCTACCCTCGGGGCCATGCCGTCGTCCCTCGAGATCCGCGTCCTCGGCGAGCTCGAGCTCCTTCGCGATGGCCAATCGGTGCCGCTTCCCGCTTCGAAGAAGACGCGCGCGCTCCTCGGGTATCTCGTCGTCGTCGGCGCGCGCGCACAACCTCGACAGCGCCTCTGCGAGCTCTTCTGGGACGGCCCGGACGATCCGCGCGCAGGGTTGCGGTGGAGTCTGACGAAGATTCGGCCTCTGGTCGACGATGCGTCGGCGACGTGTCTCGTCGCCAATCGCGAGCACGTCGTCTTCGAACGTCACGGGGCCGTGATCGATCTCGTCGACGTGGAGAGCAGCGTCGGGTCCTTGAGCCGCGCGTCGCTCGACGCTCTTCGTGCGGCAGCCGCGCGCTACCGCGGCGAGCTGCTCGAAGGTCTCGACTTGCCGGAGTGCTATCGGTACCACGAGTGGTGCATCGCCGAGCGGGAGCGCACGCGACGATTGCGGGGGGCCATCCTCGCGGCGCTCGTCGAAAGGCTCGCCGGTAGCCCGGAAGAGGCACTTGCCCATGCGCGCGCTCGTGTATCGATCGACCCGCTCGCCGAACCTTCCCACATCGCGGTCATGCGACTGCTCGCGAAGCTCGGGAGGCCGCGCGAGGCGATCCGGCAATACGAGACGTGCCGGCGCATCCTCGAGGCGCAGCTGGGAAGGCCGCCCTCCAAGGAACTGGAGGTCGCGCGCGCATCGCTGGGGCAGGTACAGCCGGGAACGGCGAAAGAGGCGAATGTTCACGCCGCTGTGCGGAGCGAGACCCAGCTGGCGTTGATCGGCCGAAGCACGGAGAGAGCCGCGATCGCGGCGGCGCTTGCTGACGCCACCAGCGGCGCGTGGCGGCAGATGCTGCTCTTCGCCGGCGAGCCCGGTATCGGAAAGTCGCGCCTGCTGGGAGAGGTCGCCGATCAGGCGGTGGCCCTCGGTGGAGTCGCGCTCGCCGGAAGGGCGTTCGAGGCGGAAATGGTCCGGCCCTACGGAGCGTGGATCGACGTCCTGCGCTCCGTGCCACGCGATGCGATCGACGGCTCCCTGCGGGCGGAGCTCGCTCCTCTCTTGCCGGAGCTCGGAGCCCCGCACGGCGAGGCGGATCGCACTCGCCTGTTCGAAGCGGTCGGCGAGCTTCTTCTCCAGCGCTGCGCGAATGCGCTCGTCGTCGTCGCACTGGACGACATCCAATGGTTCGACGAAGCCTCCGTTGCGCTCCTGCATTACCTGTCGCGATGCCTGACTGGGTCACGCGTCGTCCTGGCGTGCGCGGTGCGAGCTGCGGAGATCGACGGCAACCCGCGCGTCAGCGCACTGCTGCGCGCGCTCGTGCGCGAGCGCCGGCTCCTGCGCATCGACCTCCCCCCGCTCGACGAGGACGGCGTGACCGAGCTCGTACGAAGCGTCGACGCGAACGCCGATGCGGCGAGGATTCTCGGCGACGGCGGAGGCAACCCGTTCTTTTCGATCGAGCTCGCACGACCCGGCGCGCGCGGGGACCTTGGTGGCCCGATGCCGTCGCTCGACGGTCTCATCGCCGAGCGGCTCTCGCGGCTCGACCCGCGCGCGGCGGAGCTTCTGCCCTGGGCGGCGGCGCTCGGTCACGCGTTCAGCGCCGACGCGCTGGCCGCGATCACCTCGCTGTCGGTCGCCGACTTACTCGCGGCGCTCGAGGAGCTCGAACGACACGGGGTCCTTCGCGTGACGAGCTCGGCGCCCGGGGGCACCGGCTACGACTTCGCTCACGATCTCGTCCGGCGTACGGCGTACCGGACGATGAGCGAGCCGCGGCGCCGATGGGTGCACTTGCACGTCGCGCGCGCGCTCGACAAGGTGAGCGATCCGGACGGCGCGCTCGCCGGCGACATCGCGCACCACGGCGCGCTCGGCGGCGACAGCGCGCTCGCGGCACGCGCCTACGTGGTCGCTGGCGAACGCTGCTTGCGTCTCTTTGCGCTCGCCGACGCGAGCCGGCTCGCCGCCAGCGGGATGCAGCACGCCGCCCACCTCCCGCCCGAAGCGAACATCCGCCTGCGCCTGGACCTTCTCGCCGTGCAGGTGCACTCCAACCAATGGCTCAAGCGATCGCACGAGATCGAAGCCGAGCTACGCCGCGTGGCTCGCCTCGCCGAGCAGCGCGAGATGCACGCCGAGGCCTCCCGCGCGTACTACCTCGTCTCGTTCGTTCACAACGAGCGCGGCGACTTCGCGAGGGCCGGCGCATCCTCGCTCGAAGCCGCCGAGGCGGGCCGCGCGGCGGACCTTGCGACGCGGCAGCGTCAGCTCGCGAACACGGGCCGATGTCTCGCTTTGATCGAACGAGATGTCGCCCAGGCCGAGCAGCTCCTGCGCGAGGCCGTGTCCCTCGGACAGGGCTTCGCAGGACGCACGCGCCTGGAGATTCTCTTCGGAGATGGGCTCGTCCGCGCGTTCAAAGGCCTCGATGCGGAGGCGACGCCGTTGCTCGAGCGGGCCGCCGAGCTCGCCGCGGCCGAGGGGGATCCGTGGTGCGAGTCGCAGGCCCTCAGCCGGATCGCTCGCATGGCGCTCGAGCACGGGCGGCCACGCGAGACCATCGAGCGGTGCACCGCGCTCGAGCCGCTCGTCGCCAGGCTGTCGGAAGGCAGCGAGAGGCCGTTCGCGGAAGCGCTGCGTGCCCTGGCTCGGCTCGCGATGGGCGAGGTCGGAGCCCTGGCGGCCGCGGAGCAGGTGCTCGGCGTCCTCCGGAGCGTCGACAGCAAGGCCCAGGTCGCCTACGTACTCAACGCGTTGGCGGCGCACGACGCGCGCGACGGCCGTGGCGACGACGCCCGGCGGCGCGCTGGAGAAGCCCTGCACGCGGCCGAGATCGTGGGTCACAACAGCGAGGCGGCCGTCGCGCGGTCGCGCCTGGCCATGCTCGCGATCGATCGGGGCGATCTCGGCCTGGCCGAGGAGATGCTCGCGAGGTGTGAAAAGGACATGAGGGCCCCGCTGTCGCTCAGTGGACGCGCGACGGCGACCGTGATCGAGGCCTCCGCTCGCCTGGCGGGACGTCCTCGGGCCGAACGACCCCCGGGATAGTTTCCCACGGCGGTTCCAACGCTCGCTCCAACGACGGGCCGCGAAGCTCTCTCTCGCCGGACGCAAAACCCCCGGCCGAGAGGAGCCCTCCCATGAGCGTCGACGAGAAGAAGCTGTCCGATTTCATTGGCAAAGTCGTTGGTGACGTGGGGGCGGCCATGAGCGCGGCCCTCGTCGTCATCGGCGACAAGCTGGGCCTGTACAAGGCGATGGCCAAAGGCGGCCCCCTCACCCCAAAGGACCTCGCGCACGCGACGGGCACGACAGAACGCTACGTGCGCGAATGGCTCAACGCGCAGGCGGCGAGCGGATACGTCGCGTACGACGCCGCGACGCAGCGATTCTCGCTCACGCCGGAGCAGGCGTTCGCGTTCGCGGACGACACGAGCCCCGCCTCCGTTCCGGGGCTCTTCCACGTCACCGCCGCCATGTGGCACGGCGAAGAGAAGATGACGGCAAACTTCCGGACCGGAGTGGGCCTCTCGTGGGGCGATCAGCATCCGTGCCTCTTCGAGGGAACGGAGCGATTCTTCCGCTCAGGCTACGTCGGTAGCCTCGTCAGCGCGTGGCTGCCCGCGCTCGAGGGAGTCACCGCCAAGCTCGAACGCGGTGCGAAGGTGGCCGACGTGGGTTGTGGCCTCGGCGCGTCGACGATCTTGATGGCGAAGGCCTATCCCAGGTCGCGCTTCGTCGGATTCGATTCGCACGAGAAGTCGATCGCGCTCGCCCGCGAGAGGGCGAAAGAGAACGGAGTTGCCGACCGCGTCACGTTCGAGGTCGCCAAGTCGACCGACTTCCCTGGCAAGGACTACGACCTCGTCGCTCACTTCGATTGCCTCCACGACATGGAAGACCCGGTGGGCGCCGCGCGGCACGTCAAGGATACGATCGCCCGCGACGGAACCTGGATGATCGTGGAGCCCTTCGCCGGCGACCACCCCGAGGCCAACCACAACCCCGTAGGCCGCGTCTTCTACTCCGCGTCGACGATGCTCTGCGTGCCCCACTCGCTCGCGAACCATGGCCCCGCGCTCGGCGCGCAGGCAGGCGAGACGCGGCTGCGCGCGGTCGTCGTCGACGGCGGCGGGTTCTCGCGCTTTCGTCGCGCGACCGAGACGCCGTTCAATCTGATTCTGGAGGCTCGCCCCTAGACATCCTTCTCGGACGACGTTGAGCTGAAACGGCATTATCCGCCGAGGGCCCGCACTACCCAGGAGGCATCCAATGGCGCGCATATTGGCAGAACAGGTGTTCCAGGAACCATTCACCGACGAGCGGTACGCCGCGGACGCGGCGAAACTCACGCCATGCCTCGACGTCCGCAAAGGGGCGTGGCGCCGAAGCTCGCTGGCCATCGACAAGCTACGGATGGTCTGCGAGTTCGAGGCGCCCGACGCGGAGGCCGTCCGCGAGGCCTTTCGCGCTTCGGGGGTCGCCTACGAGCGCGTCTGGACGGCCGACGTCTACGCGGTCGAAGACTACCCGGACGCGATGAGGAAGCTGACGGCCCTACTCGGCGAAACGACGGCGCCCCCGACCGCGGCGCCGGCCCCGCCGTCCGAGTCCAACGACGAAACGACCGCCGCATGGAACGGCGTCCTCTTCGACAAGTTCGTCCGCTTTCGCGACATCCTCACGCTCGGCTTCACGCGCCACAGCGACGCCGCCCTCGACCGCCATCCACCGATCCAGGGAGCGCGCGTGCTGGACGTGGGGTGCGGCTTCGGCGACGTCACGGCGGCAGTCGCGCGCGCGGTAGCCCCGGACGGGTTCGCCTCGGGGGTCGATGTCGCCGACCGATTCGTGCAAGCGGCGCGACGAGACGCCGAGGCGCATCACATCGACAACGCCCGTTTCTTCCGCGCGGACGTCCAGAAGGACGACCTCGGCGGACCCTACGACGCCGTCATCTCGCGCTTCGGGACGATGTTCTTCGCCAACCCCGTGGCGGCCCTCCGGAACGTCCGAACCGCGCTCAAGCCGCAGGGCCTGCTCTGTATGGTGGTCTGGCGCAAACGAGAGGACAACGCGTGGGTCCACGTCGCCGAAACGATCGTGCGTGACCTCGTGCCCGAGCGACACGACACGGGCGAACCCACGTGCGGCCCGGGCCCCTTCTCGATGGCGAGCGCAGACACGACCAGCGACATCCTGGCCCGCGCCGGGTTTCGCGACGTCTCGCTCTTGCGGCACGACGCTCCCGTGCGCATCGGGCGTGACATCGATGAGGCCATCCAGTTCGCCATGGCGCTCGGCCCGGCCGGCGAGGTCATGCGCCTTGCCGGCGAGGAGGGAGAGCGACGCAAGCCCACGGTCATCGCCGCCCTACGACAAGCCCTCGAGCCCTACCGGACCTCCGAGGGCATCGTGATGCCGTCGAGCGCGTGGATCGTGACCGCGCGCGCCTAAGCGACGCTTCTCCTCACGGCCGGTGCCCTCGCGGCGATGGTCGCGAGCCTCCGGGCCCGAGCTCTCGCCCTCGCGGCCTCCGTGTGACGCTCGGCGGCGCTGGCCGTGTCAGTCGGGCCGGAGGACGATCTTGCCGAGCGTGTGGCGCTGCTCGAGGTCACGAAACGCGGCTTGCACCTCGGAGAGCGGGTAGATCCTGGCGATCGGAATCTCGAGACGGCCATCGGCCACCAGCTTGGCCAACTCCGCGACGACCTGGCTGTTGCCCCCGTCGGCGTTGCCCTTGGCGTTGACCCCGTACTTCTCGGCTGCCGCGAAATCGATGATCGTGTTGATGCGGTCGGGAGTGACGCGGAGGTCGAGGGCAAGCTTCACGTAGCCGGAGCCGAACGTGTCGATGAACGCGTCGACGCGTCCCCCGGCCGCAGAACGAATGCGCTCGGCCACCCCATCGCCATAGGCGACCGGAACTACGCCGTGCGCCACGAGCCAGTCGTGGTGNNCTCGAGACGCCGATGACCTTGGCGCCCACGTTTCGGGCAAGCTGCACGACCAACGTCCCGACGCCGCCGGCCGCTCCCGACACGACGACCGTGTCTCCCGCGCGGAGCGATACGGCGCGCACCGCCGCGTAGGCAGTCGTGCCAGCAACGAAGAGAGAGCCCGCGGCCTCCCAGGAGATGCCCGGCGGCTTGGGCGTCAGGTCGCTGGCCTCGACCACGACCAGCTTCGCGTGACTCGCTCTCTTGTTGGTGAATCCGATGACCTCGTCGCCGACCCGCAGACCGGTCACGCCGGGGCCGAGCTCGGACACCACACCGGCCAGATCGCTTCCCTCGCCCGATGGGAAAGTCGCCGGCCAACTCTTGGCGAAGAGCCCCTTGCGGACGGAGGCCTCGCCCGGGTTGATCGCGGCCGCGCGCACCTCGACGAGGACCTGCCGCGGACCGGGAACCGGACGCTCCACGTCGACGACCTGCAAGACGTCGATGTCACCGTATCGATCGAACCTGACGGCCTGAGGCATGGGGTGACCTCCTGCTACGCGTCGGAGCAATCCCCGCGCCACGCAATCGTTGGTGGGCCGAATGGGACTCGAACCCATGACCTACGGATTAAAAGTCCGCAGCTCTACCG
>PLIR01000490.1 GCA_003139415.1 Myxococcales bacterium | reverse complement strand
CTCGACGAGATGCTCGGGGGCGGCATCCCGAGCGGATATTCCGTGCTGATCACCGGCCCTTCGGGGTCGGGCAAGACGGTGCTCTCCAACCAGTTCATCATCGACGGAGCCGAGCGCGGCGAGAAAGGGATCGTCGCCATCTTCGAGAAGCGGCCCAGCGACTACCTGCAGACCACCCCGCGCGGGGCGGAATTCGAGAAGCTCGTCCGCGAGAAAAAGCTGGAAGTCCTCTATCTGCGCCCGCTGGATCTCTCCATCGACGAGACCCTGCTGGAGCTTCAGGATGCCGTAAAACGCATCGGCGCGACGCGAGCGGTGATCGATTCGCTGTCCGGTCTGGAGCTGGCGCTCGCGCCCACGTTCCGGGAGGACTTCCGCGAATCGCTGTACCGGATGATGGGGGCGCTGACGGGGCTCGGCGTCACGATCATCGCGACGGTCGAGGTGGCAGACTCCTACATCGATCTCCGGTTCAGCCCGGAGCCGCACGGCATCGCCTTCCTGACGGACGCCATCATCATCCAGCGCTACCTCGAGATCGAGGGGCAGCTCCGGCGTGCGCTGGCGGTGGTCAAGGTGCGCTCCAGCCAGCACAGCAAAGACCTGAGAGAGTACGAGATCTCGTCGGAAGGTCGGATCGTCGTCGGCCAGGCGCTCAAGGGGTACCACGGGCTTCTGACGGGGGCCCCGAGGGAAGGGGAGAGGGAGGAATGACGACGAAACGGGAGCAAGACGACGATCCGACCACGAAGCAAAAGCTGATCGACGACCAGCGCGAAGCGAACGCGCAAATGGTCAGCGCGACGATTCGGGCGCACGAGCTGGCGGACGAGGCGGAGGCGGCCAGGGATCGCGCAGAGGATAGCCAACGCGCGCTCAATGCCGTGGCAGAGTTCCGGGAGCTGTTCATCGGCGTCGTCGGGCACGACCTGCGCACGCCCCTCGGGTCGATCCTCATCTCGGCCGGCATGCTGCTTCAGCGCGGGCGCCTCGACGACCGGGACGCTGAGGCGGTCGCGCGCATCATTCGCAGCAGCCAGCGCATGACCCGGATGATCGGTCAGCTCCTCGATCTCACGCAGGCTCGTCTTGGCGGCGGGTTGCTCATCGAACGGAAGCCGACGGATCTGCGTGAGACCTTCCGGAACGTCGTCGAGCAGTTCGAGGCGGCGATCCAGCCGGAGGTCGAAGGCGACGTGACGGGCAACTGGGATCAGGATCGCCTGGCGCAAGCTCTCTCCAACCTCGTGAGGAACGCGATCGAGTACGCCACGCCCGGAACAGCCGTGGTCGTCAAGGCAAGCGCCGATGGGGCGGACCTCGTCGTCGAGGTCAGCAACCAGGGAGATCCCATTCCTGCGGACGTCCTCCCGGTCATCTTCGAGCCCTTCCGCCGCGAGCGACAGCGCGAGAAGTCGGCCACCGGGAATCTCGGCCTCGGCCTCTACATCGCCCACCAGATCGTGCTCTCGCACGGCGGCACGCTCGATGCGCGCTCTGCCGCCGGTACGACGACGTTCGTGATGCGCCTGCCACGCGGCGACGAAATAGGAGCCGGAGCGAGTAGGCGGCGGTAGAGGGTGGCGCTCGTCGTCGCAGCCATCGCGTGTCGCCGTCGTCCCACGAAGAGCAACGGTGGCGGCGGCAGCGGGTTGTACTGACGCGTAGCCGGGCCGTTTACTTGCCCCGCCCGGGCTCGCGCGTACCATCGCCCGAGCGCAAATGCCCACTCTGAATTCCCAGCTCGAAGCCCTCGCCCACTCGTTCGTCAACGACGTCGTCGCCGCCATCCGAGGGTCTTCCCTCGACGAACTACTCGCCCCCGGAGGCCGAACGGCGGGCAACGCTCGCGGTACTCGCCGAGTCGCTGCCTCAACGACCGAGTCGCCGGCACCGAAAGCAACGCGCCCCTCGGGTCGGCTCCGTCGTCGTTCGGCGGAGGAGATTGCAGCGGCGGTCGGCCAGATCGTCGAACTGCTCCGGAAGAACAAGGACGGCCTTCGAGCCGAGCAAATTCGAGAGAAGCTCGGACTCCAGGCAAAGGAGATGCCGCGAATCTTGAGGGCGGGGCTCTCGGCGCCGAAGGTGCTGACGAGCAAAGGGCGGAAGCGAGCGACCACGTATTTCGCAAAGTAGGTCGGGGCAAGCCACCCGCGAGCCCGCGGTCCCTCGACACCCGGAAGCCCCCGGTGGTACGAGCCGGCCCATGACCGCGTCCGGGTGGCCTCTCCGTCGTGCGGCCCCGCGGCAAACGGGCAAGGACGATCCCGTTGAAGCTTTCGCCGTCTGCCTCGACTGCGGAGCGGACATCGCGGACTGGCGCGAGCGGCTGCTCCCGATCCGCGCCGGCAGCCTCGCTGTCACCGAGGATGGAGAGCTGGCGCTGCACGTCGAGTGCGAGGGGATCTGCGACCAGTGCGGCGGCGGACGGGCGGAGGTTCGGGTCGAAGGCCGCCACGTGCCTCGCGCGTGACCGGCAGCAAGCGCAGAAATACGGCTCGATTCCATGGCGCGCGCTCGACGCTCGCTCAGCTCGCTGGTCCGGCGGAGCACGCTTCAGTCGATGGCGAGTGCCCGATACCGTTCCATCTCCTCGAGAGAGACTTTCCCAAAGCCCCCGCACGATTCGCAACCCCGGCGTACCCAGGTGCCCGACGGAAGCTGCACGAGGCGGTCGCCTTTCGCCTCGCCGTACTCGTTGGCACACGCGGGGCAAGGGACGAGCGGAACCTCGGGCGAGGTGGGGACCTCCGGGCGATATTGGTCGGAGGGCGCCACGATCGGAAGTCTGCCACGCGCGACAGGCGGTGCTACTCCCACTGGGGAGTTTCGCGCTGGGGAGTTTCGCGACCTTCGCTTAAAAAATCCGTCCAACATAGAACTGGCGGCCGTCCGGCAATGGCACTGGAACCGATCGTCCCAAACCGCGACCTCGCGATCGAGCGCCGCGCGGCGGCGAGGTTGTCGCAACGGGCTGGAATCACGTTGGTTCGTCGCGCGAAACGATCGCGCCGAGCGCGAGCGCCCTTCGATGGAGACTCGCGATCGTCTCCAGGTTGGTCAAATGCGTCGTCCTTGCCAGCGCGATTTTTCGTCCCGCCGCCTCGCGGCCGGGTAATCTGCGGTGCCGCGGCGACGCCGGGAAACCTATCGACAGCGCAACGACCGGAGTGTCACCCTGCCCTCGCGTCCTCGAAAAGCACCTGGCTCGGCGCGGCCAGGACACAAGCGGAAGAAAAAGGGGGCCAAGCCATCCCCTGCAGCGCCGCCGACGGCTGCANNCGACGGCTGCAGCGCCGCCGACGACGGACGATGCCGCGGTGCAGCGCGGCGAGCCGCGCAGTGGCGCGCTCTTCCCGATTGTCGGCGTCGGCGCTTCGGCCGGGGGACTGGAGGCGTTCACGAATTTGCTCGCGGCCCTGCCGCCGGACACCGGCATGGGGTTCGTGCTCGTGCAGCACCTCGATCCGGACCATGAGAGCGCGCTGACACAGATTCTCTCTCGCGCCACGTTGCTTCCGGTGCGTGAGATCACCAACGACGAGGTGGTCCAGGCCAATCACGTCTACGTGATCCCGCCCGACACGAACTTGAGCATCGCCGGCGGTGTGTTGAAGATTCGGGCGCGGGAGCGGTCGCGCGTGCCGCCTCGGTCCATCGACGCGTTCTTCGAGTCACTGGCGCAGGACCAGCGCGAGCGGTCCGTGGGCGTCGTGCTGTCTGGCACGGCGAACGACGGCACGATCGGTCTGGAGGCGATCAAGGCCGAGGGCGGGATTACGTTCGCACAGGATGATTCGGCCAAACACGACTCGATGCCCCGCAGCGCCATCGCGGCGGGCTGCGTGGATCTCGTTCTTTCACCGGCAGACATCGCGAGGGAGCTCGCGCGGATTGCGAGGCATCCGTATGTCGCTGGGCAACGACGGCCCTTCGGAGCGCAAGACGGCGGGACACTCGCGACGGGCCAGGACGATAGCGCCGCCAGCCGCGCCTCAAACTCCTCCAGGAGAATCCTGTCGCTTCTGCGCACCCATTCAGGCGTGGACTTCTCGCTCTACAAGCCTACGACCATGGAGCGTCGCATCGCGCGGCGATTGCTGCTGAGCAAGCAGGCGACCCTGGGTGACTACGCCGGCTTGCTCCGCGGAAACGCCGAGGAGATCGATGCTCTCTACTCCGACGTTCTCATCAGCGTGACGAGCTTCTTCCGCAACCCCGAGACGTTCGACGTCCTCGAGCGCAAGATCCTGCCCGAGCTTCTGCGGCAGCGCGGAGACGATCCCCTGCGGTTCTGGGTCGTCGGCTGCTCCACCGGGCAGGAGGCGTATTCCATCGCCATGACGTTCGTGGAAGCAGCGGAGAAGGCGGCCCGGGTGCGCAAGCTGCAGGTCTTCGCCACGGACGTCAACGACGCGTTGCTGGAGAAAGCCCGCCGTGGTCTCTACGCGAAGAGCCTCGTCGCCGACATCACGCCGCTGCGTTTGCGGCGGTTCTTCGTCGAGACGGAAGGTGGCTACAAAGTCAGCAAGACGCTGCGGGACATGGTGATCTTCGCGCGTCAGAACCTCATCGCCGACCCGCCGTTCTCGCGCATGGACCTCGTCAGCTGCCGCAACCTTTTGATCTATCTCGAAGCGAGCGGGCAGAAGAAGGCGATGCCCGCGTTTCATTACGCGCTCAAGCCCGGAGGGTACCTGCTGCTGGGCGCGTCGGAATCCGTCGGCGGCTTCACCCACCTTTTCGAGCCGATCGACAGGAAGCACAAGATCTACGCGAAGAAGCCGGCGTCGATCCTGGCGCTTCATCTGCCGGTCACGGAAGATCGCGACGAGGCGGCCGTCGCGCGTCCGGGCGCTGCGATGCAGCGGCCCGGTGGGCAGCAACCGCCGGAGGGTCCGCACGGCGAGCTCAATGCGCAGCGCGAGGCCGACCGCATCACCGTCAGCCAGTTCGCGCCTCCGGGAGTGCTCGTGAACGCCGAGCTTCAAGTCCTGCAGTTCCGCGGTGCGACCGACCCGTTCTTGGAGCCGCCCACCGGCAAGCCGAGCTTCGACGTGCTGAAGATGGCCCGCGGCGGCTTGATGCTGCCGCTGCGCAGCGCGATCAATCAAGTCAGGAAGCAAAACAAGACCGTGCGCAAGGAGAACGTCGGCGTCGAGCGGAGCGGCAAGACCCGCAGGGTGAATCTGGAGGTCATTCCGCTGAAGAACCTGCGTGAGCGCTGCTTTCTGATCCTGTTCGAGGAGGCGCAAAGGACGAGCAGCGGGCGGGCCCCCCCCGACTCCGAGCCGGCTCGGGCGGACCACGCCCCTGGCCGCGAGAAGTCCAACCGCATCGCGGAGCTTGAAACCGAGCTCTCCGAGACGCGCGAATACCTTCAGTCGATGCAGGAGCAGCTCGAGACGGCCAACGAGGAGGTCCAGGCGGCCAACGAGGAGCTCCAGTCTGCCAACGAAGAGCTGCAGAGCAGCAACGAGGAGCTGGAGACGTCCAAGGAAGAGCTGGAGTCGACCAACGAGGAGCTGACTACCGTCAACGAGGAGCTGTCGAATCGGAACGTCGAACTCAATCGCCTCAACGACGATCTCGGCAACCTGCAAACGGCGAGCAAGGTCGCCATCGTGCTGCTCGGGCGCGACCTGCGCATCCGCCATTTCGACCCGCAGGCGGAGAAGCAGTTCGACCTACTGGCCGCCGACCTGGGGCGGCCGATCGGCCACATCCGCCACGCGCTCGTTCTCGGCGAGGCCACGCAACCCCCGCTCGACCTGGAGGGTCTGTGCTCCGAAGTCGTCTCCAACGGGCGCGAGCAGGAACGCGAAGTGCGCGACAAGGGCGGGCACTGGTATTCGCTGCGCGTGCGTCCCTACCTGACGCTCGACAACAAGGTGAATGGCGCGGTCATCGTGCTCGTGGACATCGATACGCTCAAGCGCAGTGAGCAAGCTCTGCGCGAGACCGATGCTCAACTTCGGTCACGCGCGGAGGAGCTGGACCAGGCGCGCCTGGCGATGGAAAAGCTCAACGCGGAATTGCGAAAGTCCAGCGCCGAGTTGTCGGAAGCCGACCGCCGCAAGGACGAGTTTGTCGCCATGCTCGGTCACGAGCTCCGCAACCCGCTGTCCGCTCTTTCGCATGCCCTCGATCTGCTGGGCAGGGTGCCGCGCGATCGCGGGCGGTCCGAGGAGCTGCGCGGGGTGATGGTCAGGCAGACGCAGCGCATCGGCACGCTGCTCGACCAGCTTCTCGACATCGCACGCCTCGCCGCGGGCAAAGTCGTGCTGTCAAAGAAGTGCATCGATCTCGCGGACGTGGTCCGCACGGCCGTCGAGACGGTGGGACAGCTCGTGGAGGCCCGGAAGCAAGAGCTCACCCTCTTGCTGCCGCCCGACGGGAGCACGCTCGTGCTGGGCGACGCGGTCCGGCTGGCCCAGGTCGTGGAAAACCTCCTGACGAACGCCTCGAAATAC
>PLIR01000140.1 GCA_003139415.1 Myxococcales bacterium | reverse complement strand
AGAGCTGCCAGGGGGTGGGCGACGACGCCGGCCTGACGAACTGCGGAGCGAGCAACGAAAGTTGCTGCTCGAGCCTCGAAGTGCCGGGAGGCAGCTACTACCGCACCTATGTGAACGGCGGCACCGGTCCGAGCGGGGAGGCCGACCCGGCGAGCGTCAGTGGCTTCCGGCTCGACAAGTACCAAGTGACCGTGGGCCGGTTCCGCCAGTTCGTCGAAGCGTGGAACGGCGGAGCGGGGTACACGCCGCCCGCCGGCTCCGGCATCCACGNNAGAACCTCCCGATCAACTGCGTGTCCTGGTTCGAGGCGTACGCGTTCTGCATCTGGGACGGGGGCTTCCTGGCCACCGACGCGGAGTGGGGCTACGCGGCAGCCGGGGGCGGTGGCAGTGGCGGGCAACGGGAGTTCCCCTGGGGCTCGACGGTACCGGGGACAGCGTGTCCGGGGTCGGGCTGCGAGTACGCCAATTACAACTGCGACTACCCGAGCGGCTCGGGGACCTGCGTCGGGAACACGAACATCGCACCGGTGGGAACGGCCACACTGGGTGCGGGCCTCTGGGGCCAGCTCGACATGGCCGGAGGCCTGTGGCAACGGACCATGGACTCGTACGCGGCGACCTACGCCGACCCGTGCACGGACTGTGCTTATTTGGCGACGGCTCCCACGTGCACCGCGGGTGCCACCGGCGTGATCCGAGGCGGCAGCTTCCAGAGTTCCGCGTCGCTTTTGCTCCCCACGATCCGCCACAGCAACGTCCCGTGGGCTCGCGTCGCGAACATCGGCTTCCGCTGCGCGCGGGCGCCCTGAGAAACCTTTCGCAGACTCAGGGCACTAGCGCGACTCGTACACGCGCATCGCAGGAAGTTCGACCACCGTCAGGAAGCCGCCTTTGCCCGCGCCCGTATCGAGGCCCACGCAGCACGGGCCGGCCCAGACGTCCATCGGGTCTTCGGGGGTGTAGCTGCTCAGCTCCATCGGCAGATAGGCCGTCGCCGTGTGGCCGAAGACGACGAGCTTGCCGCGGTAGTTCCTGAAGAAGTCCTCGTCGCGGAGCCACAGCAATGCGGCCGGGGTCTCGACCTTCGACGGGTGCAGAAAGCCGCTCTTGCCGCGCGGGAGGCCTGCGTGCACGTAGATGGCGTGCTCGTCCTCGTACCAGTGGGGCAGGGCCCGCATCCACTCGACGACGTCCTCCGGGAAGAAGGCGCCCGTCTGCAGCGTGCCTCGCTCGTCGGGGCGCGGGAGGGCGTCGGGCTCGGGCACCGGGCCGCCGATGAACGATCGCATCGCGGCGAGGCACCCGTTACCGGGCGGCGTCACGAACTCGGGCCACCCGACGTCGACCACCCGAAGCCACGCATCTTCGTGGTTGCCGCGGAGCGCGACGACCTTGGCTGGCCCGCGCGCGGCGAGCTTGCGAATGAACGCGATGACTTGCGCGGATTTCGGGCCTCGATCCACGTAGTCGCCCACGAACACGATCGTGTCACCCGCATCGAACGGGGGCATCGCCGAGAACACACGCTCCAGCGCCTCGAGATCCCCATGGATGTCGCCAACGGCAAAAGTTCGGGCCACGAGAACGATAGTAGAGCAACCGTCTACCGAGCGACACGAGAACCGCGGGGGCAAGGCCCGGCGAGCCGCGCGATCGACNNGGCGACCGCGCTGGGCGCCTATGTGGCGACGGCGACGCCGGAGCCAACGCGCCCGAGACGCTTCACGACCTCGAGCGCCTGCGCGGAGTGCTCTTTCACCCGGAGCTGCGACACGAACATATGTTGGATCCTGCCTTCCCGGTCGATGACGAAGGTGGCGCGCCCGGGCAGGAGGCCCAGCGTCTTTTTGACCCCGTAGAGCGCCCGGACCTTTCCGTCGGCGTCGCTCAGGAGCGTCATGGGCAGCTTGTGCTTGGTGGCGAACTTTTCGTGCGAGGCGCCCGAGTCGGCGCTGATGCCGATGACCTCCGCGCCGGCCTCGGCGAACGCGTCGTACCGATCGCGGAAGGCGCACGCCTCGACGGTGCAGCCCGGTGTGTCATCCATCGGATAGAAAAAGAGGACCACCGCGCGCTTGCCGAGCGCGTCGGACAGCGAGACGGAGCGCCCGTCTTGCGCGGGGAGGGAGAAGTCGGGGGCCTTGTCGCCAATCGCGAGGGTCATGCCCCTCTCGTAGTACGCGGGCTCGTGCGAGGCGAGGCCCCCTCAGAAAATCCCCGTGACGAACCGGCAAGGCCCCCGTGTGCGCGGACGCCACGATGTGGCGTCCTGCCGCAGCTCGACCATGACCGCGGAGCGCCGTAGGGAACGCTTCGATCTCTGCGTCAATTGGGCTGGATGCGTCCGGCTCGGGGTGGAGCTCTCGCACCGCGGCGACCTCGAGAAAGGGCCACCGATCTCCTCCGTGAGGATCGCGTTGCGGGTCTCCTCGCCGGCTCCCTCGGCGCTCGTCGCCGAAGTGACGAAGCCCTCGGCGAGCGACTCGGCGAGATCGTCGAGCGCGATGAAGCGGTTCCCGTCTGGATGCACCGGCGCGGATGGCGCGACGGCGACCGGCTGAGTAATCTCGCGGCCGTCATGCAGATCTCCGCCGACGCCCGCATCCCCTTCCCCGTTCCCGTCGTTTTCTCGGCTTATCGCGACGACTTGACCAAGCTGCTCGCGTACCTGCCAAACGTCAGGAGCATCGAGGTGAAGTCGCGCAAGGACAGCGGAGCCACCGCGGAGTTCGTGAACGAGTGGCGCGGCGGCGGCGACATCCCGGCGGCCGTACGCGCGGTGCTCAGCGAGGCGATCTTGTCGTGGACGGACTACGCGACATGGAACGCCGATCAGCACGTGTGCGAGTGGCGGATCGAGACGCACGCTTTCGCGGAAGCCGTCCGGTGCGGGGGCATCAACCGCTTTATCGCCGAGGGCGCCGGGGCGACGCGGCTCGAGGTCCGCGGGTCGCTCACCATCGATGCCAAGAAGATCCGGGGCGTGCCTTCCCTGCTTGCATCCACGGTGGGACGCGCGGCCGAGGACTTCCTGGTGAACAAGATCCAGGCGAACCTCGTCGAGACGGCCCAAGGCCTGGCGCAGTACCTGAAGGACAAGGTCGCGGCGTCGTAGCGCGGCGCTCGCCCCTACTCCCCCCGCTCGAAGTGCCGAAGGTCGACGCGGGGCCCCTCGAAGCGCGTCCGTACGGCCAGGGCCCAGACGACGGCGAGGGCCGCGAGGAGCGCCGCAAACATCTCCATGGCGAGCGGATTGGCGAGCGTGCACACGAAGCCGACGGCGCCCGACCAGGCCACGGCGGCCCACGCGATGGGTACGCTGGCGCGACCGTAGTGCCAGGGGCCGGGCCGGACCCACCGCCCACGAACTCGAGCCACCGCTCCCAAGGCGATCGGCAGCGCATAGGATGCATAGAGCGCGACCGTGGCCAGGGCCGCGACGGCGAGAAAGACGGCCGAGCTCAGTGGGGCCGTCACGACGACGACGGCGAGCGACGCCGCGGCGGCGACGATCGTCGCGATGACCGGTGTCTTGGTGCGTGCGTTCACGCGTCGGAGGAGGGCAGCGGCGGGTAGTCCGCCGTCCCGCGCGAACGCGAAGAGCATGCGGGACGCGCTCGTCATGCTCGAGAGGCCCGCAAACCACATCGCGAGCGAGACCAGCGCCATCGCCCAGCCGCCGGCCCTCTCTCCGAGGCCGCCGCGGAGCACGGCGAGGGCGGCGTCCGGTGCCCCCGCGACGTCGGACGGGTCGCGCACGGCCAGCGTGAGCGCCACGACCAGGACGAAGCCCGCGACGGCGCTGACCGCCACCGCGGCGACGATGCCGAGCGGGGCGCGGCGCTCGGGATCGCGCGTCTCTTCGCTCACGTGCGCGGCGGCGTCGAAGCCGGTGAACGTCCAGACGCCGAGCACCAGAGACCGCACGAAGCCCAGCGCCGATCCGCGCGGACCCGCCGGCCTCGGGGCGAAGTCGAGCAGGTAGGCCGCCGGGTGCACCCGAGCGCGCGTCAGGAGGAGCGCGGCGAGGACGACGACCCCGACCACGTGCACGGTCGCCGAGGCGTCGTTGAGCCAGGCGACGAGGCGCACGGATG
Organism: Myxococcales bacterium; assembly: GCA_003139415.1. Classification (GTDB taxonomy): domain Bacteria; phylum Myxococcota_A; class Polyangia; order Polyangiales; family Polyangiaceae; genus Palsa-1150. The sequence goes on along the minus strand of PLIR01000140.1, from coordinate 22,193 downwards.
TCGCGTTGAGCGCCGCGTGCATCACGATGACGATGGCGAAGAGCACGTACGCGACCGAGTCGCTGAGGTGCGCCATTTGCGCCAGCGCCTGTGCGAGCGCGAGGTCGATCGCCGCGACGATCGCGAGCTGCCCGACGAGGTTGAGCATCGCCGTCATCCACCCCCAGGACGGTCCGCCGAGCAGCGAGGCCCAGTGATAAAGCGCTCCTGCCGTGGGGAAGGCGCTGGCAAGCTCCGCCATCGCGAGCGCCACGACGACCGTGCCGAGCGAGACGAGCGGCCACCCGATTCCGAGGCTCGCGGGCCCTCCTGCGCCGAATGCGTCGCCGTACGTCGACGCCACGCCCGTCAGCACACTGATGACCGAGAAGCCGATCGCGAAGCTCGAGAACCCGCCCAGCCGCCGCCGCAGCTCCTGCGTGTACCCGAACCGCGCGAGCGCACGGGCGTCGTCCGGCCCGGTCGCGCGCACGACTAGGGCCCCATCTGGCCCAGCGCGAACGCGTACTCGTCGGCGAGCTTCTCGACGGCAGCGCGCACCAAGTCCGCCCCGCCATGTCCCGAGTGCTTCTCCACGCGAAGGAGCACCGGGCCGCCGCTCGAAGCCCACTGCAACTCGGCGGCGAATTTGCGCGCGTGCATCGGGTCGACCCGGTCGTCGCTGTCGGCGCTGAGAATGAGCGTCGCGGGATAGCGCGTCCCCTTGATTACGTGGTGGTACGGCGAGTACGCGAAGAGGGCCGCGAAGTCGTCGGCGTCGTCGGCCGATCCGTACTCCGAGATCCACGTCTTGCCGCTGCCGAACAGGTGGTAGCGGACCATGTCGAGCAGCGGGACGCCGCAGAGCGCGACGCCGAAGAGATCGGGGCGCTGCGCGATGGCCGCCCCGACGAGCAGCCCGCCGTTGGAGGCGCCCGCGGCCGCGAGCTTCTCGGGCTTGGTGAACCCTTGCTTCACGAGCTCCTCCGCGACGGCGAAGTAATCGTCGAAGACGTGCTGCTTCTCGCGGCGCATGCCCCGGCGGTGCCACTCTTCGCCGTACTCGCTGCCGCCGCGGAGGTTTGCCACGACCCAGATCCCTCCGCGCTCGAGCCACGGAAAGATGGACGACGAGAACGTGGGCGTCTGCGCCACCTGAAAGCCGCCGTAGCCGTAGAGGACCGTCGGGGTCGCGCCGTTCTTCTGGAGATCTTTGGCGCGAATGACGAAGAAGGGGACGCGCGTGCCGTCCTTGCTGGTCGCGAAGAGCTGCTCCACCGCGTAGGCCGACGAATCGACCGGCACTTTCAGCTTGTAGAACGTCGACGTTCGGCCCGTGCGGACGCTCGTCTCGAAGATCTCCGTCGGGTACGTGAACGAAGCGAACGAATAGTAGGCGACGTCGTCGTCCTCGACGCCGCTGAGGGGCGACGCGGAGCCGAGCGTCGGCAGGGCGATCTCGCGTACGAGCTTGCCGTCCTCGTCGCGCAGTTCGACGTGGCTGACGACGTCCTTCAGGTACGCGATCGAAAGGTGATGGCCGACGACGCTCAGGCTCTCGAGCGTCGCGTCCGGCCGCTCGGAGATGATCTCGGTCCACTTGTCGCGCGCGGGCGACGCGGGATCGACCCGCAAGACGCGGTACTTCGGAGCGCCCTCGTTGGTGCGGACGAAGAAGCGGTTGCCGTCGACGCTGACGTCGTACCGGGCGTCCTGGCCGACGACCAGCGGACGCCACTCGCGTGACGGCGCGTGCAAGTCCTGGAAGTAGACGTCGGTGCTGGCCCAGCCGTGTTCCACGGTCGCGACGAGCCAACGGCCGTCTTTGCCGACCGCGGCCCCGACGAAGGTCCGGGGGTCGCCCGTCTTCTCGTGGACGACGCGATCCTTGGCCGGATCGGTCCCGAGCTTATGGAAGCGCACCTCCGCGTACCCCGGCCGGTCCGCCGTGGGCACGCTGCCAGCGGGGGGGACCCACGTGTAGAAGAACCCGTCCCCCGCCGGGGTCCACGACGGCCAGGCGTACTTGGCACCCTCGATGACGTCGACGTCGCTCTTCTTGCCGGTCGCGACGTCCATGACGTAGAGCGTCGTCTCGTCCGAGTTGTTGCCCTTGACCCCGTACGCGACCGTCTTCCCGTCGTACGACACGCTCCAGACGCCGAGCGAGACGCTGCCATCCGTCGACCAGAGGTTGGGGTCCAGCAGGGTGTGCTCCCCGCCGGGCGCGGCGCCCTTGGGCTGCGCCCTCCAGTAGATCGCCGCCTTCTCCTTGCCGGCGTCCCGCCGGGGGTAAAAGAGGCGCCCGCCCGCACGGCGAGGGGTGCCCACGCTCTCGACGTAGAAGAGCTCCTTCATCCGGGCGGCGATGGCATCTCGCCCAGGCAGCTTCGCCGTGAAACCGCGGGCGAGGGCGTCCTCGTCGGCGACCCACGTTTTCACGTCGTCCCGCGCGGGATCCTCGAGCCATCGGTAGGGGTCTTGGACCGAGACGCCGTGAAGCACGTCGACCTGATCGCCTCGGGGAGCGGCGGGATAAGGCAAAGCCGGCGGCGTGGGGACCGGGGCGGGGGCAGGCGTGAGCGTGGGCACGGGGGCAGGCGGAGGCATCGGGGAGGCGGCGGGGGGTTGAGGGGCGCGAGCGCAGGCGAGGGCTGAGAGGACGACGAAAGGCAGCAGGGCCTCGAGGGCACGAGGGGGCACGGCCGCCGACGATAGGGGGCGCTGGACCGACCGTCGAGGTCGGCCAAGGGCTACGCCGCACCGCGTCGTGCGGCGAACGGAGGGACGAGCTAGGCAGACGGCCTCCTGCCCTGGCGCGCAGGTTGCTCACACCGCCCCCTGCCAACGGTCGAGCTCTTACAGCTGATGGGGAGCTCGCTAGCCTCGGAGGAGATACCGGATGGACAGTCTAGTTGCGTATTTGGTCGCGGCGATGGTCGGCTGGGTGCCCGTGCATGCCCAGCCCCAGGAGTCACCCGACGAGGTGATGGACCGTTACGAAAGCATCGCGCGCGACGCCGCGACGGTGGCCTTGGACCCCGATGAGAGCCCGATCTTCGACGGGCCGGATGGTCGGGCCAAGACGGCCCTCTTGATGCTGTCGGTCGCCTCCTTCGAGAGCGGCTACCGCAAGCGCGTCGACGACGGTCGCGGCCGCGGCGACAACGGTCGGTCCTTCTGTCTGATGCAGATCCGGGTGGGTACGGGGGAGACGTCCGAGGGCTGGACGGGGCCCGATCTGGTCCAGGACCGCACCCGCTGCTTCCGGGCAGCTCTGCACATCCTCCGGAGATCCTTCGGGGTTTGTCGTTCGCTTCCCTTCGACGACCGCCTGAGCGCCTACGCCTCGGGTAGTTGCTCGCTCGGGACAGAGGCCTCCCGGCGCCGCGTCCACCGCGCGAGGGCCTGGGGCGCCACGCACGAGCCGCCACGAATCGGGCCGACCGACAGCTGACGCCCGATTCGCGAGAAAGTCGCGCGGGCGGGCAAAATAGGGGACATCCTTCGGAAACCTTCGATGTCCCAGGTGATGACTCCGGACAAGCCGGTGCCCGCGGCGGACGGTTCCGGAGCGCGTCCGCCGTCCGTCGGCCAGGCCGCGCCACGCGGCGTCGCCAAGGTCCACCGAGGGGCGTCCGTCAGCGGCTGGCGCTTCCTGCGCGCTTACACGACGACGTTCGCGGTCATCGCGAGCTATGTCTGGCTCGGCGTCCGGACGCGCTTCTACGGGCGCACGTGGCGCGACGCGCACCTGGCCGACGTCCACCGGCGCAACGCACGACGCGTCTACGCCACGATCCTTCGGCTGCAAGGCTTGTTCATCAAGGTCGGGCAGCTCCTCTCGATCATGGCGAACTTCTTGCCAGTCGAGTTCCGGTCCGAGCTCGAGGCGCTGCAGGACCAGGTGCCGCCGCGGCCCTACGGCGAGATCGCCGACCGCCTCATTCGCGAGCTGGGCGATCGGATGTCGTCCTTCGCGTCGTTCGATCGCGATCCGATCGCCAGCGCGTCGCTGGGGCAGGTGCACGTGGCGACGCTCACCGACGGCCGCCGCGTCTGCGTCAAGGTGCAGCACCTCGACATCGATCGCATCGTGCGGCTCGATCTCAAGACGATCCGCCGCATCATGGGCATCGTGCAGTGGTTTGTACCCGTGCAGGGCCTGGACGCCTACTACCACCAGATCAAGGAGCTCCTGACGCAGGAGCTCGACTTCGCCCTCGAGGCCGACAACATCGAGCGGATCCGCAAGAACTTCGGTAGCGACACGAGCGTCGTCTTTCCCGAACCGGTGCGCGAACTCAGCACCGAGCGGGTCCTGACGACGACGTTCGTCGAGGGGGTCAAGATCAACGACGTACGGGCCCTCGACGCGCTCAACGTCGACAAGAAGGACCTCGCGCGGCGGGTCGTGCGCCTGTTCTGTCAGATGATCTTCGTCGACGGCGTCTATCACGCCGATCCGCACCCGGGGAACATCCTGGTCCAGCGCGGCGGGGCCATCGTGCTGCTCGACTTCGGCGCCGTGGCCGAGCTGAGCCCCCAGATGCGCGAGGGGATCCCGGAGTTTCTCGAGGGCGTCCTGCGCCGCGACACCGACCGCCTCGTCCGCTCGATGCGCAAGATGGGGTTCATCTCACGCACCAGCGACGAGGGCGTCTCCGAGAGGATCATCGAGTACTTTCATCGGCGCTTTCAGGAGGAGGTCAGGCTCGAGAGCTTCAACCTCAAGGACATCCGCATCGACCCGCAGCGCGGGCTGGAGAACATCCTCGACTTGCAGCGGATGAACATCGGCCTTCGCGAGCTGTCCGGCGCCTTCCACGTGCCCAAAGACTGGGTGCTGCTCGAGCGGACGATCTTGCTCGTCTACGGATGCTGCGCCCTGCTCGACCCGGACCTCAAGCCGGTGGCCATCATCCAGCCGTACCTGCAGGACTTCGTCTTCGGCAACCGGGACTTCACGCGCATCGCGATCGAAGCCGTCCGCGAGATGGCGATGAGCGCCGTGACGCTGCCCGAGGACATGCGAAAGTACCTCGTCAAGGCCAGCCGAGGCGAGCTCGAGATGCGCGTCCGCGGCCTGCAAGAGAGCACGCGCGTCGTGTACACGGCGGGCCGGCAGGTCATTTACACGGCGGTCGGGATCTTCGCTGCGTTCGAGGCGATCGAGTCGTGGCGCCGCCACGAGCTCGCCCTGGCGCACGACCTCACCATCGTGGCCTGCGTCGCCGGTGCGCTGCTCGCGCTGTCGAGCGTGCTTTCGCGCCCGCGGAGGTGACGCGAATTCGCGCGCCGACCCTCTTGACGCCGCGGCTCCGACTTCCGAGCGTAGGTTCATGGCCAAGCACCTCCTCGCAATCGACCAGGGCACGACGGGGTCCACGGCGCTCGTCGTCGAGATCGCCACGGCCGCCGGCGCCGGGGCGAGCCGCAAAGCGGGAACCACGGTCGGACGCGCCACGACCGAGTTCCCGCAGCACTTCCCCAAGCCAGGCTGGGTCTCGCACGACGTCGGAGAGATACGCGCGAGCGTCGAGACGAGCGTCCGCGGCGCCCTCGCGAGCGCGGGCGTGCGCGCGGAAGACCTCGTCGCGATCGGCATCACCAACCAGCGCGAGACGACGGTGGTCTGGGACCGCAAAACGCGCAAGCCCATCGATCTGGCCATCGTCTGGCAGTGCCGCCGCACGGCCGACGTCTGCGACGAGCTGAAGAAGGACCCGCGCACCGTCGCGCGCGTGCGCGAGAAGACCGGCCTCGTCATCGACGCCTACTTCAGCGCGACCAAGATCGCGTGGCTGCTCGACCACGTGGACGGCGCCCGCGCCCGGGCCGAGCGAGGCGAGCTCGCTTTCGGCACGATCGACGCCTTCCTCGTCAGCGAGCTGACGGGGGGCAAGGTCCACGCGACCGACGTGACGAACGCGTCGCGAACGCTCCTCATGAACCTCGCCCGGGGGGCGTGGGACCCGGAGCTGTGCGAGGTCTTCCACGTCCCGGCCTCGGTCCTGCCGAAGATCGTCGGCTGCGCCGAGGAGATCGGCCGCACGACCGGCGCGGGGTTCCTCCCGGATGGCATCCCCATCGCGGGCATGGCGGGCGACCAGCAGGCGGCCCTCTTCGGCCAGGCCTGCTTCCACGAGGGCGACGCCAAGGCGACGTACGGCACGGGCGCGTTCGCGCTGATGAACATCGGATCGCAGCCCATCCTCAGCGAGCACGGCCTGGTGACGACCGCTGCCTGGCGCATCGGCGGCAAGACGACGTACGCGCTCGAGGGGAGCGCCTTCATCGCGGGGGCGGCCGTTCAGTGGCTCCGCGATGGGCTCGGGATCATCAAGAGCGCGAAGGAGATCGAGCGGCTCGCGCGGTCCGTACCGTCGAGCGACGGCGTCGTCTTCGTACCGGCGCTGGCGGGCCTCGGGGCCCCTCATTGGGACCAGGGGGCGCGCGGGAGCATCACGGGCCTGACGCGCGGGACCACCGCCGCCCACCTCGCCCGGGCGACGCTCGAGGGCATCGCGTTCGAAGTGCGTGACCTGCTCGATGCCATGTCGAAAGACGCCAAACGTCCGCTGAAAGTCCTGCGTGTCGACGGCGGCGCCTCCGAAAACGACCTGCTCATGCAGTTTCAGGCGGATGTCGCCGACGTCACCGTAGAGCGCCCGGTCGACGTCGAATCCACGGGACGGGGGGCGGCGATGCTCGCCGGCATCGGGGCAGGCGTATTCGCCGGCTTGGACGAAGTCGCCGCGTCGGTCGCCATGGGCTCGCAGTTCCGGCCTGTCATGGCGCCCGCCGATCGTACGGCCCACCTCGCCCGCTGGAAGGAGGGCATCGCGCGGACGCGCTCGTCCGTGGCCCGCTCTTGAGGCTCTGGAGCTTGAGGCTCTTGAGAGAGACGCGTTCCTAGCGCTTCCGCGAAGCCGTCCGGCGTGCGATTCTGAAGAATAGGCCTTAGATATCTTGAAGCCGAGGATGCGCTTCCAGCCCAAGCGCACCGTCGGGGCTGTGCTTTCGACAAGTTCGAACCCGCGCCGCTTTCGTGTCTTTTGCTTGGAGGAAGGGATCCATGCCCACCAGCAGTGCCGAGGATCGCCCCAGCGCATCCCCGCCGGAACCGACTCGTGAGGTTCCGGTCGACTGGGAAGCGCTCGAAGACGCGTTCGAGAACAACGCTCCCGAGGTTCATAGCTATCTGCACCTGACGACTGGAGAAGTCCTGCGCGTCGTCGACGGCGTGGCCGATCCGCAGATGCACGTTCGCATCGCGTCGGATGGGAACTACCTCCGCATCGATCCGGTGAGCTCGCGTGAGCAGTATCGTTGGATGGAGCGCTTCATCCCGATGGCCGAGGGTACCGAGCTCCGCGAGAAACTCGGTCACGCCATCGACGGCAAGGGCGCGTTCCGGCGGTTCAAGGATGTGCTGATGGCGTTCGCGTCCGAGCGCGAGCGCTGGTTCACGTTCCGAAGCGAGCGCCTGCGGACGTTCATGGAGGCCTGGCTCGCCGCACACGCGATCAAGGCCGTGCCCCGCCCGGTCTGGGTCGACGTGCCAACTCCCCCGACGAGCGAAGCGACCTTGTCGGCGCCCAGCCTGCCGGAGGCGGTGGAAGACGCGCCCAAGTCGCAGAACGGGCGCCGCACACGAAACGCGGACTCGATGCGCGTTCACTTGAAGGAGCTCGCCGACTCCCTCGGACCGCGCGACCTCGACATGGTCGTCAGCTTCGGCGAGTTCCTGCGGGCACGCCGCGCGGCGCGCGGGTTCGCCCACCACCACGAGCACATGGCGCAAGAGCGCTCGCCGACCCCGGACCCGGGCCTCCCGCTCCCGGTCGAGGACGAGCGGCCCACGTGAACGCCCGGGCGACGGGGGCATGCCGTCTGCGCGGCTCCTGGGTCGCCGCGATCGTGGCAGGGATGTCGGCGGCGGTCCTGGGGGGTCGGGCGCTCGCCGAGACCACGTCTGGCCGCACGATCGTCGACCGCGCCGTCGTCCGGTTTTACGCGCCCGAGACGGGAGGCACCGCGCATCCGCGCTTCATCGACGAACGGACGCTCGCATTCGAGACGCGACTCGAGGCACTCGCCGAGGGATCGACGCAGGCGAGCGACGGATATCCGGAGCGGCTCGTCCGCGGGGCGCTCGAACACCACGTGACCGAGGAGCTCCTTTCGGGGCTCGCGCACAAGTTCATCGACGGGTCGCCCTCGTCGAAGCGGCCAGACACGGCGGAGCTCGCGAGCATCGGTGATGATCTGGCCGAAGCCTGGTACGAGCGCCTCGGAGGTCGCGCCCGGGTCGAGGCGGCCGCCGCAGCCGAAGGCCTCGACTCCACGGAAGTCGACGCGATCCTCGCGCGTCAGGCTCTCGCAGCTTGGTACCTCGATCGCGCGGTCATGCCAGTACTCAAGCCGTCCGTCGAGCAACTGCGCGACGTGTTCCGATCGTCGGCTCACCCCTACGGCGGGCGCGCCTTCGAAGAGGTGCGGCCTGCGCTGGCGCGCTGGTTCGTCCTCGAACGAGTTCGCCTGGCCGAGAGCACGTTCTATCAGGCGGCGCGCGCCCACGTCGTGATGGTCGTCACCCGATGAAGCGAGCCACTTCGTCGGCCACCGCAACCAGGGTGGCGTCGTCGCCGGGGTCGCCTGCCCGCCCGCGCCGCCTGGCCAGCGAGTGGTCCCCGCCTTCGACGACATAGAGCCGGGTGCCGGGTATGCGGGCGCGCAAGCGCTCGACGATGGGTATCATCTCGTCGCGCGTGCCGAACGTGTCGCGCTCGCCTTGGACGAAGAGCATGGGCACGCGCACGTCCGGCAGGTGTGCGACCCGGAGCGCGGCGGGCTTGCCGGGCGGGTGGAGCGGATAGCCGAGCAGCACCACGCCCGCGACGCGCCAGAGCGCGCCTTCTTGTGCCGCGACCTGCGTCGCGATGCGTCCGCCCATCGACTTGCCCCCGACGAAGAGTCGGGCGTGGGCTACGTCGCTGCGCGCCCGGACGGCGTCGACGACCGCGCGCCACGTCGCCTCGAGCGTTGGAGGCCGGTCGATCACGCGTAGCCTGCGCTCCGCGTACAGGAAATTGAACGTGACGACGTCGATCCCTCGCTGCGACAGAGCTCGCGCCATGGCAGCGATCCACGGGTGCGTCTGCGGGGCGCCGGCGCCGTGCGCCAGAACGATCGACGCCTTCGCCCGCCCCGGCGCCGCATAGAGCAGCGCCGTCGTCCGGGCTTCCCCCACGTCTACTCCGAAGTTTCGAGGCAACTCCTCTGCCACGGGCTCCACCGCTTTCTCACGCCAACCAGGTGCCCTCGAATACGCACTGGCCGTCTTCGTTCGACACGCACTGGGTGCGCTCGACGACGAGCCCGTTGTATCCGATGGTCCTGAGAAAGTGCTCGATCAGGTGCGAGACTAGCGCGCAGAGCGCCGCGTGGTGCGCCGACCAGCCGCGCAACCGCGCCTCGAACGCCCCGGGCCGGGGGACGCGGACCACGAAGGCGCCTTCGTTGCAGTACGTTCCCCATACGCGCTGCGCGTTGGCCTCGAGGAGCGATGGCGTAGCGATGAGGCGAAAGAGCGAGCGGTAGACGCCGTCCACGTTGTCCTTCGCGACCGCCGCGGCCAGGCGGGCGCGGTATTCGTCGACGTCGTCCGACGCGGCGATCCGTTCCACGATCTCGACCAGCTCCCCGATGAGCGCCGTCTCGTACCATGTCGAGGCCATCACGCCGTGCGCGCGATCAGAAGGGCGAAGGAGAGACTGCAGTTCCGGCGAGGCGAGCTGGAGGACCTGGGCACAGGCCGCATCGCCATACGTGCTCGAGAACCATACGAAGGCAGCACGCACGGCCGCCCCCTTCACGCGACCCTGCGGCGGCGCCGCACGCATCGAGTTGGACGATCTCGGCGGCGGCCGCGATGACGGAGTCGATGCGAGGCGCGCACGCGGCGGGGGAACGGACGGCGGGCGCGACGGCCCCGGGGCACGCGCCGGGGCGGGCGCGCTCGGACGAGGGTCGGGCGTCGGCGGGCTCGAGTGCGCGAAAGGCCGGGAGGACTCCCTGGCTATCGGGAGAACCCGCGCGAAGCCTTCTGAGCCAGCTTGACCGTCGTGCGCGCTATCGAGCGCGGCTCGAAGCAGCGAGGCGAGCTCGCGCGCCGAGGATACGCGGGCAAAGGAGCTCTTGCGCAGGCACGCCGAGACGATGTCCCCGGCGGACCCGACGCCAGCCGGGATGGAGGGCTCGTCACGCAAGATGCTCGCCGTGGTCGCAGCACCTCCCCGTCCGAACGGCGGCGTACCCGCCATCATCTCGTAGAGCACGCATCCCAGCGCCCAGATGTCGCTGCGCTCGTCGGCCAGTCCGTGCTCGATCTGCTCCGGCGACAGGTACGCCGGGGCCCCGAGCGCCTCTCGATCCACCGTCGGAACGTCGCTCTCGCGCGGTTCCAGCTTGCGCTTGGCGAGCCCGAGGTCCACGAGCGCGATGCGGCCCTCTGCGGTGACGACGATCCCGGATGGATGGATGTCGCGGTGGACGACGCCGGCCTTGTGGACGGCGGCCACCGCCTCCGCGAGCAGCGTGCCGTGACGAAGCGCGCTGTCGGCACGCATCGGGCCCCGATCGGCGAGGAGATGCTTCAGGTCGACACCCGCCACGTATTCCTTCGCGATCCACGGCGTCCCGAGGTGCTCGCCGGTGCTGAGCGCGCGGACGACCCCCGGGTGGGCGATCGACGCGAGCGCGCGCGCCTCGCGAGCGACCCGTGCCCGCCCGCCCCCATTGGGTGCGTTCGCGGCAACGGCCTTGAGGACGACCGGCGCCCCCTGTCCGTCGCGCGCGACGTACACGACGCCCACCGACCCCTGCGTCAGACGCCGCTCGACGATGTACGGCCCGACCGAGGTCCCCGGGACGAAGAGCGGGGATGGCAGCGTCACGGCGTCGGCGATCCAGCCCCCGGAGATCGGGGCCTCGAAATTATCACGCGCGGCCTCACGCCAGCCACACGACCGTCACGCCTTCGCCCCCCTGATCGGGCGGCGCGGCGCCGTAGCGGGCCACGTACGGCGACCGGCTGAGCTCTTCTCGCACGGCGTCGCGAAGCGCGCCCGTACCGTGGCCGTGCAGGAGGAAAACGACGGGGTGCGCCGCGCCGACCGCCCGATCCAGAAAGTTGGTCGCCATGCCGATCCCGTCGTCGACGCGGAGGCCTCGCAGATCGCATGTGTTGTCGCTGGTCGGGATGGGCGCATGTTCCGCCAGGACCGCGCGCACCGGCGGCTTGGGNNTCAACGGACCCGCGGCCACCCGCACCGAGCCATCGCCAAAGACGTCGACGACATCAGCCTCCGCCTGAAGCTTCGGGACCCAGACGCGCATGCCCTTGCGCACCTCGCCGACAGGCGGCGGTTCGGCCAGCGGGCTCCCGTTCGAGACGCTGCGCTCGAGCGCGCCGCCGAGGGCCACCTCCCCCGCGACCCGCTCGATGGCCCGCTCGGCCTCGCGCACGGTGGTCGCGTCCGCCTTCTTCGACCGCAAGCGCGCGCGAGCCTCTCGGAGATCGTCGCGTGCGCGCCGCAGTCGCTCCAAGAGGTCGGCCCCCTCCTCGGACAGGGCACGCTTCTCGCGGGCCTTCGCGGCTTCCAGCTCCGCCGAGAGGCGGGCCCGCAGGACGGCGGACTCGGCAGCCTCCTGCTCCATCGCGCGCCGCGCGAGCTCGAGCGCCGCGCGCTCGTCGTGCAGCCGCTTCACGAGGGCCTCGAAGCCCTGGTCCTCGCGCAGCAGGAAGCGCTCGGCCCGTTCCAGCACCGTCGACGGCAACCCATAGCGCTGCGCCACGGCGAGGGCGCTCGACCGGCCGGGCATGCCCATGACAAGTTCGAACGTGGGCGTCATCGTCGCGAGGTCGAACCCGACGCTCGCGTTGACGAAGCGTGGGTCGCCGAGCGCGAGGGCCTTCAGGCCCTCGTAGTGCGTCGTGGCCGCGACGGCGCCCCCGCGCGCACAGAGGCTGTCGAGCACGGCGGCGGCCAGGGCCTCGCCTTCGCGGGGATCGGTGCCCCCAGCCAGCTCGTCGAGCAGAACGAGGGCCCCCGGGGATGTGTCCTCCAGCACGTGGCCGAGATTTTTCACGTGCGCGCTGAAGGTCGAGAGATTCTTCTGCAGGCTCTGGTCGTCGCCGACGTCGGTCAGCACCACGTCCATCAAGCCGACGACGCTCCCCTCGGCGCAAGCGACGGGCAACCCTGCACGGATCATGAGGGCCGCGAGGCCCAGCGTCTTGAGCGCCACCGTCTTGCCGCCCGCGTTGGGGCCGCTCACGACGATCGCCTGGCCCGCCGACACCGAGAGATCGCTCGGCACGACCCGGGGCAGGTCCAAGGCGAGCAGCGGATGGCGCGCGCGCTTCAGGTCGAGCCGCGGCTCGTCGACGACGTCCGGGACGATCAACTCCAGCTGCTGCGCGAGCGCGGCGGTCGCCCGCCGAACATCGGCCAGCGTCAGGGCGCGCGCGGCGGCCACGACGCTCGGGAGGGCATCGGCGATGAGCGCGGTCAGGCGGGCGTACACCGCCTCTTCTTCCCGCCGGACGTCGGCCTCGAGCACCTTCAGGCGATTGCCCATCGGCACGACGGCGCGCGGCTCGACGAAGAGCGTGGCGCCGCTGCCGCTCGTCGCGTGCACGATCCCGGGGAAGCGCTCGTGCGCGTCGGAGCGCACCGGCAGGACCCACCGTCCCTCGCGCTCGGTGACGAACCGGTCTTGCACGACCCCCTCGTAGCGGTTCATCAGCTCTTCCATGCGCGCGAGCATCCTCTGACGCGCTGCGTGCCACTCCCGGCGCAGGTCCCGCAGCCGCGGACTTGCGCTGTCCGCGAGGGTGCCGTCCGCATCGAAGCTGCCGGCGATCTCGTCGGCGACCTCATCGAGCGTCGGGTCCGTCGAGCACGCGTCGAACAGGCGCGGCAGCTCCGTGCGCCGAGACGCCAGAAAGCGCCGGAGCGCGCGAGCCGCGCCGAGCAAGCGACCGATCGAACGGAGGTCCTGGGGGGCCAGCACGCCGCCCGCTCGAGCCCGTTCGATCGCCTCGCCGACGTCGTCGACGTCCCCGGCCGGGAGGGCCCTACCCTGCACCAGAAGACGGGTTGCCTCCGCGGCTTGCTCGAGCCATTCACGCGCCTCCTGCCGGCTCTGGGAAAAAGGCAGAGCCAGGGCCAGCGCCCGCCCCAGGGGACCGGCGCACCGTTCTGCCAGGGCCGACAGCACCCGGTCCCACTCGAGATCGGCCCTTGTCTTGGGCGGGCACGGGTCCAGACGCAACTCGGGGCGTGAACGCTGCAAGCGCCCGCAGGATAGCGCGAGAGCATCGAGGATACTTGCGCACGCCTGGCCGCAGCGCTGATGATGGGTGCGACCATGACGGACGGCCTTCCTCAGGCGGCCGCTCGCGCGACCGGACGCGCTTCCGCCGCGCGCGCGGCCAAGGGGCTCCTCGAGCGAGGCCGGCCCAAAGACGCGGTCGCGCTGCTGGCCGCGTGGGCTGCCAACGGCGCCAACGACGTCGAAGGTCAGGGCCTGCTGGCGGAGGCCCTGCGCATCGATCCCGGCTCGCGCCTCGCGAAGTTCGCGTTCGAGCGGATGGAAGGCATCGCCGGCGATCACGGCGAGCTCGAGGCGGCCATCGCGGAGTGGTCACCGGCAGTGGTCGAGCGGAGCGAGCAAGAGATCGCGCGCCCGGCCTTCCGCCGAGCGCAGGTCGGGTTCAACAACAACGTCAAGTACAAGAACCAGACCTTCCACATCCAGACGGAAGACAGCGGCCTCGACAAACCGCACGTCATCACGCACCTCTTCGCCGACGGCGGGCGGGTCATCAAGAGCCACAAGCGCCTGTACACCGAGCACGTCGCCCGCGATGACGTCGCCCTCGTCGTGAGGCAGCTCATGAAGGGGCAGCAGCTCGAGATGGCGCTGGCCCTTCGCGAGGGGCGGTTCGACCGCATCATCGAGGGCAAGGCGATCGGCGGCATGGAGGTCCTCGAGCACCCGCCGAAGGTCGACGTCCAGAAGCTCGCGACGCAGAAGAAGACGCGCGTCGCAGCGGGCGAAGGAGCGAACGAAGCGCCGCCGAGCCAGGCGGTGCCCTCGGCCGCACGCCCGCCCGCCGCCGAGGCTCAGCGCGCGCACTTTCGCCTCGTCGTGACCCGAAGCCTGGGAGGCGGTCCAGACCGTTATGAGCCAAAGGGGGTCGCGGCGATCATCGGCGCAGCCGGGACGATTCGGCTCCCGGGGGAGCGCTTTTGCCACCCGCGCGAGGCGGAGATTCGCTTCCGCGACGGGCGCCTCTGGCTGAGCGACTTCGAGACCGGCAACGGCGTGTTCGTCCGGACGCGCGCACCCGTCGAGTTGAGCCTCGGCGACGAGTTCGTCGTGGGCGACCAGCTCCTCCGCGTCGAGCGTAACCCCGTCTCCCAGGACGGGCCCGATCCGGGTCCCACGTACTTCTATTCGTCGCCGAAGTGGCCCTCGGCGTTCCGCGTCGTTCAGATCTTCGAGGGGGGCGTCCGGGGCGCCAGCGTCCTCGCGCACGGCACGACACTGCAGATCGGCTCTTCGCAGGGCGACTTCGTCTTCCCGAGCGATCCGCTGGTGAGCGACCAGCACTGCTTCATCGAGGAGACGGCCGGGACGATCCTGCTCACGGACCTCGGGTCGCGCACGGGCGTCTTCGTGCGCATCAAGGGCGAGCAAGAGCTCGTCCACGGCGACGAACTCCTCGTCGGCCGGACCCGCCTCTCCGTCGAAGTCCTCTGAAGGGGTCGCTCCCCGCCGGCAAATCCGGTGGGGTGCTCGAGGGGAGCGGAGGTCGCNNCGGAGGTCGCTCCCCTCGACCAATCCAAAGTGGCGGGCTTAGGCCGCCGCGTGGGATCGGTGGAGTTTGACGGCGAGCGTGTGGTTGCCGCACACGGGGCACGCCGGGGGCTTGTGGCCGCCGAGCTGCTCCTCTTCGAGCTGCTTCTCCTCGTAGGCGTGCTGGAGCTCCTCGAGGACGGGCGGAAGGGGTGCGGGCTGCACGCGAACGGCGGCGGCTTCGGCCCATGCGCCGCGCCACGTACAAACCGTGCAGCGGAGAGTCTTGTCCATGCCCGAAATATCGCCTCGCTCGCCGGGCAGAGCAAGCGCCACGCGAAAACGTGAAACTTTACCGTCCCAGCCGGTCGCGCGCGACGGTGAGATACGTCGTCCGGCAGATGGCGACGGCCCGCCCCGACGCCTCCCCGTGCACCTCGATTTGCATGAACGTCACGTTCCTCCCGCGCCTCAACACGGTGCCGGTGGCGACGAGCGCCTCGCCAGGCGCCGCAGAGAGAAGAAACGAGACGTTGAAGTCCGTCGTCAGGCCGGTCTCGCCCGCTGCGGGGACGCGCGGGTCGGTGTTGAACACGGCCCCCGCCACGTGGTCGGCCAGCGCCATGATGGCGCCGCCGTGGAAGATGCCCCCGCCGCGTCGAAGCTCTTCGCGGAAAGCAAGGCGCATCGTGACCCGGTCCTTCGCGACCTCCAGCGTCTCGATGCCGAGGTGCGTCCCCATGTGGGCGCCCCGCGAGGTGTTGCGCTCCTTGAGGGCCTTGAAATACCGATCGAGCGCCGCCGGGTCGCCGCCGAGAGCCGCCATGGCGATGTCCCTCGGCGAAGAAAAGTCAGCCACGCGATTGACCTAGCACGGCCCTCAATTCGAGCGCGCGATCGAAGAGCGCGTCGTGCACGCGCGGGCGACACTCCCGGATCGCCGTGTTGGCTCTCGTCGGGCAGACCCGGTTCGTCAGCAGGACGACGACCACTTCCGCGTCGGGATCGATCCAGAGGCTCGTGCCGGTGAAGCCGAGGTGGCCGAACGCGCGTGGCCCCATCCGGCTGCCGGCGCTCGAGCCCTCGGGGCTCTTGCCGTCGAACCCCGCGCGGAGGGTGCCGCCGGGCCGCTCGTCGACGAGCCACGAAACATCGACCCCGGGCCACGCGGGGGCTCCGCCGTCGAGCGCGTCGAGCATGGTCTCGCCGAAGGTCAACACGGCGTCCACCGTCCCGAAGATGCCGGCGTGCCCCGATCCTCCGTATCCGGTGAGCGCCCAGGCGTTCTCGTCGTGCACCGCGCCCTCGACCACGCCGCCGCGCCAGGCGACATGCTCCGTCGGAGCGAATGGACCGCGGATCCCTCGGGCGGCGAGCTCTCGCACCGTCCCTGCCCGATCCGCCACTCCGAGCGGCTCGAGGACGAGGCGCGCGATGGCGGCGCCGGCGTCGGCGGCCCCCACGGTGCGCGCGACCGCCTCCCCGGCAAGCGCATACCCGAGGTCCCCGTAGACCGGCGGGAAGCCTTCGGCTGGCGGCGCGCCGATCGCGCCGTCGCGGCGCCCGGATGCCGCCTCGCGAAGGCTCGCGGAGAAATCGATCGACCCGCCGTGGGCGAGCGGCGCATAGAGGGCCCGATGCGCCTCGAGCCCCGCACGGTGCGCGAGAAAGAGCTCGAAGGGGACGTCTTCGCTCGGCGTCCCGCGCGCCTCCGGGAGGAGCGCACCGAGGGGCGTCGAACGTGCGATTCCGGCGCGCGCGGCGGCCACCGCGAGGAGCGGCTTGGTCAGGCTGGCGAGGTCGAAGAGCCGATCGGTATCCCCGCCGAGATCCCGCACCCAGCGCCCCGGCCAAGCTCCGGGGACGCCCTCCGCCCCGGGGGGTCGCTTCGCCGTGCTGCCCGTTGCAGGGGCCTCCGTCGCGGCGCCTTGCAAGCGCGCGCTGCACCCGACGCCCGACGACGGCGAGACCTCCGCGCCCACCATGCACCGGATGTGCTCCGCTTTCATAGACTTTGACCCTCTTGCGGCCCGACTTGTACACTTGCCCTCGAGCGATCGCGTCC
The DNA here is from genome assembly GCA_003139415.1 of Myxococcales bacterium. Taxonomy (GTDB): domain Bacteria; phylum Myxococcota_A; class Polyangia; order Polyangiales; family Polyangiaceae; genus Palsa-1150. Next base: position 5,275 of record PLIR01000140.1, on the reverse strand, counting down.
TCGAGCGATCGGTCCGCTGGTGATCGCCGGCACACAGACCATGGCCGAATTCGTATGGGAAGCGCGCGCGCGCACCGGGGAGCTCCGAAAGGGCTCGATGGAGGCCGAGTCCGAGGACGCGGTCAACCAGCGACTTCGAGGACAACAGCTCCAACCGACGAAGGTCAAAAAGAAGGGCAAGGCCTTCCGCCTGCAGTTCGGCTCGGGCGTCAAGGCGACGGATCTCGTCACGTTCACGCGCCTCTTCGCCACGATGATCGACGCCGGCCTGCCGATCGTCCAGTGCCTCGACATCCTGCAGGGTCAGACGGACAACAAGATTTTCGGCGCGGTCTTGCGCGACGTGAAAGCGAACGTCGAGCAGGGGGCCACGTTCAGCGAGTCGCTCCGGCGCCACCCCAAGGTGTTCGATCACCTCTACACGAACCTCGTCCAGGCGGGCGAAATCGGCGGCATCCTCGACACCATCCTCAACCGCCTGGCGGCCTACATCGAGAAGGCAGTCAAGCTGCAACGGCAAGTGCGCGGCGCGATGGTGTACCCGTCGATCGTCATTTGCGTGTTCTTCGCGGTGCTCACCGTCCTTCTCGTCTTCGTCATCCCCGGGTTCCAGACGATGTTCAAGGACTTCGGGGCCAAGGACGAGCTCCCCGCGCTGACCAAGATGGTCATGGCCGTCTCGCAGGCCTTCATTCACAACATTCTGTTCGTCTTCCTGGGAGTCGTCGCCCTCTTCTTCGGCCTCTCCTACGCCAACGGCACGCCGCGCGGAAAGCGCACCATCCACAAGACGTTGCTGGGCCTGCCCGTCGTCGGAAACGTCCTCAAAAAGATCGCGGTGGCGCGGTTCACGCGCACGCTCGGCACGCTCCTGTCGTCCGGCGTCCCGATCCTCGACGCGCTCGAGATCGTCGCCAAGACGGCGGGCAACGTCATCGTCGAGGAAGCGATCATGTACGCGCGCCTCAAGATCTCCGAGGGCAAGAACATGGCGGGCCCGCTGACGGAGACCGGCGTCTTTCCGCCGATGGTCGTTCAGATGGTCGGCGTCGGCGAGCAGACGGGCGCGCTCGATACGATGCTCAACAAGATCGCCGACTTCTACGAGGACGAGGTGGACGTCGCGGTCGGCGCGCTGACGAGCCTCATCGAGCCCGTGCTGATGGTCGGCGTCGGCGGCACCGTCGGCGTCGTCCTAATCGCCATGTATCTGCCCATCTTCAGCATCGCGGGCAAGATCAAGGCGGAGTAGCGCGGTGGCGTCCGCGGTGCCGGCGTCCGACGCGGCGAACCCAACGCCGGATCCCGCGGCCAGGCCCTCGCGCGCGCTGACGCCGGAGGATCACACCCTCGCCACGCGCCTCGCCTGGATCACCGGGCTTCGGGTCGCCTTCCTCGCGCTGCTGCTCAGCGCCACGGCGACGCTGTACCTGCGCGGCGAGCTGACCCGATACCCGTTCAGCATTCGGGTGGTGTTTCTCACGATCGCGACGGGGTTCGGCCTCGCCGGCCTGTACGCCGCCGCCCTTCGCACGGGGCGCCGGCTTCATACGCTGGCATGGACGGAGATCGCGCTCGACCAGATCACCTGGACGGCCATCGTCTACGTCTCCGGCGGGGCCACGAGCGGCGCGACGTCCTTTTACGGACTCACGTGCCTGGTGGGCGCGATCCTCGTCGGCCTGCGCGGGGCCATCTTCTCGGCAGGCCTGGGCATCACGCTCTACGCGCTCCTCTGCGCGGGACTTCATTTCGGCTGGGTCCTGCCCCCTCCCGATCAAGCGAACGCCGCGTACGGGCTGGACTCGGAGCAGATCGTCTATTCGCTCCTGCTCAACACGTTCGGGATGACCATCGTCGCGATGCTCAGCGGCTACCTCGCGGAGCGCCTCCGGTTGACCGGTGGAATGCTGCAGGTGGCCACCCACCGCGCCGATCAGGCCGAGCGCCTCGCCATGCTCGGCCGCATCGCCGCGGGGCTGGCCCACGAGATCCGCAACCCCCTGGGGTCGATCACGGGGTCGGTAGAGATGCTGCGGGAATCGGCGTCCCTGTCCGCGGAGGACCGCCGCCTCTGCGACATCGTTCAACGCGAGGCGCGGAGGCTGAACGATCTCGTCGGCGACATGGTGGACCTCTCTCGACCGCGTGCGCCGCGACCCGAGAGGACGGACGTCGCCGCGCTCGCTCGCGAGGTCGTCGCGCTCGCCTCCCACGCCGCCCGCGGATCCGATGTGGGAGTCGCCTACGACGGCCCTCCCGGCGAAGCCCTCGCCTGGTGCGACGGACCGCAGATGCGCCAAGTCCTCTGGAACCTCGTGCGCAACGGCATCCAGGCCAGCTCCGCCGGGTCGGCCGTTTCGGTGCAGGTGCGCCCCTCGGAACGATACGTGACGCTGTCGGTCGACGATGAGGGTCCGGGCATCCCCGTCGAGTCGGCCATGCGGATCTTCGAAGACTTCTTCACCACACGCACCCACGGAGCCGGGATCGGCCTCGCCGTCGTCAGACGCATCATGGAGGATCACGCCCCGACGGGCGCCCGCCTCGCGGTCGAGCGGGCCGCCGGCGGGGGCGCGAGCTTCCGCGTCATCCTCGCGCGTGCCTGAACCGCCGCCCGAAGCCCAAGCTCGTTGAATTGGCACGCAGCCCGGGCCGTCGAAGACTTGCATTCGTGCCGACGAGAAGGCAGGAACTCTGCAAGGAACCCCCGGCATGTCCCTCCGCTCCTTCATTGCCATCGCATCGATCGCGGCTACGTCGAGCACCTGGGCGAGCGGCGGCGCTCGCGCCGACGACGGGTCCGATGCCCAAGCGTTCGTGGAGCAGGAGCATCGCCAGCTCGAGCAGTTGCTGCATACCCCCGACTCGCCCGCCCGCGACGGCCAGATCCACCAGGCCATGGCCGGGTTCGTCGACTACGACGAGCTGACCCGCCGTGCCTTTGGCGACCCGTGCCCCCCGAGCGAGCCTGGGTGTGAGGCGCTCTGGTCGGGGTACGACGACGCCAAGCGTGCGGAGCTGCGCTCCCTGCTCGAGCAGCTTGTGCGAAAGTCGTACCAGCGCAACCTCTTGAAGACGCTCGACTACGACATCACCTACCGCGGGTCGCGCGGCTCCGGAGGGGACACGCGCGTCATGACGGAGGCGAAGAACCGGCTCAAGCCGCGCGAACCGGCCGTCCGCGTCGACTACGTCGTGATGGCGACGCCCAAAGGGCCGCGCGTCGTCGACATCGTGACCGAGGGTTCGAGCCTGACGAAGAACTACTACGACCAGTTCCGCAAGAAGATGGACGACCCGGCCGAGGGCTACCCGAACATCGTCCAGAAGCTCAAAGACAAGATCGCGAAGAAAGAGTAGCGCCCGCTCTTTCAGCGATCCTGAGCCACCAAGATCTCGCAGACGAAGGGCAGCGTGCCCACGGGACCGTCGTTTCGGGCGAGGGTGTCGTCGAGCGGCGGCGTCGCGAAGTGCTCGAGGTAGGCGCGCGTCGAGGTGCTCGTCGAGAGGGCATGCGGCTCGTGGTCCCCCCAGGCGGGCGGACGCGCGTCGGCGGGGAGCCCGTCGTCCCACACCCACGTCGGCCCGCCGCCGGCATCGGGCTCGAACGAGAGACCGATCCAGATCGCGCTCGGCGACGGCGACTCCGTGAGCTTCGACAGCTCCAGCCAAAGCTGCTCGCGTTCGTCGCGCGAGTCGAGGACGACCAGCCGGCCCCCAAGCGACTGGCAGGTCTGTTGCGCCATGTCGGGGGTCGCCGGTTGATCGTCGTAGACGTAGCTCTTTGCTCCGTGCGTCGCGACCAGATCGATGCAGACGCCGGCGTCGCATTGCTGCGATTGCACCCCCACGGGCTCGCGCTCGCAGAGGACGTGCAGCGCGGAGCCCCCGGTGCAGGGGTACTTGAGCCACGCACCGGCGTCGGAGCCCGTCGTGGCCTGCACGCAGTCCTCGGCCCCGGAGTCCACGTCGCCGTCGAACCTCGCGAGCGGCTGGGCGGGATCGCCGGTGTACGCAAAGCAGCCGGGGCATGTGGTCGACCAGCCGGGCTCGTACGCCACGGCCGACTCGTAGGGAGGGCTGGAGGGCTCGAGCCCCACCCAGAATGCCCCCGCATCGAATTGCTGGGTCACTGCCCGAAACTCGGCCTCGCTGGCAAACGTCACGACGTGGGCGCCCGTCGCGGCGCAGCGGTCGGTCGCCTCCATGTCGAGGGTATCGGTCGTCCCGGACGCCACTGTGTAGCAGTGGTTGTTCATCGACCAGACGAACCCCGAAGGGCACTGCATCTTGCACTGAGCGCTGCAGCCGGCGAGCCCGGCTTCCCCCGCCGCGGGGCCCGGGTCGCACTGCTCGCCGGCGGAGAGCTCGATGTACCCGTCGTCGCAGGGGGACGATGCGGAGAATGCGGCGGCGGTCGCCGCAGGCCCGTCGGGAGGCAGGTCGGCGATGCAGGCCGCCACGGCGCACAGGGCGAGCCCCGCTGCCAGGGCCGCGCCCGCGATCGCGGCGCGCACCCCCGTCCTAGAGCGGCGGTCGGCGCTGGACAGCGGTTTGGGTACAATCACCGATTCGCCGTAAGCATAGCCTCGCAGTAGACTCGGGGGGATGTCGACGGCCGGATCCCTTGTTTCAGAGGGGCGAGTGCGCGCGGAGGCCGATCGCGCCCCCCAGTCCGGCGAGAGCTCGGTGGGCGTCGACGACCGCTATCGGCAGCTCTTCACCGTGGGGCGCGGCGGGATGGGTACGGTGGAGGTCGCGCTGGAAAGGACCTCGGGCGGCCCCGGTCGAATCGTCGCCCTCAAGCGCCTCTTGCCGGAGCGGGCGCGCGATGCCCGCGCCAAGGAGATGTTCCTGCGAGAGGCTCGGGTTGCGGCGCTCCTCGTCCACCCGAACGTCGTTCGCGCGCTCGCGTTCGGCGATCAAGGTGGAGAGCTCTTCATCGCGATGGAGTACGTGGAAGGGGAGCCCCTCTCCCGCGTGCTCGCGGCGGCGCGCGAGCGCAACGAACCGCTCGACGCGTCCCTCGTCGCCGCCGTTCTCGCCGAGGTCTGCGAGGGCCTCCACGCCGTCCACGAGCTCTCGGACGCCCAAGGTCACGCGCTCAACGTGGTGCATCGCGACGTCAGCCCGCACAACGTGATGGTCACCTACGACGGTCACGCCAAGGTGCTCGACTTCGGGGTGGCGAAGTTCGAATCCGACGCGGCCGGGGCCCGTACACGCACGGGCGAGGTGAAGGGCAAGATGGCTTATATGTCGCCGGAGCAAG
>PLIR01000145.1 GCA_003139415.1 Myxococcales bacterium | reverse complement strand
GGTGTCGCCCACGGACTCGACGGCGCCGCGGAGCGCCTCGACGTTGCCGTCGCCTTCGATCGGCCAAAGCTTCCCCGCGGCCGGGCCGCCGGGATGCGCCCACCACAGGCTGCCCCCACTGGCTCCGAGCTCCAACGGCGACGGGAGCGGCACCGTTCGGCGCCCTTGCAAGGCGTCGTCGATGGTGTCCGCGTCGATCGCCGGCGCAAGGGGACCGCGCCCGGACGGGCTCGCGATCGACAGCAGGGGGGTGACACGTCGGATCACGCTGCCCGACGGCGCGTCGACCGAGCCCGTGACGACGAGAGACGTCGGGTCGACGCGCACCGCCGAGCCGCGGTGGTCATCGGCCGCGAAGCCGAGCGCCACGTCGCTTCCGAGCGGACGCACCTCGATTCCAGCCGTCACCGTCGCGCTGGCCGCGAGGACCTGCGGCTGCCCCGCGACGACGCACGGCCCGAGCTCGGCGGGGGGCGCCATTGGCTTTTCGGCGGCTGGGACGTGTGCCCTCGCCGACGTTGCCGCCGCAGCGCTCGCCGTTTCCGTCGAGTGGGCATCGTTGTCCTCGGGCTTACGCACGGCGAGGGCAAGGAACGCCGCGACGCCGATCCCGAGCACGAGCCCAATCCCCGCCACGAGGGGGATGAACCATGGCGGCCGCTTCTCGGGCGAGTTGGTCATCGTCCGCAAGTCGCGCAGACCTTCGCGGATGCTGTCGCGCGCGGCCCGCAGCGACGAGCGCGGCAGCGACGTCACCTCGACATCGGGCGCAATCGGATCCTGGGACGAGTCGACAGGCTCCGAACCCGTCGCTGACGCAGCAATCGGCGAAGGCCAGGCAATGGCCGTGGGCAAGGAACTCGGCGTGTCCCGCGCCGGAGGCACGAAAGCGAACGGCTCCGTAGGGGGTGCCAGCGGCCTCACCGAGCCTTCGCGCTGTTTGAGGTCCGGGGGCGGGTGAATGGAGGCCGGCAGCGCGCTGAGATCCGGCGGGGGCGTGGACGTGGGAAGCTCCGGCATTCCGAGAAGGGCGCGGTGGGGGGCCGCCGGCGGGCGCACCGTGTCGGGCGCGTTCGTAGGAGGCTCGGTATCCGGCGCGAGCCGTCCGGCGGGCCGCGGCCAACTCGCGTCGGGGGCCGTCGCCGGGGATTCTCCGGAGGCGTCGGGATCGTCGAGCAGCATGGAGCCGCTGAGCTCCTCGAACGAGGGGCCGGTGGACGGCGGCAGCCTCGCCGCTTGGGCCGCCTTCTCGTCGATCGTCCCGTCGTCCGCCAAGAGGAGCGAGCTGCTGATCTCCTCGATCGACGCGAGCTTTGCACGGAGCGGCGGCACGCTGCCCTGAACCGGGGCGATCGGCTTTATCCCCGGGAATGCATCGCGCCCCAGGGCCTTCGACGGAGGGATGCTCGACCGCCCGGGCGACGCGGGAGGGATGCTCGACCGCCCGAGCGACGCGGGAGGCATGCTCGACCGCCGGGGCGGCACGGACGAGGTCCCCGTGGCCGGCCGCGGTGGCCCCGAACGATGCTCGACCTTGGTGTCCTTGTCGTGGGCCACAGGGTTCGGGGGCATGATACCCCTTGCGCGGCAAGACGCGCCCCAGAACCGCGCGTGGCCCGCCCGAGGAGTGCGCCGGGGCGAGGGACCTGCCTACACCCGAAAGGGACAAACCCGATACGCGGGCTCGCGCGATCTACGGGCGTTCGGCGCAGGCGACAGCGGCCGTGGCCACGTGGGCGGCGCCGGCCCCCCGAAGGACGTGCGCACATGCCTCGAGGGTAGCTCCCGTCGTGCGCACATCGTCGACGAGCAGGATCCGTCGGCCTCGCACGACGGCGGGATTGCGGACGAAGAAGGCGCCGGTCATGTTCTCGAGGCGCGCGCTTCGATCGAGAGCGACCTGATGAGGCGTGTCGCGTGCCCGCCCGAGCGCCAGCGGCCAGAACCGCGCCCCCAGCCGTTTGGCGACGTGATCCGCTACGAGGGACGCCTGATTGAACCCGCGGGTCGCAAGCCGCGCCGGATGGAGAGGGACGGGAACGACGACCGCATCTTGGCTTGGCGACGCCCTGGGCTGGCGCCCGCTCCGACCGAACACGAGCGCGTCAGGCTCGAGACTACGCGCGAGCAAGTGCCCGAGGGGCCGGCCCAAGTCGGGCCGCTTCTCGTACTTCATGCGCGTGATGGCGCGGGCGATTGCGCCTCCGTAAACGAACGCGGCCCCGGAGGTGGCCCACGCGCTCCGCTCGACGGTGGCAGCGCAGGTCCGACAGAAGGCCGCCAGGAGTGCGACCGGCGCATCGCACGCGGAGCACCGCGAAGGGGCCAGGGCCGTAGCGACGATCTCGAGGGCCATGGCGGACAGCGATCCGTTCATGCTCGCCTCGTCGACCGCAGTCGGTGCCGTGTTGCCTACGTGGCTCCGACCGTGCACCCATGGTATTCGGAGAGCAGGGATGTCTCGCGCGTCAGAGAACGACGTCGCTTCCGCCGCGCTCCCGGTCTCGGCGGACGACGCGCTCGCCGATCGGATGCGCCGAGCGTTCGAGGAGGCCCTCCTCGAGCCGATCTCGATCATCTCGAGCATGGCCACCCTCCTTCCGGAGGGCTCGCAAGCGGATGGCCCGCGACAAGCGATCGGCTCTGCGGCGATGCAAGCGGACACTGCCCTGCGCGACCTGCTCGAGTACCTCGAGTATCAGGTGAGCGGGGTGCCCGTGGTGCGCCGGCGGGTCGACCTGCGTCTCCTCTGCGAGCGCGTCCTCGATTCGATCCAGGCCAAGTATGCCGACAGCCCGATCGCTTTCACGTGCGCCGGCGCGATCGAGGGCGACTGGGATCCGGATCGCCTGGCGTCGCTGCTGTCTCGCCTCGTGGTCGACGCCATGGAGCGGGGTCCGACGCGTCGGGTGCTGCGAGTCCTGCTGCGCGCCGTCGGCCATCGCGCGGTGCTCGACGTATGCACGGCGCCGTCGAAGGTGTCCGAGCCCCTCCCGCGCGTCTTCGAACCGTTCGTCCGTTCCGCGGGCGAGCACTCTGCGCCGACGCTCGGTCTCAGCCTGTATCTTGCGCAGCAGATCGCGCGTGCGCACGGGGGATCGCTCGAGGCGCTGCAGGATGCCATTGCGGGCACCACCTTGCGCGTCACCCTGCCGCGCTTTTGACGCTCCATTCCTCGGCGGTGACGGCGAAGAGCGCGTGATCCTCCCACCGGCCGGCGATGCACAAGTACCGCTCGGCCACTCCCTCGCGCCGGTAGCCGGCCTTCTCGAGCACGCGCTGGCTCGCGACGTTGCGCGGCATCACGGCGGCCTGCAAGCGGTGCAGTCCCGTCGAGCCGAAGGCGAACGTCGTCGCGGCCGTGACCGCCTCGGTCATCAGTCCGCGGCCCTGCCGTTCGACGTCCATCCAGTAGCCGAGGTAGGCGTTCTGGAAGGCGCCGCGCAGCACGCCACCGAGGGCGACGCGGCCGATGAGCAACCCCTCGTCTTCGCGCGGCGCGATGAACAGCACGTACGCCACCCCTTGCTTCCACTCCCGGCGGTTGCGAAGCACGGTCCGCGACACCGAGGTGAGCGACGCTGGGTCTTCCGAGCCGACGGGCGCGACGCTCCATGGCTTGAGGTGCGCGTCGTTGCGGCGAAGGGCATGGCGGAGGGCCGGGACGTCGGTCGTACGCGGCGGCCGCAGGACGAGCCGTTCGGTCACGACGCGGATCGACAGGGAAGGTGCGGCAGTCGGTCCCCACGGGGGGCGGGCGGCGGCACTCATTTGCTCACGCCAAGGCTGCCATGAAAATCACAAGAGCTGGACGGGATCGACGTCGATGGACGCGCGCACGCCGCGCGCCAGGGATCCGCGAGCGGCGTCCACGGCAGCGAGCGCCTCGCGCAGAGGCGGGCGATCGGCGGCCCTCAGCATCACGCGAAAACGCCATCGGTTGCGGATGCGGGCGATGGGAGCCGGCGCGGGCCCTTGCACCAGCACCCGGCCGCTCCGGCCCGCCTCGCACGCCAGCGCGACTTCGGCCATCTGCGCGCACGCGCGGCGCGCGGCCGGCTCTTCCGGCGCGTCGACGCGGATGAGGGCACTGCGCGCATGCGGCGGATATCCGAGCTCGCGACGGTCGCGCAGCTCGCGCTCGAGGAAACCGTCGACGTCGTGCCGCGCGGCGAGCGCGCCCGCCGGGTGCTCCGGATCCCACGTCTGCACGATCACCCGTCCCGGTACGTCCCCTCGACCTGCGCGCCCTGCGACCTGCACGAGGAGCTGAAACGTCCGTTCGCTCGCACGAAAGTCGGGCATGCTGAGCGCGGCGTCGGCGTTGATGACGCCGACGAGCGTCACGTTGGGCAGGTCGTGGCCCTTGGTCACCATCTGCGTGCCCACCAGGATATCCACCTCTCGCGCGCGCACGCGGGCGAGCACGGCGTCGACCGTTCGGCCGCTCGCCACGTCGCGGTCGAGGCGCGCCACACGCGCTTCCGGGAACGCAGCCGACAGCGTCTCCTCGAGCTTCTCGGTACCGATGCCCTCGAGGGAGAGCGCCTCCGCGTTGCACTTCGAGCAGCGCGCGCCGAGCGCCGTCTCGAAGTCGCAGTAGTGGCAGCGGACGACGGCGCCCGCGCGCTTGTGGAAGGTGAGCGCCACGGAGCAGTGAGGGCAGGCTGCGATCTGCCCGCAGGCCTCGCAGCGGACGCTGGGCGCGAAGCCTCGCCGGTTGAGAAAGAGGATCGCCTGCTCGCGCGCGCGCAGCGTGTCTTCGATGGCCCGGTGAAGCGGGAGGCTGATGCGGCGATCGCCGGTCGGCCCCGCCCCCATGCGCCGCAGGTCGACGATCTCCACGCGAGGCATCGGCTGCGACCGGGCTCGATCCGGCAGCCGCAGCTTGACGGCGCGGCCCGTGCGCGCGAGCTGCTCGCTCTCCAGCGACGGCGTCGCGCTGCCGAGCACACAGACACCGCCGGCCCGGTGTGTCCGCAAGATCGCCATGTCGCGCGCGTGGTAGCGAACGCCCTCCTCCTGCTTGAAGCTCGGGTCGTGCTCTTCGTCGACGACGACGAGGCCGAGCGCGCGCACGGGGGCAAAGAGCGCGCTGCGCGCCCCGATGGCCACGTCGACCTCCCCGTCGCGCAGGCGGCGCCACATCGCGTAGCGCTGGCGCGGGGTCAGCCCGGAGTGCAGGACCGCCACGTCGTCGCCGAAGCGCGCCCGAAAGCTGGCGACGAGCTGAGGGGTCAGCGCGATTTCCGGCACGAGCACGATCGAGCCGCGGCCGAGCTCGCGCGCCTGCGCGATGCATCGCAGATACACCTCGGTCTTGCCGCTGCCCGTCACCCCGTGCAAGAGGAACGTCGCGCCCCGCGCCTCGCGCAGCGCGCCGCCGATGGCGAGAACGGCAGCCGCTTGCGCCGGCGTCGCCTGGCGGGGCGCGTCCCGGACGGCCTCGTCGGCGAACGCGGGTGCTTCCGGCGCTGGGCGATCCTCCAGCGTGATCAGGCCCAGGTCCGCCAACCGCTGCACCGCCGCCCGCGCGTTGCCCCAGCGCGCCACAAGCCGGGCCACGGGTTCGGCGCCGAGCGCGCGCACGTGGGCGAGCACGGCGGACGTTTGACCCCGAAGGGCCCCTTCCGCGCTCGCGTCCACCGTCGCCGTCGCCGCTGCCCACTTCACGACGCGCGCACCCACGCCGCGCGCTTCGTCGAACAGCATCGGGTCGTTCACTTCGAGGGCCGTGGCGCGCTCGAGGGGAGGGAGCGCGAGCCGAACGACCTCGCCGATCGGGGCGAAGTAGTACGACGCGAGATCGCGCAGGAACGCGAGGAGGTCCTCGGGGACCGACGGCACTCCCTCGATCACGCGCGACACGGCTTTGACGCCGCGCGGCCCTTCGCCTTCGAAGACGGAGAGCGCGACGCCCATGAGCCGTCGTCCGCCGAAGGGGCACACGACGCGCGCTCCGGCCACGACGCGCGCGGCGAGGTCCCCGGGAACGCCGTACGTGAAGGCGCGCGCGATTGGCACCGGGAGCGCGACGTCGGTCAGGAGCATCCGCGCGCTGCTATGCCTTCATCGCAGGGCCGCCACGGCGATCGCCGTGACCAGGACGACGACGACCAGCACGGCGCCCAGCACGACCGATATCGCGCTCCTCTTGCGGACCTGTTTGGACGTCGGGGCCGTGGGCGGACCCGCGACCGAAGCCACGGGCGGCGGACGAGACGAGGCCACCTGCGGCGGCGGCGTCACCTCGTGGAAGACGACCGGCGCTCCCAGCTCGAGCGCGGCCGACGCCCGCTCGCGCGCGCGCCGGCGCGCGAGGATGTCTTCGCCGAACGTCGCCTTGAGCCATTCGCCGAGGCGCAGTGGGCTCGTCATCATCTTCGCGGAGATCGCGTAGTCGCCAAGGTCGCGCTGCATGGCGGCCGCGGACGGGTAGCGCGCCTCGCGGTCGCGGGCGAGGGCCTTCGCCACGATCTGCTGCAGCTTCTCCTCGGCGGGCAGGCCGCGGCGCTCGAGCGGCGGGATGTCGGCGCGTCGCGCCTGCTCGATCAGGCTGTCGCGCCCCTCGCCCGTGCGGTACATGCGCCGGCCGGCCGCGAGCTCCCAGAGCATGATCCCTGCCGCGAAGACGTCGGCGCGGGCGTCGATCGCCTCTCCGCGCGCGTGCTCGGGGCTCATGTAGCCGGCCTTGCCCTTGATGGCCTCGCCGAGCTCGTGCGCGGCGGATCCGCCCGCGAGATCGGCGATGGCGTCGTTGGCGCGCGCGATTCCGAAGTCGCACACCTTGACCTCGCCCTCGAAGGACACGAGAAGGTTCGAAGGCGACACATCGCGGTGCACGATGCCCAGGGTGCGGCCGGCATCGTCGGCGCGCCGGTGCGCGTAGTCGAGGCCCTTGAGGGCCTCACACAGGACGTGGACGCCGAGCTCGAAGGGCAGAGGCACCTTCGCCCGCGAACAGCGCCGCAAGAGATCGTTCAGGTCGAAGCCCTCGATGTACTCCATCGCGATGAACAGGCGGTCTCCCTCGCGCCCCAGATCGAACACCTGCACGACGTTCGCGTGATTGAGGCGCGCCGCGAGCTTGGCCTCGTGGACGAGCATGTCGCTGAAGACCGAATCCTTGGCGAGTTCGGGGCGGATCTGCTTGACGACGCAGCGGCGCGCGGGACCAAGCTCCGTCTTTTGGCGCGCGAGGTAGATCTCCGCCATCCCGCCCTTGCCGATGAAGTCGAAGAGCGCATACCGGCCGAACGCTCGCGGCAAGACGACGCTGGTTTCAGCCGACATGGGGCTATTGTTTTCCTCTCGCGGGGCGCCCACGGTCAAGTCGGCTGGGTTTGTGCGGCTGGGGCATAATGAACCTATGAAGTCGCGGCCCCCTCCTCGGAGCTCTCCGAGCCTGCCCCCGGGGACGGCTGGGGTCGCGCCTCCGCCCACATCGCGGCTCGTGCGCCTCGCTCGGCTGGGCGCACTCGGGCCGCGGGCACTGCCCATCGCGGCCGAAGCGTTGCGGCGCGCCGTAGGCACGCGCCGGACGGAAGAGGAGGAAACCGAAGCCAGGGCACGCGTCATCCGAAGCGCCAAGAAGACCGCCGAGGCGATGCTCAAGACGCTCGGCGAGATGAAAGGGCTCCCGCTCAAGCTCGGCCAGATGGCCTCGTACATCGACGGTCTCGCGCCGCCCGGGTACGACGAGAAGTTTCAGCGGGTGCTCGCGCGCCTGCAACAAAAGGCTCCGCCGCTCTCGCCGGAGGCGGCGGTCAAAGTCGTCCGCGAAGACCTGGGAAGTCACCCGCGCGAGCTGTTCTCGGAGTGGGAGGACCATCCATTCGCCGCCGCGAGCATCGGCCAGGTGCACCGGGCCGTCACGCAAGGGGGCGAGCGGGTCGCGGTGAAGGTGCAATACCCCGGGATCGACCGGGCCATCGAGAACGACCTCAAGAGCCTCTCGATGCTCGAGACCCTCGTCGCCCCCATCGGCCGCCGCTATCGCAGCCAGCAGACACTCGAGGAGATCAAGGCGGTCTTCTTGCGCGAGATCGACTACGGGCTCGAAGCGGAAGCGGTGGACGCGTTCCGGAGGACGCACGAGGGCGACGACGACATCGTCATCCCGCGCGTCCTGCACTCTCTCTCCAGCAAGCGCGTGCTCACGCTCGAACTCATCGGCGGCGTGGATTACGCGACCTTCTGCGAGCGCGCTCCCCAGGACGACCGCGACGCCGCGGGCGAGACGCTCGCGCGCTTCATGTTCCGGCCACTCTGGAAGCACGGACTGCTCTACGCGGATCCGCACCCGGGCAACTACCGGTTTCTCGGCGGAGGCCGCGTCGCGTTCCTCGACTTTGGCTGCCACAAGCAGCTTGATCCGTTGCTCACCGAGGGGATGAAACGGTACCTCATCGCCCTACAACGCGGCGACATGGAGGCCTTCTACAAAGCCTGCGTCGAGGTGCTCGGCTACGACCCGGCCGATCATGAGAGCTTCGCGCTCTTCACCGAGTACACGAAGCTCATTTGCACGCCCCTCGTCGTCGACGGGCGTTACAAGATGACCAAGGAGTTCGCGCGCGAGAGCGTCGCCTTCCTGGTCCGGGGCGGTCGCAAGCTCGTGTTCAAGCAGGGCGACGCGCTTCCGACGCTACCGGCGCCGCTCCACACGCCGAGCGATCTGACATTCGTCAACCGTTTGCAGTGGGGCTTCGGCAGCGTGCTGGCGGGCCTCGGGGCGGAGGCCAACTGGAGGGAGATCGTCCAGCCCTGGCTCTACGGACCCACGGTGGCCGTGCCGCAAGCGCGGCAGGTTGGGTGAAACGGCGGCTGCGGATGGCCCTTGTGGACCCGACCGACGTTCCCCTGCGGCCGCTATCCGGCCCTCCGCCGGGATTCGCGTGCGACGTTGCGCGCCGCTGCGGCGATGCGACGGCCGGCAACGCCATCGTGCACGCCGAGAACCTCGACGCCATGCGGCGCCTGGCGCGGGCCGGGTTCGGGGGACGGTTCCGGTGCGTCTACTTCGATCCGCCGTTCAACTCGGGCCGGCGCTTCGCCGAGTACGACGACGCGCTCTCGCCCGAGGCCTGGCGCAGGATGATGCGCGAGCGCCTCGAGGCGGCGCGAGAGCTCCTGGCCGGGGACGGCGCCGTCTTCGTCG
>PLIR01000092.1 GCA_003139415.1 Myxococcales bacterium | reverse complement strand
CGGCCAGAGCCTCGAGGTGGTAAACGCGCGCCAGCGGCATGTTGGCTGGATTGAGGTACAGGGCCGCGGTTGACACCCCCAGCGCGTTCAGTGCGTCTCCCATGGCGACGGGCCGCGGGCTCGGCACTTGCCCCAGGTCGTACGCTTGCGCCGGCGAAATGGACATCGGGGCCGCGCGCGCGCCAGTCGCAGCCAGAACGAGCGCGACAGTGGCTGCTGCTCGAACAAAGTAAGGTTCGATCGAGCGCACGGCCGGGACGCTAACAGCGGGGGCTACAAGCGACGAGTTTTTCACCGGAACCAGCGTCCAGTCACCGGACTGTTTCGGGAAAGACGCTGGTTCGGCGACTCTTGACAACCGGTTTGGGCCGAAAGAAGCGGACTCCTGGCATCGCCGCGAACCGACCTGACCGGAATCGAAAGGTGTGACGCACACTTCGCCGACGCGCCGTCCCGTGACGCTTGCGCGAAGGGTATTTCGCGGGTGGATTACAAGAAAAAGAAGCCAGTGATCTTGAGCGCTTGAGCCCAAATAAAACGAAGAGCATGGACTCGCGCCAACGGTGGGTGATAGCTCCTTGCCCCGTCGTCGGAACTGACGAACACGGTCGTCGCACCGAGTTCACCGGCAGGTAGCAGGCAGAGCCAATGGGCAGGGGTTGTAGGTAGGCAAGTGGGGCATAGCTCAGTGCGTGGGCTATGACGTTCAGGCGAGTCTAATCCGGGGGCGGTTCGAGGGTTCGGGGTCTCCGCGGGGTGCTGGTTGCTCTTCCGGTGCGTGAAGGCCGGTCCTGCACTGCCGTGCGTAGCTTTTGTCTTCAGCAGACGGGCGTTTCCAGGGCAGTGCGCGCGTCTCCACAGGCTGGGGGAAACTTGTGAGCTCCGGGCGACGTCCGCCGCCGGGTGTGTAGTCGTGGCTGCTTTCTTGTGGGTTCTTCAACGTAGGGCNNGGGGGCTGGCTCTCGAGGAAACGGTGCAAGCGAGGATGCAGAACCTTGAGTCGGGCGACTCGCCGGATGGGGTGTCGCCCGCCCTTCTGGGAGGGAGCTTGTCGTCCGAGGAGGGCGAGCGGGCGTGGATCCAGGCCGTCGCGTTCACCCGCGACAGGTCGCCTGCGAGCTTTGACCAGTGGTTCTCGGGCGTTCAGTTCGACGGATTCACCGATGGCGTGCTGAGCCTTCGCGCCCGGGACGAGTTCGTGCGGCAGTGGATCGAGGACTACTACCTGCCGACGCTCTGCGAGTGGCTCCGGGGGCACACAGGCCTGAGCATCCAGGCCCGCTGGAGCATCGACGGAGCGCTCGATCACCCCGTCGCCGACCGTCCGTCGTATCCGCCGGTTCGACCGCGCACGATCTCGGTTCGCCCTTTTCCCGTGGACGAGCCGTCCGGGGTTCGCGACGTCGGCGCCGCGGGCGGTAGCGCCCCTCCCCCGCCGCCGGCTCCGCGCATCCACGCCGTTCCCGCGCCGATGGAGGCGCTGAACCCGAAGTCCACGTTCGGAAACTTCGTCGTCGGGCCGTCCAACCAGCTCGCTCATGCGGCGTCGATGGCCGCCGCGGGGGGCGGTGGCCGGCGTCACAACCCGCTCTTCATCTGCGGGGGCACGGGCCTGGGCAAGACGCATCTGGTGCACGCCATCGCGCACAGCGTGCGCGAGGATCGGCCGGACGCGCGCATCCTCTACATCAGCGCCGAGCGCTTCGTGAACGAGTTCGTGCAGGCGCTGCAGGACCAGAAGATGAACGACTTTCGCGCTCGCTACCGCGAAAAGTGCGACGTCCTTCTCGTCGACGACATCCATTCTCTCGCCGGAAAGACACAGACGCAGGAGGAGTTCTTCCACGCGTTCAACGCCCTCCACCAGGGCGGCAAGCAGATCGTCGTCACGAGCGACAAATACCCGCAGCAGCTCGACAAGATGGAGGAGCGGCTCGTCTCGCGGTTCCAGTGGGGCCTCGTCGCGGACATCCAGGCGCCGGAGCTCGAGACGCGCGTCGCGATCATCCGCAAGAAGGCCCAGCTCGAGCACATCGAGCTCGAGCCCGACGTATGCCTGCAGATCGCGCAGAGCGTCCGGAGCAACGTGCGCGAGCTCGAAGGGACGCTGATCCGGCTCGCGGCCAAGGCGTCGCTTCTCGGCAAGCCGATCGACATCGCCTTCGCGCGGACCGAGATCGCCGCGTCGGGCACGTCTCGCCCGAACGAGGCCAGCGTCGAAGACATCCAGCGCATGGTCTGCCATCATTTCAAGCTGCGCTCGGTGGACCTCGTCTCCAAGGATCGCCACAAGAGCATCGCGTTCGCGCGCCACGTGGCGATGTACCTCTGCAAGCAGCGTCTGAAATGCAGCTTCCCCGAGCTCGGAAGGGCCTTCGGCAACCGGGATCACACGACCGTGATCAGCGCGGTCCGCAAGGTCGAGTCGTTGCGTTCGAACGATCCCGAGGTGCGGGCCCACCTCGAGGCCCTCGAACGGAAGCTCGGCAGCCTCGACTAGTCGCTCCCCACCGGATTTGTCGCTCCAACTCGGGCACGGTGCTCTCCTTTCCGGACTCTTTCCGATTCGGCACGGCGACGGCCGCCACGCAGATCGAGGGCGGCTGCACGACGAGCGATTGGTACGCCTTCGCGCAGCAGCCGGGCCGGATCAAGGGCGGCGGCCGACCGGATGTCGCGTGCGACGGGTGGCGGCGATGGCGCGACGACCTGGCCATCCAGAAATCCTTGGGACTCGGCGCCTACCGGATGTCGATCGAGTGGGCACGCATCGAGCCTCGTCCCAACGAGATCGACCAGGCGGCGCTGGACGAATACCGGCGCATGCTCGGCGCGATGCGCGACGCAGGCATCGAGCCGATGGTCACCCTCCATCACTTCACCCTTCCCAAGTGGCTCGCCGACCGCGGCGGCCTGCTGGCCGAAGGGTTTCACACGCGGCTCGCCCGGTTCGCGCGCGTCGCTGCGGGGGCCCTGGGAGACGTCTGCCGGTTCTGGATCACCATCAACGAGCCGAACGTCCTGGCGGCGCAGGCCTACTTGCTCGGCGCGTGGCCGCCGGCGCGGCAGAGCCCCACAGAGGCCCTTCGCGCCCACCACAGGATGCTCGCGGCGCACGTCGCCGCCTACCGCGCGCTGAAGGACGTCCTGGGCGACGACGCTCAGGTCGGGGTTGCGCATCACCTGCGGTTGGCCCAGCCCGCGCGCCCCGAATCGAGCGCGGATCGAATGATGGCGCACGTCTTCGCTCGCGTCTTCAACGATTCGTTCGCACTGGCGACGTGCACAGGCCGCATGTACGGACCGCTCGACGCGCTCGTGACGGGACCGGAGGGATTCCGCGTCGCCGAGGCGCGCGGCACCCAGGACTTCTTCGGCATCAACTATTACTCGCGCGATGTCGTCCGGTTCTCCCCTGGCCACGCCGCGGAGCTCTTTGCGGAGCGCAGCGTTCCCCCCGGGGTCGAGGTCAGCGACCTTGGGTGGGAGGTGTACCCGGAAGGCCTCGGCATGATCGTGCGCGCGTGGGCGCAGCGCAGCGGGGTTCCCGTTTACATCACGGAGAACGGCATCGCCGATGCCACGGACTCGAGGCGAGGCCCGTTTCTGGTGCGCCACCTCGCCCAACTGGCGCGCGCCATCGCCGACGGCGTCGACGTGCGGGGTTACTTCCACTGGTCGCTGCTCGATAACTTCGAATGGGCCGAGGGCTACGGCCCGCGCTTCGGACTGGTCGAGGTCGACTACGCGACCCAGGATCGCCGCATCCGCGACAGCGGCCACCTCTACGCCAAGATCGCACGCGAGCGCGTGCTGCCTTAGAACCGGGCAGCTGGCGGGGAGAGCACCGTCGTGGGTATGCCGATGAGCGGCGTGTTCGATCCTTCGGCCACGATGCGGTTGCCTCCGCTGAGGTCTTGGATGTCGACGCTGATCTCGAGGGCGAGCGTGGGCGCGGCTCCGCCATCGGGGCCCCCGCCAGTGTCGCTGTCGGCTTCGTCTTCCACTCGAAGCCCGATGTCGAAGCCCGTGAGGCCGGCGATGACCGGCGGGATCCACGGCGAGTAAACGAGATCACCCGAGTTCGAGCGGTTCTGCGGGTTGAAGATGTTGTTGCAGACCTCCGTCGGATCGAGGCTGTTGTCGCCCGCATCCGCCTCGGCCTGCATGGCCGTCGAGCTCGCGAGGTAGTTCTCGACCGACGCCAGCTTGGTTGCGATCTCCTGCATGTCGTCCGTGAGGAGCGTGCCCTCGACGCGCGAATTGGCCGGCACCAGGTACTCGGTGTCGTAGCCGTAGTTCGGGTCCGTCTCTTCGTCGCTGACCACCGTGACCCCCGGCTTCCACCGGACGAACTCGTTCCACGGATCGACGAGGAGCCACACGCTCTGCGCCGTGCTCTCTAGGTTCGTGATGACGAAGTGAACCTCGAGGCTCTCGTCGCCCGCGAGCATGTACGGGGCGTGCGGATAGGGCGTGCCCTTGGGCGCGGCTCCGAGCCCCTGGATCTCCGCCTGCGTAGGGCGGCGGATGGGCAGCTCCACATGCGTGTACACGTCGTACAGGGTGATGTTGCCGTCGCTGTACGAGGGCTGAACGGTGCCGTTCATGCCGACGTCCAGCGGGCCGTCCACCTGGTCGGCGCTCCCGTTGGAGCAGGCGACGGCGCTGCCCAAAGCAGCCCACGCCACGACGGAAATCGCGAGCCATCCCCGCGGGGGTCTAGCCCCCCCGCGCGTGGGGGGCCGAAGCCCAGCGGGGAAACGGAAGATCCGCGGCATCTTGAGCGCTCCCTCCCGATGAATCGGGTCCGTCCCTTGGCGCTGCGACGCGCGTGCCAACACCAACGGGTAGCCTATCATTGGCAGCGTGCCGGCGATTGTTGCTGCGGAGACCTTGCGGGTGGATGTCGCTGGCCTGCCGGCAGTGGACCGCCTGACGTTCTCCAGCGTCGGGGATCACGTCCTCGTGCTCGGCGCCGCTCGCGCGCTCTTCGAGGCGGCGGCGGGACTTCGACCCACGACGCGCGGCGACCTTCGCGTGCGGGGCCTATCTCCGCTCGACGCGGTGCGCTCGGGCGAGGCGGCCAGCGCTCCCCTCGATCCGCCGCTGCCGCCGGGGTGGACGGTCCTCGAATACGTGACGTGGAGCGCGCGGCTGATGGGCCAGGGCGCCGGCTCGGGGGTGCTCGCGGACGAGGCCATCGAGGCGATGGAGCTCGAGACGTTCCGGCGCGCGAAGCTCGGGTCGTCGTCGTACCACGTCCGCCGCGCGGCGGTGCTGGCCGGGGCGCTCGCGACGGGAGCGAAGACGCTCCTCGTCGAGGATCCTCTGGCGGGCGTCTCTGCCGAGGTGTCGCACTCGATTGCACGGCGCCTCGTCGCGGCGATGTCCGGACGTCGCACGGCGCTGTTCGCGCCGCGCGTCGCTCTGGAGTCGCCCGTCGCCGTGGCCGCGGACGAAGCCATCGTCATCGACGGGCCGCGTATCGCGCTGCAAGGGGCGCCGGTCGAAGTCGCCGGCCGCGCGGGCTTGTACGTGCTGCGCGTCGCGGGGGACGTCGCCGGCTTCGCGGACGCAATCCGCGCTCGGGGGGGCACGGTGCAGATGCCGCACGACGCCCCCGAAGCCCATCGCCTCAGCGTCCAGCTCGGCCCGCTCGCCACGCGCGATCTGTTTCGGCTCGCGGACGAAGCGCAGGCCGTCGTGCTCGAGCTTCGCCCCCTCGGGCACGCCTTCGCCTAGACTCCAGTGGCTTTGGGAAACTCGACCCGTACCGATGGCACCGACCTCGTGGAGACTCGTCACGACGACGCCGCCGCCGTCCCGGCGAAGTACTGGCACCCGCCCGTCGCGCGAAGCCGGCTCGGCGTGTACGCAGCGATCGGCGCGGTGGCTGGCGCCGTGCCGTTGCCCTGGGTGCCGGATGCCCTCGCCCGGCGCGTGCGTGGCGCGCTCGTGCACGACATCGCCACCCGCCACGGCCTCACGCTGGCGCCCGAGGCGCGGGCGGTGTTCGCGGAGCCGAGCGGCCCCAATGGCCCGCGCGGCGTCCTCGCGCAGGCGCTCCGCTTCGCGGGGACCAGGATCGCCCTGCGCGTCGTGACGAGCCTCGGCCCTCTCAATGCGCTCTGGCCCGCGCGCTCCGCGCTGCAGATCTTCGTGCTCGGTCACCTGTTCGATCGTTACATCGAGTTGTCGCGGACGGAGCGCGGCGCCCTCATCGACCTCGATGAGGCGCGGCGCGTGCGGCTCGCCATCGACAGCGCCATCGTCCGCGCCGTGACGGTCACGGCGGGACCGGAGCGACCATCCGCGACGTCCACCGAGGAGCGCGACGCGGCAACCGCCGTCGTCGATACCCTCCTCGGCTTCGCCGCCGGCCTCCCCGAGCGGCTGCTCCTTCGTGTCGAGGCAGCGTTCGACGATCTGCTTCTTCAATCCCATGGCTAGCCCGCGCGATGCCCTCGAGCGCGCGCGGCGCGTCGTCGTCAAGATCGGGTCGAGGACCCTGGCGGGCGGCGGCGACGTCTTCCACAGTCTCGCCGGCGCGGTGACGGAGCGACGCGGGACGTCCTTCGTCGTCGTCTCGAGCGGCGCCATCGCCCTCGGCATGAAGAAGCTCGGCTACCGCACGCGCCCCAAGGAGATGGCCAAGCTCCAGGCGGCCGCGGCGGCGGGCCAATCGCTCCTCATGCGCGCCTACGAAGAAGCCTTCGACGCCCGCGGTGTCGCGGTGGCTCAGGTGCTCTTGACCCACGCGGACCTCGCCGATCGGACGCGCGCCAACAACGCCCGCGCCGCGCTCGGCGCCCTGCTCGATGCAGGCGCTGTCCCGGTCCTCAACGAGAACGACTCGGTGGCCGTGGACGAGATCCGGTTCGGCGACAACGACCAGCTCGCCGCGATGGTGGCGCCCCTCGTCGACGCCGAGCTCGTGGTCTTGCTGAGCGACGTCGAGGGACTGCTCGACGGGGAGGGCCGCCGCATCCCGATCGTGCGCGACGTCGTGCGGGACGCGCTGCCCCACGTCCGCCGGTCGACGAGCGCCGTCGGCACGGGCGGCATGGCCAGCAAGATCGAGGCAGCACGCCGGGCGACGCTCGCCGGCGCCAACGTCGTCGTCGCGGACGCACGCGTGCAGGGGATCCTGGAGAGCGTGCTCTCCGGGCACGACGTGGGGACACTGTTCGTCGCCTCCACCGAGCGGCTCAGCGCGAAGAAATACTGGATCGCGTTCACCCTGCGCCCGAGAGGCGAGATGGTGCTCGACCGCGGCGCCGTCGAAGCGGTCCGCGCCAAGGGCAAGAGCGTCCTGTCCGTCGGGGTCCTGGGGATCCGCGGGGGATTCCGCGCCGGCGACGCCGTGCGGATCGTGGACGCCGAGGGCACGGAGATCGCCCGGGGGCTCGCGCGCTGCGGGGCCGCGGAGGCCGCCATCGCGTGCGGCAAGACCCGCGACGACCTCCCCGAAGCCCTGATGGATCTCGCCGTCCTGGTTCACGCCGACGATCTGGTCGTCGGCGTGCACGGCTGAAGGGCGGCGGCGCCCGTCACCAGATGTCGCAGCGCTGCCCGGCGGCGCGGACCATGGGCGCGCCCTCCGCGCACTGAAACGCGTGTGCGAACTCGGGCAGGTTGACGAGCGGGCCGTTCACCCGGAACCTCGGCGGCGAGTGCGGGTTCGTGGCCACGAGCAGGCGCAGCGCCTCGGGGCGGTAGTTCGCGCACCAGGCCTGCGCGAAGCCGACGTAAAACTGCTGGGTGGGGGTAAACCCGCCTAGCAAGGGGGTGGACGGCCGCGCCTTCTCCGTCCGCTCGAAGGCGGCGAACGAGAGGCGCAAGCCCCCGAGATCGGCGATGTTCTCGCCCAGGGTGAGCTTGCCCTTGATGTGCTGGTCGTCGACGGGGACGAAGGCGTCGTACTCGTGCTCGACGCATGCCGCGCGCTTGTCGAACTCGCCGCTGACCGGCGGGCTCCACCAGTCGCGCAGGTTGCCCATTGCGTCGAACTGACGGCCCTCGTCGTCGAAGCCGTGCGTGAGCTCGTGCCCGACGACCATGCCGATCGCCCCGAAGTTGAGGGCCGGCGACTGGTCGCGCCCGTAGAAGGGCTCCTGCAGGATGCCCGCGGGAAAGACCATCTCGTTCATGGTGGGCTCGTAGTAGGCGTTGACCGTCGGCGGCGTCATCTCCCACTCGTTCTTGTCGACGGGCTTGCCCACCTTGGTGAGCTGGCGCTTCACCTCGAACGCGCTCGCCCGCTGCGCGTTTTGCACGAACGACGCGCGGTCGATGGCGAGGCCGTCGTAGCTCCTCCACTTGGAGGGAAAGCCGATCTTGTTGGCGATCGCCGCGAGCTTCTCCTCCGCCTTGAGCCGCGTGGGGTCATCCATCCACGGGAGCGCCTCGAGGTCGGCCTTCATCGAGGCCTCGATGGCCAGGACCATGTCGTCCGCCGCGTGCTTGCCGTCCGCGCCGAGGTGCTCCTTCACGAAGGGCTGCGCCAGCGCCTCCCCCATCATTCGATCCGCGAACTGCACGCACCGCTTCCATCGCGGTTGCAGGGCCTTGGTCCCCGTCATCACCTGCCGGAAGTGAAACCACTCGTCGACGAACGCGTGCGACAGCCAGGGCGACGCGTCCTTGACGAGGTGCCAGCGCAGGTACGCCCGCCAATCCGCGGGCTTCACGGTCTTGGTCATCGCGTCGAGCGCTTTGACGAACTCGGGCTGCCCCACGTTGATGGCCGTGATGTCGGGGAAACCCATCGCCGTGAAGTACGTGTCCCACGACACGTCGGGCGCGATCGCCTTGAGCCCGGCGCGATCGAGGCGATGGTAGATCTTCTGCGGATCGCGAAGCTCGACGTTCGTCATCGAGGCCCCGGCCAGCTGGGTCTCGATGGCCATGATCGTCTTGGCCTCCGCCTCCGCCTGCTTGGCCGGCTCGCCGAGCAGCTCCAGGGTGCGGGCCACGTGCTTCTCGTATTCGGCGCGGATGTCCTTGGCCCGCGGGTCGTCGCGGAAGTAGTAGTCGCGCTCGGGGAGGCCGAGCCCGCCCTGCGATATGCCCGCGATCATCTGCGTCGCGTCCTTGAAGTCGATCTCGCTGTCGATCGAGAACGTCGCGCCCAGGCCGACCGAGTGCAGGTGCGCGAGCGCGGCGACGAGCGACTTGGTGTCGTGGACCTTGTCGATGACGCCGAGGTCCGGCTTGAGGTCGGACACCGCGCGCTTCTCGATGGCCTCTTCGTCCATGCACGACGACCAGAGGTCGCCGAGCTGCTGGCCATACGCGTCGCCCCGCGTGTCGCCCTGGGCGTCCCGCTCGAGGGTGCCGCGAAGCGACTTCTGCGTCTCCTCGTGGATGACGCTGAAGCTTCGCACCCAGCTCGCCTCGTCCTCGGGGATGGGCGTCGCCTTCATCCAGCCCCCGCACGCGAACTGGTAGAAGTCGTCGCAAGGCGCGACGGAGCGATCCAGCGCCTTCTCGTCGGCTCCCTTGAGGTTTGGATCGGCGACGACGACCGGAGCTGCGGCCGACGATGGGACCACGCTCACGGGAGGCGGCGCCACCGGTGCGGCGGGCGGCGGCACATCGGGGGTGCACGCGAAAAACGAAGCGACGAGGCACGCCGGGGCGACGACGTAACGCAAGACGAGGCGAAGAGGGGGCATGGGACCCGCTATTTGGCCTAAAACGGCGCCCGCGTCACCCCGTCCCCGGCTGAGTCCCCTCTGCATCGGCTCATTCACGGCTTTGGCCAGGGGGTTATCCATGTGTCCGGGTCGGGTGCGGGACAAGGGCGGTCCGACGAGCCTGAGCGAGGCCTCTCTTTGGCCGAACTGGTCGCCCGTCCGGGTTACCCGTGTGCGCTCGTGGCTCGCACGCGCATCTCTCAAGAGGAGAGGGGCGCCTACGTCGCCGAGAGATGCATCTCTCTCGCTCAGAGGCGCATCTTCCGATCTCACGCGATCGCGGTTGTGGCCTCCCGGCGCGTCTCTCACGCTCGGACGGACCCGAGAACGCCACCGGAGCACGTCGGCGCGACGCCGCTGCGCATCTCTCAAGCCAAAACGGGCGTTTCTCCACGCGACATGCGCATCACTCAAGCTCAGAGATGCACGGGAAGGCCACGACCTCCCTGTTGCCTGCGAGGGCTACGGCGTGAACGGCGGGGCGAGGACGGGGCCGCGGCCCGAGGGCCCACCGGACAGATCCGTCGGTGCCGCGCTCGTGCCCGCCACGGCCGATGCCTGGGTGAGAAAGTCCGGATTGAGCGCCGAGTCTGTGGGGCGGCCGCTGAGCGAGCCGTGGCAGCCGGCGCAGAGGTTGTTGAAGAAGCCGCCGGGGAAGGCCTGATGCGCCATCTCGCCGGGGAGAAATGTCATCGCTTCGCGCTGCCAGCGCGGTAGGCCAAGGCTCTTCGACTCGCTGTCCGCGCCGAGCTCTAGGACCATCGGCAGCCCGCCGGGGATGCGAAAGTGGGCCGAGCCGTCGGCCAGGATCGGCACGGTGCCGAGCAGTCGGCGGCGCACGTAGACCTTGCCGTACGCGTCGCACACCGTGTTGCCCCCGCAGGCGGGAAAGCTCGTCACGCCCGCGGGGGGCGGCAGCTCTTCGTAGACGTTGAAGCTCTTGAGGTCCGACTCGACGAGCCGGCCGGTTGGCGTGTTTTGGAACAGCAGCGACGCCAGGACTTGCATGTCGAGCACGGTCACGTCTGCGGCGGCGCCAATGCTCGACGAGAACGACGTATGGCCGTTCGGTTCGTCGGGCGCCGACACGAAGATGCCCTTGGGCGTGCGCGGATACACGGCGACGGCCTCGACCTCCGCGGTGCCGGGGTCTCCGAAGAGGAGCGTCTTGCTGCCGTCGTTGGGGTCGAGCACGTAGACGTCGTAGTCGCCGCCGAACGTCGCCGGGGCGCCCGTGCCGAAGCTCACGAGCATCTGGTTGCCGGGGAGCGGCGACGGGCTGGTGTACGACCCGTCCGTCGCCACGACCTGGAGCGAGTGCTGGAAGAAGCCCGGCTCGGGGGCCGAAGGGGACCCGCCGTCGATGACGCTCGGATTGACGAGGTAGTCGGCAGGCGTCTGGCTGGCGAAGTCCACGCCGAGGGAGCGATTGAAGACCGCCAGCGCGCCCGCGCTGTGCACGGCGCCCGCGTTGCTGAAGATCGTCGCGAAGTTCTTGTCGGCGAGCTCGACGACGTAGGCCGCCTGGTTGTACCCGATGGTGGCTCGCTGCGCGTAGAGCGGATGGTAGTCGCCGCCGTCGAGGTTTTGACGCCGGAGCGCGAGCTCGTAGAAGTTCGGCTCGCGCTTCTCGACGGTGTAGACGAGGCGGCCGTCCTGCATGAAGCTCGGCAGCCGCTCCATGTTGAGCTGCCAGGTGAGCTGGCTCACCGCCATGCCGCCGCCCGACGCGGCGGGGGCGAGGACGTAGAGATTCGCGTTGGGTTTGGTCGGGTCCTCCGGGGTCACCTGGGGGCCGCTGTAGTCGAAGGGGCTCGAGTCGAGGTTGCCGCGCGTCGACGCGAAGACGACGCGCTCGACGCCGTCGGGCCCCGGTGGGCTGAAGGCGGGGTCGAAGTCGTGCTCGAGGATCCCCTGGGCGCTCGCCGGGTGGTTGGCGATGTCGGGCTGCTTGGTGCAGCCGGTGCCGTCGGCGTGGACGGTGTAGATCGCGAACGGGTCACTCGCCGTGGACCGCCCCGAGAACGCGATCGTGGTCGCATCCCACGAGACGGCGGGGCGGCGGACGTCGGGCGACGACCCGAGCCCGCACGTCGTCAGGTCGACGGCCTGATCGCCGCCCGCCGTCATCTGCACGGCGCCCGTCGCCGATTGCGTGGCCGCGGCGATGTGAAGGCTTGCGCCACCCGCGAAGACGTCGAAATCCTGCGGGCGGTCCGGCGCGGCCGGGATGGCTCGGCTGACGTAGACGATCGCGGTCAGGCCGTTGACGCTGCGTTCGAGGCGCTCGCGGCGGTGCCATTCGCGGACCACGCAGTACGCGGGGATCGTGTCGACCGGCGCGGAGTCGTAGTCGTAGTTGCCCGCGTCGCAGAGCGTGCCGCTGGCGAGCTGGGTGCCGAAGTCTTCGAACAGCGAGCCTCCGCGGTGGGTGATGCCGATGGCGCCCGGCGCGACGGCGTCGACCGCGCGATAGAGGTTCTTTCGCACGAGGCGGCTCGAGCCGACGTCCTCGCTCTCGAACGACATCTGGGCCACGCTGAGCACGTAGTTCCGCTGCGTCGCCGTCAGCGAGAAGCTCCCGGCCGATCCCCCGCGGAGGCGGTAGTCGTGGAACATCGCCGCCGAGTGGCACTGCGCCATCATGCAGCCCTTCTTCACGAGCATCGGCTGCACCTTCTGCGCGAAGAAGGCGAACGCCGGATCGAGCGGACCCGTCTGCGGCGGCCCGTGCGCTTCGGCCCAGTCGAGCAGGGCCACGTAGTTCGGGTCCTGCACGGACGTGAAGAGGGGCCCGCCCTCGTGGTAGCTGCCGCCCTGCGCCGTGGCCAAGGGACGGCGCACGATCTCGCTCTCCGCCGCGGTGGCGGCGAGGTAATCGGCAGCCGCGAAGTAGTTCCACCGGACGCCCTGCGGGCTCGCGCCGCACGTGAGGTAAAGGGCGTTCACCGTCGTGCCGTGGCAGTTGCCGCTGGCGCAAGTCTGGCCGAGGATCGGGCTGACGTTCGCCTTGAAGCCCGCAAAGTCGTTCGTGGTCGGATCCGTGTTCGGGTCGAAGCCGGCCGCCGACGGGACAACGTTCGTGCACGGCGTCTGAGCGAGGAACACGGGGGCCACGCCGGTGTTGTTCTCCGTCGCGCCGTTGTCGATCCAGCTCCGCAGCAGCTGGTAGGCGCTCGCGGTGGGGTCGAGGATGGGACCGCCCACGTGCTTGATGTCCGTCGTGACGGGGACCTGCGTGCCGTCCCACAGGTTCACCGTCAGCTGGAAGGGCGGCACGTTCTTCACGAGCAGCGAGGGCTGCTGGTAGGGCCCGTAGTCGAGGAGCAGGTCGCGCCGCGCGTTAATGCCCGAATAAGACGACACGTCGAGGTTCCCGAACGCGTTCCCGCGGGGATCCGACTCGTGGCAGCCCGCGCCCGTGTTCGTGTGGACGCACGAGTTCTGCAAGACGGGCGCGATCGTCTGGCCGAAGAACGTGGCCGGCGTCGGCTCGACCGTGGTGCAGGCCCCCGAGACCACCACGCCTACGAACACGAGGAGCGCGAACGGGAGAAGGCTCTCGGCTCGCATGACCCCGGATGGTAACGAATCGCTTACAGCCTCCGCAGCGCAATCTGCGCTTCGTCGCGCACGAACGGATCGGGGTCGTTCTGCGACAGCTGCTGCAGTACGCTGACGACGGCCGAATTGCCGAACGTCCCCAGGGCGTGGCAGGCCGCCGCGCGCACCCCGGCGTCCTTGTCGTGCAAGGCCTCCAGGCTCACGATGAGGACCGTGTCGACCGCATCGAGGGCGTCGAGCACCTCCATCGCACGCCGGCGGACGAAGGCGTTCGGGTTGGCCCCGAGGGCCGAGATGCTGGCGATGGCCGAGTACGAGTTGATCCGCGCGGAGGATTCGAGCGCCGCGAGCGACACCGTCGGGTTGCTGTCGCCCATCGCCTGTCCGAGCGCGCCGCTCCCGTCGTCGTTGAGGCGGCCGAGGGCCGTCGCGGCGGCCGCGCGGACGCCCGGGTCGGAGTCCCCGACGGCGGCGGCCGCGCACGCGGCGATCCCCGGCGTGACGAAGAACTCGCCGAGCGCGTTGGCGGCGTAGGCGCGGAGCACGGGGTTCGAATTGCTTTGCAGCGTCTGGACGGTCTGCTGGTAAACCTCGCCCGGTCCGAAGACGCCGACCACCCGCCGGCGCAACCACCACGCCGCGATTTCGCGTGTCTTGGCGTTGGCGTCGTAGAGGAGCGCCGCCACCGGGGCGATGCAGTTGAGGCACTCGATCTTCTCGCCGTGCTCGAGCGCCTCCCAGACGAGCGAGGGGGCGCCGCTCGCCACTGCGCTGAGGATGTGCTCCGGCGTCGACAGAAACTCGACCTGGTCGGCCGGCACCTGACCGTACACGCCGGAGAATCCCGAACCGGCGGGCGTGACCTGGGTGGGAGCCGCTGCGCTCTGGGACCGCGCATCGTGCCCCGCGAACGCGCCCGCCAGGGCGAGCATCGCCACCGCCGCCTGCCTCATGATTGCGTTACCTCGCATGACGTCGATCCTCCCGTGGCAAGCTCGCGCCGCTCATTGATTCGGGGTGACTGGGTCACCGTTGGTGAAGGGCACGAAGCCCGTGTTTTGCCGCGCCCAGTACTGGCCACCGAGGTCCATGGGGTACACGGCGATGGTCCTGCGCTCGTCGTCGGTGAGCGTGACGCCCACGTTCTCCGGGTGGAAGGGGTTCGCCGGCCAAGCCGTCGAGCCATCGGTGCCGTGCAGGTTGATCGTCTGGGTGAGCACCGACGCGCGGGCGCTGCCCGGCACGCCGTAGTTGGGCGGGACGGTCCCGGTCACGGCGATGGTCCCCGTGCTGTCGCCGTCGCCCGCCATGTTGAGCGTGGCCGGGTAGAAGATCGACACGTACGACGCGGGCCAGGTCGACACGTCGCGGTCGTAATAGACGGTGACGGGCGTGTCCGAGAGGTCGAGCGTCGGGATCTTGTAGGTCGCGATCTGGCCGGTCACCGGGTCGGTGCGGCTCATGAAGTAGTAGCCCGTCGTCGACGGGTTGTGGCAGCTCACGCACTTGGCCGTGAGGATCGGCTGCACCTTCTTGTCCCAAGGGAACTCGGTGCGCTGCGGGATGGACTCGGTGAAGTCCGCTACCATCGAGCTCGAGGGGTTGCCGGCGGCCTGCTCGGCGGCCGTCTGGCCCTGGAACACGGGGACGCCCTGTCCGGTGCGCGACTCGTGGCAGCCGATGCAGCGGCGCTGCTCGCCGGGCATCGTCTGGATCCAGAGCTGCTGATTGCGGATCGCGAGGCCGTACTTGTCGATCGGCTGCAGGTGGAGCGGGATGTACGGCGGGACGTTGGCCAGCCAGCTCCCGTCCGGAAAGACCGGCGATTCGCCGAGGACGGCCGCGCCCTCGAACATCGTCAAGCCGAACATCGACACGCCCTTGGCCGCCTCGCTCGAGAAGCCCTCGATGACGCGGACGGCGACCGCGCCCTCCTTGAGAGCCGTGGAGAGCGGGGTGTTGTTGAACTGCGCGCCCGTGACCACCTCGTTGAGGTCCGTGATCGCGACGTTCACCGACCCGATGCGCGAGGGCACCGTCGAGTTCTGGATGTTCAGCAGGTTCGACACGACCGGCGGCTCGGTCCGCGCCACGACCGCGAGGGCGTTGAGATCCCAGGCCGTGCGGTCGTTGTACACGAGCTCGTTCTGCCCGCTCGTCGTGTTGTAGACGTAGATGCCGAAGTCCGGCGGCGTCAGCGACTGCTCGCACATGTCGTTGACGGGGCCGTCGGCCCACGAGGTGAGGATGCCGCCGTTGGGCAGCACGCTCGGCTCGCGGTAGCGCCCGACGGGCGAGGGGTCGCTCCCGGACGGCACGTTGGGCGTCAGGATGTTGAACGAGGCGCTCTCCTCGTCGAGGCACGCGTGGCTCCCCGTGCTGGCCGTCGTGTACGCGGTGCCGTCGATGCAAGCCGGGTCGCTCTGGTTTCGCGAGTCGATCGTGAGCAGCGTGCCCGCGTGGATCGTGCGGTCGCGCGCGGTGCCGATCCCCAGCATGAAGTTGGGCGAGATCTCTTTGATGGTGAAGAGCGAGTTGACGGGCTTGCCGTGCTGGCCCGCGACGGCGAGCACCTCGGTGCCATCGGGCAGAACGCGGCGAAGCTTGACGTCGTTGACGGGGCCAAAGTGCTCCCACTGCGAGAACCCGATGCTCCCGTCGAAGCGCAGCCACGGCGCCACCGTGTGCGAGAGGTTCTGCGCGAAGAGGTGGCGGTCGGCGTCGCCGCCGTCGACGGTGATCGTCGCGCCGTTGACGTATGAGGCGGCGCCGGAGCACAGGAAGACGATCACGGCGGCGACTTCCTCGGCGGTTCCGTACCGCCCCACCGGAACGGCCCTGCCGTTGCCCGCCAGCACGGCCTCCATGGTCGTCCCGTTGGCGGCGGCTACTTCGCTGGCCGCCCGCTCCCACATCGGCGTGTGGATGAGACCCGGCACGACGGAGTTCACCAGGATGTTGTCGGCGCCGTATTTCCGCGCCAGGGCCTTACGCATGGCGATCATCGCCGCCTTCGAGGCGCTGTAGTCGATCAAGGCCGCGTTGGGATAGAAGGCCGCGCCGCTGGAGCCCATCACCACCCGGCCCCACTGGCGCTGCCGCATCGCCGGCAGCAGCCGGCGCGTGCAGCGCACCGCCGACATCAGGTTCAGTTCGAACAGCGAGGCCCAGTCGTCGTCGCTCATGTAGAGGAAGTTGCGCGAGGGCGAGGCGCCGACGTTGTTCACGAGGATGTCGATCGGGCCGTCGGCCAGCACGCCGTCCAGGAACGCGTCGACGGACCCCTTGTCGGCCATGTCCGCCGCGAAGCCGCGGACCGACCCGTCGCCGCTGAGCGGGCGGTAGTCGGCAAGCGCCGCGACGTTCTCGGGACCGCGCGAACAGAAGCACACGCGCGCGCCCTGGTCGGCGAGGGCGCGGACGGCGGCCGCGCCGATTCCCAGGCTGGCGCCGGTCAGCACGGCCCGCTTTCCCGAAAGGTCCAGGTCGAGCATCCTAAAGGGCTCCTTTATCGTCGGGGC